>CAYOZB010000006.1:0-43885 GCA_964408365.1 uncultured Halobacteriales archaeon | reverse complement strand
GGGCCGACTGTTTGTCGCAGGCGTGACGTTTCAGGCATTTTATGGAACCCTATAAGGGGAAGAGAATGGTGCCGCGGGCTTCACGGCACCAGATTGCGTTTCGTGTACTTCTAACGGCTGGTGCGGGTCGCTGACGCTTCGATGATCGGGCCGCACGTCCACTGGCAGTGGCACGCTTCTGGATCCTCTTCCGGTGGCTCGCAGATTTGGCTAGTGACCCCACCGGCCTGCGCGACGCAGTCGACGACGGCGGTCAGTGCGCAGATGTTGCACGTCGCCGCGTCGCAGGTGTCGTCGGCGAAGTAGCCGTTGATGCTTTCCGTGGTGTCCGGCACAGGGACCGTTGTCGTGGATGCCCCTGAGGGGGCGACGGCAAAGGCGACCATGAGTGCCAGGGCGGCTGCTCCTAGGATCTGTTTCATTGGTCTTTCCTCCTAGGCGCCGGCGACGACTGGGACGCATTCCCAGTGGCAGTGGCATTCGTCTTCGAATTCGTGGCAGTGGTCGCCGCCGTCTGGCTGTTCGTTCTGGCGGGCGCAGTCTTGGATGGCGAGCACTTCACAGACGGCACATCCTACCGCGTTACATGTCTGGTCGGACAGGAACACGTCGACCGTTTGACCGGGTGTGGGGACCGGGGCGGTTGGCGTGTGGACGGCTCCGACCACGGTCGTTCCCGCTGCGAGCGTCGCGATGATCAACATCGCGCTGATGGCTCTTGCAATTTTGTTGCCTACCATTTGTTGTTCACTCCTGCTGGGTGATTGGACGCTGGATGTCGACGACTTGGAGGGTGAACCGCATGGGGCCTTCGCTGAGCAGGAGCTGGATGTCAGTGAAGACGCGTTCGAACCGGAACTCTGATTCGTTCTCGCCCACCACTTTGTAGGTGCCCGCGGCGAGCGTGTTCTTCGGCAAGCCGCACCCGGCCGTCGTGAATTGTTGCCCCGGCGCCAGGAGCGGTTCAAGCGTGACCATCCCGTCAGGCAGGAGGTGGATTCGTACGTCGAAGCCAAAGGCGTCGCTCCGGACGGTCTCCTCGCCCTGCGCTTCCAAGAAGAGTGTCGCGACATCCGCGTCCAGTTTTCGGACCGTCGCTCCCAGGGTGCCCATGTAGGGGATGGTTTCACCGACGACGAAGCCGTCGCGGGGCCCGTAGTCCTGTTCTGACCGGGTCGCGTTTCGCTCGGAGTACGCTTCGTCCAGGTTCAACGTGAACTCGCGCGCAAGTGGTCCGAGCGATTTTGAGAGCGTTGGAACCGGCGCGATCCCGAACGGCCGGTACACGAACGGCGTCTGCATCCTGTCTCCTTCACGAAGACCATGCAAGTATGGTTGCGGGTACCACCGGTCCTGGAGTTTTTCCGGGACCGTGAACGCGTCCCACATGGTCACGTTGCGGACGCCGCGGTCGGGGTAACCAAGCTCGGGCACCAGTTGCGTGAGCCCAGGAGTTTTCTCCAGCACGGTGGGATCGGAGGTGAACACGAGCGAGTTGTTCGCAGCGTGTGCCGTCAGGTGATAGAAAACGACATCATTGGTCTGCACGACGGCGGAGGCGGGTGCGGCGCCGAGCCCAAGGGCCTCGGCTCCAGGACCGATGGTCCCCGCGGCGTAGAACGCCGCAGCACCGAACAATGCGCCGAGACCAAACGCCAGGAACCGGAACCTTTTCGCAATCGGGGCGGGGGGAATGTCGGGCATCGGGAGGACAAGGAGCCGCTTTGCCACGTCCTCTTTTGTGGCCCACCCGGTAACAGATGGCGCGTCCTGACGGGGGCGTGAAGCGCAGGTTTTTGTTTGCCGTACGACCTTCCGTGACTATGCTCGTCCGCCTGTGCGCCGTTTTCGCCGTTCTTGTTTTGCCGGCCACGGCGTCCGCGACCGGCATCGAAGGGACAGAAAACGAGCCCGAACTCGTGGACGCACCGGACGACGTGGCGTACCACGCCGCGGATGTGGCCCGAGAATCGGACTATCTTGACATCCTCGGTTTTTGGATCGATTACGACAACCAAACAGACATGGTCGGCCTTCACTGGAAGGCCGCCGACACCTCCCCGCTCAAGAACGCGATCGACGGCAGCGCGATCCACTGCCAAGGCCGGTTGAATCTCACGGCCGGCGACGACGTGCTTGGGACCTTGTACCCGGTCTGGGACAACACGAACACGAAAGGGACGCTGTCGACGTCGCTGACGTACATTCCGAACCGTGACAACGTCGCGACCGAGGCCGGCATCGACGTCCCGTTTTCCTTCGAGGGCGTTTTCGCCGCCCCGGGCTACCTTACGTGGAACGTTGAGCGTGCCCGTCTGCAGAACCTAGGAGAGTCGATCGGGCAGTTGGACCTGAATTGCCGCGAAGGGAAGGGCCCCCGGGTTCCCGGTGCTTTCGTTTCACCTATCTACTACAATGGCGACGCGGCTAGGAGCATGGGGATGTTCGCGTTGGACGGTCTACGCCCAGCCTCCGGAAACGGCTCTGATGAAAATGGTGAGACGGGCGAATCCACGGGGGCGACCCTGCCTTCGGCGGAGCAGACTGGCACGACGGCGGGCGTCGGCTTTGTCGGCGTCGTTCTGGTCATTTCAGCGTTGGGACTTGCCAGACGACGCCCGCGTTAGCGCATTCCTAGTTCGAGCTCGGCTTCCGGACATCCGTCCAATTCCCGCGGCCATCTCTAGGAACATGCGGCCACGATACCGTCGGCGCTTCACCTTTCCTTGCTTTACCAGTCTGCTGATTGCAGTGGAAGCAAGTTCGCCGAGGCCGCAGACGGCCAGGTTCTCCCGCACGCCCGGCTCGGGCGTGGGGCCATCCTGGAGCATCCAAAGTATTTCGCGCAAACCCGCCTGCAGTCGAATCCTCGCCGCGGCCGTAGGTTTCCGCGTGTTGAAAGCGTTCAGAGCGTCAGTCCCCTCTGGTGTGGCCTGTATCGATCGATAGAATGTGCCGTCGATCGCGGTCGCGGCCACGATCGCCCACCGCCTTCGGGCCAGGAAATCCAACGCACCGTCGACGCGCCTGTGGTCCACGAGCGCTCGTATTTCATCCAACTCGAGCGGGGGAGAATTTCGCGCGACGATCAAAAGGCGGAACGCGTCGGCCATAACCCGAGAAGGCTCCGCGTGTCGTGAAGGGGTTGGCGTTGAAGCCGTGGAAGGATGGTCTTTCTCCGGCATGAGAAACGGCAAGCTTGGCAAGGGCCAGAGGCGTGGTACGGTCTATTGAAACAGATTGGGAAACGGCGGAAAGTATTCGCGCGCGAAGATTGCGATCGCGGCCCGTGCGGCTCCTTTGGTTTGTGAGTCGAAACGGGAGGGAAGGCTTCGCGGCGACTAGTCCGTTGGCGGCTCGGGTTCGCGGTCTGATGCATCGGCCTGGCCGGGGTGCGCGGCTGGGTCTTCTGGCTCGGTGGTCCGCCAGGCCAGGAACGGCAGTAGCCGGTTCAATCGGTTCGTCGGATAGTATCGTCGGTATCGGCTGATGGGTTTCTCTTCGAGGAGGTCCCGTTCGACCAGCATGTCGAGGTTCGGGCGAATCACTTTTCGACTTGTATGGAACCTGTCGAGTAGCTCCTTCTGGTGGGTACCTGGATTCGCGGTGACCGCGGCGGCGATGGAGAGACATCGGCCGCGCAGAAGGGCAGACACGGCTTCTTTCTCGTCAGGCCAGTTCTCGCTCAGGAAAAAGTGTGTCTCGCGGCCGGCCCGGACGGTGGCGATCAGCCGCTGGCGTCGCAGACGGCGGAGGTGGTATGACGACGTGCCACGATTCAATTTGAGTGCTTTGTCCAGTTCTTGTAAGGTGACGCCGGGATGGTCGGTGATGTACTGCAAGATGGCCGTCCGAGTCGGGTGCCTGTCGTCTTTCGATCGACGGAGGGAGGCGAAAGGAATGGCCCGAAGAAGCTGGTCAAGAATCCAGGCCAGGATACCAAGACCGATCACCAAATCTTGGACCCCCCGAGGAGACCCAAGGCGGCGTGTTAGTTCAAGACTCTTGCCGTCACTGAGCATGGGCATTGCCGGCGAGCGCATGACACGTTACTGATTGGAACACAAACCAGTTGAATCACGTGCGCCGGGATGCGGAAATTTCGGCGACGCGTTACCGATTGGGACAGAACCGTTCCTTTCGCCCGCGGTTTGGACGCCTTTTGTGACTCCATATGCGGGGACACAATGTTAATGCCGCAAACAGGCCTGCAGCGCGACCATGGATGACGGGGGTAGCGATCATCTCGCTGCTGCTCGCAACAGCACCGGGGGCCGAAGCCGCCCCGTCGCCGGACTCCGAAGTCCGAGACACGATGGGCTTCGTGGAATCGATCCGCTCGTGCGTCGAGACGTGGAGCCAGTTTCCCTTCGTGGTAATCCACTGGGAAGAATGCCCGGTAGTGGTTTGAAGGCTCCAGGTCGTGCGAACCAAACGTTAGGCCTTTCTCTTCCCCTCTTTCTTGTCTTTACCCTCCTTGCTACCTCCATAGCGTCGGCCCAGACGGGCGCTGTGTACACGGGAAGCGTTACCGTGCAAAGTGTCCGCGCGGAAGGGCTTGCAAAGGTCACTCTCGGTGCGTCGCGCGCGTTGTTGTTGGATGATGGCGGCGAAAACGTCTCGGCATCGATGCGACTGTCGGCCGCCCAATTGACTGTGAACTGGACTCACGTGGTTCGCCAAGGCTTCGGACAGTCTGAGTCGGATCCAGAGGGTTCACTATACTCGCACTCTTTCGAGCCCCGTCATGGGGAAAAGCGGTTCTCTGACGTTGAAGGCGTTCATTCGGTGGACCACGCGCTTGCCAATCAGCTCATCCTCTTGGAGGAGGCAACCGTCGATTTCCAGTCTAGTGGGAAATGCTTTGGCTCTGAGGTCGAAGCAGAAACCTGGAGAGGTGGCATGACCTCCAACCGTTCCACGTCCGCCGGTCCCACCCCCTTGGAGACGGAATTTCCTATCCTTCCCGGATCCGTTATCGCGCGGTGTACCGGCGGGCGAATCGAAATCGCCGGGAATTTCCAAGTTTATCTTTGGCGCGGCGATCTCAGGGTAGCCGAAACGGAGGACGTATTCCGCAGCGGGGTCTGGTACGAGAACGCCACCGCGCCCAACTCCATTGCCCCTCGTGGAATCACCCGTGAAGAACATGCGCAACTCCTCCGGCTGGACGTGAACGGCGGGACGATGCGCATCGAGCAGGACAGCGGACTGCTGCAAGCAAACGCGCAATCCATGGACCTCGAGGTGCAGGGCAAGGTACACCTCGCAAAGGCCAGCGGCCTGATTCAGAGTGCGGCCAATTCATACCGACTTGAAGATTCCGACGCGACGTTCTCGGGCGACACCTTGTTGCCATTGAAGCCGGGCGATGACACATTGATCATCGACGGGTTGCGGTCGAGTGCAAAGGAGTTCACGTCTTCGCCAGAATCGACGACCGTCGGCCCTGCAATCGGATCCGGCCAGGCCCGACCGATCTCGGGATCGTTCAAGGCCGCTGCTCCGAACCAAGCGACACCGTTGTGGTTGCTGGCCTCCCTGTTCATGTTGAGCGCCGCCGCGGTCGGCGCATTCCGATTCTGGCCCGTTCACGCGCACCCAGACGCGCTCCTCGCCTTCGCGGCCGACGCCCTTGAGGACCGTCGTCCCACGGAGGCGCGGGCTGCCGCGGGTAAGGCTCTTCGCCGCAACCGAAAGGATCCTCGCGCCTTGCTACTGATCGCCGCAAGCTACATGCAGGAAGGAAATCCCGAAGCCGCCGTGGGCGCGCTGGAGCCCAGTTTCCAAGTCCAGACCGGACAGGACCGCGCCACGTTCGCGTACGTCCTGGCGGTGGCATCGGCGCGGATCGGCGACTCTGTCGCCAAGAACCATTGGATCGAAGAGGCGGAGCGTGATAAGGAAGTTCGCCGTCGAGTGCGATCGGACCGCACACTCGGCCCGTCGCCCATGGCCGACGGCACGGTTTCCCAGGTCGACGTGGCATACGTCTGAATCCAATCGCAACGGCCGAGGAATCCCACTGCGAGCCCGGCGCGATGCGTGTCCCGTTTGCACGGCATTTAGTGTGTTTTTGAAAAGTGCCGTGGAAGTTGGGCATTCTTCCCATTTGCCGCGGCTTCCCAAAATGCGTAAATAGTGCCCGAACAGCGTTGGGTCCGTGAACCCTGGGACTGGCGTTGTTGCGACGGTCTTTGCTGCCATGCTCCTGGGCGCGGTTTTGGCAGTCGACGTCCGCGCCGAATCGGCTCGTGGGGCCGACCAGGAGCCAACCGGTTCCCGTCCCGCGGGCACCGCGGTCCACATGTCCGACCCGGCAGGCGATGTGCGTATCCAGCCACAGAACCAGGCGGTGCCAAGTCAGCTCGATTATCTTGACGTGCTCGCTTTCTGGGTGGACAACGAAACAATCGACGACATCGAGTTTGGACTTCAGATGAAAACCCTGGAACGGTCGGCAGAGGCCCCGCCGCGTCCCTTCAGCGGGAACGGCATCGTCCTCCGCTTCCATCTCGGCGCCGCGGAACATTCGATCCTGCTGTCCGATCCCAAATCTCGCGAATGCGTCGCATACTTGCAGTCGCGATACCCCCTTGAGGAGGGCGCGGTCCGGGTCTCCACCCGCTGCATCCCAGGGACTTCAGACATCCCACGTGGTATCGTCCGCTTCAACGTGCCCCGGCGCGAGCTCTCAAACGAATCCTACACAACCTTCGGCGCAGGACACCGCCTTGAAGGAATCCACGCGTTCGCCGCCACGAACCCCACCGAGGGCAGCTTCATCTCCGGGCGCGCGGAGATGGACATCCGCGACCGCGCGCCCGACACGGGATTCGCGCCCATGTATGAGAGCGCACTCAGCAACGTGACGAGCAGTGGACAAATCGCCCTGTTCACACCCGAGCCGATCCGACTAAGCAACGGAGAGTCCACTACGCTCGTCTACCCCTTGGAGATCGCGAACTTCGGCGCCGCCGACGACACCGTCCTTCTATCGATCCAACACGATGAACCCTCATGGAGCCTCCGAGCACCGCCCCGCGTCAAGGTCCCAGCCGACCGGACCGTAACGGTCCCCGTCATACTTTCCATGGGCTTCAATCATCGTCACGGCGATATCGCATTCTTCCAAGTACGGGCCGAAAGCGCTACCGACCCGAACTCTTGGAGCCTCCTTCATCTCGGGGTATATTGGCTCGACGTCCCGCAACCGGCAGGCCACCACAACAAGTTGTGGTTCCACTCCGGGCCGGCGGAAATCGGCCTCCTAAACTACCAGACAGGCGGGGACCCACCCGTCGCCGCCAGCATATGCGAATCCGCGTACGAATGGATCAGTCCCGTCGAAGACGCATCGGCCGACGGAGCCGTTGACGAACCGATCCCCGCCTGCCCATCCCGCGACATGGCCATCGCGGACAACGAGTACGCCGCGGCCCCATCAGCAGAGTGGTCGTTCACCATGAACCCGCACCTGCTCATCGGCCTGGACTTCGACGTGACCCAGCCGGGGTCGCTTCTTGCCAACATCGACAGTCCTGTTGCGGTCACTTCTGCAGAATTGCACGCGGTCCTCCGTTTCTGCGACGCTCGGAATGCCACGAGTCCCCGAGTTGACTGTCCGGGCCAATGGGTCGAAATCGGCCGCGGCGTGTCCGAAACCGCGGCCCTTGCGGCCGGGGTTCCGCGTACGTTCGAAGTCCCACTGATGGTCGCGGCCGTGGCCGACATCATTCCATATTATGAAGGCGCAAACCTGGGCCTCGACCTTCGCCTACAGACCAACGCGCCAACGCATCCCCCGAACGTCGGTACCTCCGACACGAGCCCGACGCTCATCGTGAAGGGCTCGGAGCTCACGTTGCCCCTCGTCGAATACCACGATCCGATCGACCAGGCATTCCAGAACGTGGGCGCCTTGGCCCTTGAAGCGCTTGCCCCGTTCGAGAAGTTCGCGAATCCCGGCCAAACGATCTCGTTCCCATTCCTGCTGGCGAACAATGCGTCCAGCAAACAGACAATCCGACTTTTGGTGGAAGGTCACAACAAGGATTGGGCGAGGTTCACCGGAGAACCCGAAGTACGTCTCGGCCCTGGCGAGCGCCCCCAGGTCATGCTCCTTGTCGACGTCCCCTTCGACGCATCCGAAGGCGAACGGTCGGAACTGTTTTTCGTGGCTGAAAACGCGGACAACCCGAACGTGGTCGCAGTCGCCCGCCTGCGTGCAACCGTCGTTGATCCGACGACGCGGATTATCCCTGCTGAGGTCGACGCCCTGACGGGTAACGGTTCTGGAACCCCATTTCTGGGATTCATCGTCGTTGTTGTCCTCCTAGCGTCAGTTGTGGCAACCCGGCGGCGTCACGCTTAGAGCGAGGTGGAGGGGCGCGCGAAGCTCATCGACGCGTGCGGCCCACTCAAAGCCCTGAGGGGCAGAGAAGTCCTTCGGAGTCACCCTGCACGAATTAGTCGAATACGAGACCGCCATGCAACCGGCCACGCCGACGCAGCGCAACACGACCACTCGCAGCAAAGGGGCGACTCCCAAGCGCGGCAAGGCTGCATCCGGGCGACGTCGAAGATCGGCCTACGATTCGTCCCGCTCGCGGGACTGCGTGGGTGGCTTCCGCGACGGCCCGTCCTCGGGCAACGGTGGCGTTGCGTGGCGAAAAGTCTAACCCCGCGGCCGGAGGTTTAGACTGCCTTGGCTGCGTACACGAACCCAGGCATGAAAGCGCGCCGGGAGAAAGCACTGGCCCTCATTCCCGGCCAACGACGACTGGACGGGTCGCCGGCCGAAGTGCCAAGCCTAAACTTCAAGATCCCCGAGAAGCCGCACACAATCTTCCTTGGCTTGGGGCCTGGACCTACGAGCGCTGAGAAGGGACACTATTATCCGGGCGCAACAACGCAGTTCTGGAACTTTCTCTACGAGAGCGGACTCTGGCCCGAACTTTTGACCTATGAACGCGACGCCGAAATCCTGACGGGCGGGTTTGGGCTTGCCGACGTAACGCGTCGGGCTACGAAGGGCGCGGTCCATGCCACCAAGGCCAGCTATTTCCAGGCTCGCACCGTGGTGAAACAAATCGTCACCACTCATAGGCCGCGCCTCCTAGCCTTCGTGGGCAAAGAGGCATACGCCGTCTTCGCTCGCAAAAAGACGAGCGATGTAAAGTACGGCCCCCAAGCACCCTATGATAGCATCGAAGTGTTCGTGCTCCCGACGCCGTCGAACCGGCACCAGCAGATCGCACGCAAGGAGAAACTCGCCTGGTACGCGCAACTGGCAACTAGGGTGCAGGCGCTTCGAGCGGGCTAGTCGAGAAGGCGTAGTTGTCCAGGAATTGCTGTCCGGTCTTCATTTTCAAACTGACCCGAGCGAATGGCAGGAGCCACTTGTTCACCTGGGGAATCAGTTGCTCGAGCCGATCGAAGGCCTTCGAATGCATGAGGGCCCACACCAAGCAGGCCTGAATGAGATCCTCCCAGAAAGGCCCGAGTTTCTTTGCTTCACGAAGGTACTCGATGAGGTCGTTCGCCCCGTATTTCTTCGCCTGGGCCTGGACCTCGATCGCGTTCACCCGGATGCGTTCCTCCAACGCTATCGCGCCCCGCATCCTCTCTTGCTGGTCACCCTGGATCATGGACGGCATCTGGCCCCGATCCGGGACGGCCGCATTGATGGTCTCATCGAACATTTTCACACGGTCGGGGTAGTAATGGAAGCTTCCAGCCTGATGCAAATACTCGCCCACCTCGGCCTTTACGCTTGCCGCTACCAGCTCCTGGAACATCGTGAAGTGGAACACGTCTTGCGGGAGCAGGCCGTACGCGTCCTGCGAGCGCATCGTCGTGATGCAGTTGACCTTACCCCCGCGCAGCAAAAATTGAAGCGACAACGTGCATGGAATCTCACCTGCCCGCTTCCTTCCGTCGGGCCCGACAACGGTGTCGCGCTCCCGGTTATCGTGCGCGGCGTCGAACACAACGGCCACGGTGCGACGCGATGACGCCTTCTTCTGCAGACCCTCGATGATACGGGGAATCTGCCTGAAGGCACCAGCCCCAAACAGGCGGGGCCCATACGCGCCTTCGATCTGGCGCAGATCGTAGCTGAACTGAGGCGCGTTAATGTTGTAGTAGTTGATGAAGTTGAAATCAGACCGGCCAGAGATCATCCAGATCCACCACCCGACGGCCTGGTAGATGTTGAACACCCGCACCGGGTTGTACACGATACGGTCGCGGGGATTCGAAAGGCGAAAACTGTAGCCCCACAGTTCCTTCGTCTTTCCCATTGACGCCGTGACATCCGCGCCCTTGCTGAGGTCCCGGAGCACCCGCTTGTACATGTCGTCCATCTGCGACGAGTCCCCCGACCGGTGTGACGACTTATCACGCCATCGGGAGCCGACGCCGCTCCGCGCGAGGTCCGGTCCGGGGGCGACGGGGCGATATTCACCCACCCCCTCCAAACTGAAGAGTACACCGTGTCGTCTAAACCGGCCAGATGACCAACGTCTCGGAAAGCCTTCCGGAGGGGGCCCGGAACGGAACTTTACTTATCTATACGGGAGAGGTGCATCGGTCAGGCAGGACAGTCAGCGTGACATCTGAACCCTTGCACCTGGCGGACAAGGTGCCCGCAAACCTGCACACCTTGTTCGTCGGCATCAACCCGGCCATTCGCAGCGCGCAACTTGGGCACTACTACGCGCACCCGACCAACATGTTCTGGCGCCTGCTCAGCCAAACCCAAGTTACGCCGCGCCCAGTTACGGCCGACGACGACGATTGGATGGTCCGCCACGGATTCGGATTCACCGACGTTGCAAAGCGACCAACCGCCAACGCCGGCGAACTGGCACAACACGAATTCGCCGCCGCCCGCTTACGCTTGGAAGACCTCGTTCGCAGCCGCCGCCCAAAGACGATCGTTTTCGTCAGCAAGCGTGCAGCGCGCGCGTTCCTTCAAGTCGGCAACGTCCCCGTTGTGTATGGGCGCCACACGACCGACTTCCACGGGGCGACCGTTTGGTTCTTGCCCAGCACGAGCGGGCAAAGCTTCGCCGACACCTCCTACGACCAGAAGGTTGACGAATTCCGCAAACTCGCCGACCACATTCACACGTACCATGCGTGGACGGAGGACAAATGGCCATCACGATCGTCAGCGGAGTCCCCGGGGTGGGCAAAACGGCTGCTCTGGACCTTATTCGGACGCCGCGACCCATCCTCAACTTCGGCACCTTGATGCTAGAGCTGGCGCAACAACGATGGCCTTCCCTAGGCCGCGACGCTCTACGATCCATCTCAAAGCCGGACCGGGCCGCGCTGCGACGGGACGCCGTGGCCAAGCTTCCGGCCTCGTGCATCCTCGACATGCACCTGTCCATCCGGACTCCCGCCGGGTTGGAGGCGAGCCTTCCGCCCGCCCTCGAGAAGCGCGCGGTCGACCTGATCCTCATTTTGGAAGCGCCGCCCAATGAAGTGTTGGCTAGGCGTGCTAGTCGGGGCAGCCGGATCGAAGTTGCAGACACGGTCGATTCCATCGAGGCGCAGCAAGGCTTCAACCGTGAGGTAGGGCACGGCCTCGCAGCGGCGACCGGAGCCCCACTGGAGATTCTACGGACCAGCGTCACGGCCGAGGAAACCGCGCGAAACGTGAACCGGGTCTTGGCTCGCGCGACGCACTAGACGTCGAACAAGCGCCCTTCCATAGCCCCATCACTTTTTCCCATATGCTTTTCCCTATTACGTCCCCTCAACTACAACGTCTCCGATGACACGGTCAACCGCCGCCCTCGTCCGCCGGTTCCCCTTCATGCGGCCCGCGGAAGGGCCCACGCGTGAATTGTACAATCGCCTGTCTCACGTCGAGTTCCGGTGGCGCTTGCGTTGCCTCCAGCGCCGACTCGAAGGCGACGCCGCCCCAGTCCGCACGAAGCCCTTACCCAAGCACGGGCCAGGCTCGTACCGCATCCTATTGCCGCCAAAGCTCGCCAGGGAAGCCCGATTCGTGCACCGCTACACCCACGAACCCGGATTCTGGAGCCTTGTCGAAACCCGAACAAACCCGCGGCTCGACCAGCCCCTGGGCCGTCAACGCCGAGGACGCCAGCACGCGCGCCGACGCCAAGCCTACCTGGAACTTTGGCTCCGCCTCCTCGTCCAGGGGTACATTACGCAAAGCCAAGCCAACGATGGTCCCTTGACGGGCAAGACGATTCGAAGTCTCCTCAAGCGCAGCGATTGGAACTACCACATCCTTGACTTCGGCAAACCCGCCACGCGAAAACTAGCGGACGCCGACCTGCGAACGCGCGCCAAGGTTCCGTTTGCCATCAAGCCGGTTACGCCCGAGGAAAAGCAGACATTCGTCCGTGCACGATTCGACTTGAGCGACGAGGGTGAGCCTGCGGCGTCCGCCCAACGGACCCTCATGGATCACTGGCAGCGCGAACCTTGGAGCATGGACCCCGTGTACGTGGAAAGCCTTCTGGCTTTCCAGGCGGCCTCAAAGGACTTCCTCCGAAGCCAACACTGGCGCGGCGACGACGACACGCGGCGCCGGCGACTCCTCGATGACTTCAGCGTCGCCTGGTGGGTCCTGCCGCGACTTCACACGTATTCAGCGATCGACGTGGCCCTCGACTGGTGGGCCAGCCTCGAACCCAAAAGCCAAAACCGTTGGCTCCAAAGGCCCGCCCGCCGAGCCTTGACCCCCCATCGTGCCGGCCAAGTGGCCACCGCTATGCTGCGCCGTCGCGGCCGCCACGTCAAAGCCTTCACGCGATCAGCGGCGACCATACAGTTCCTCACGGCTGGCATCCGGTACGCTGCCAACAAGGATTCCAGATCCGCCACCACGGCCTTCCAGACGGCTATCCAGTTGGCCCCGGATCGACTATTATCAAAACTCGCCGAGTATGACTCGCAAAGTCTCCAGAAGAAACCCCCAGGCGACTGGGGCGTCCACTGGTGGCACGACACGGAAATTCCCGTCCGTCGCGCCTTGAGCGCATTCCACTTTCCCGCCACGAAGGAGTGGCCTCGATGGCTGGGGCCACAAAACGTGTCGACCATTGCGATGATGGAATGGGAAATCATCCGATGAGTCCGAACTGCTTGTCCTGCAGGACTGCGACGACATGCCGTCGCATCCAGACCCCCAACGCATGCCCCACCCGCGGGGACAAATCGGAGGTGAAACACCAAACCATGAGCGGAAAAGGCGGAGCACGCCCACACAATGGCCCCAGCACGACCGGCGGCAAGAGTGGCGGCGGACGAGGAAACAACCCACCCGGCGGCAAGTAAGAATGCCACCGACTTCGCGGGCAGAGCCGCTCCCCGGGGGGCGATGAGGCCCGCCTCTCTTCCCCCTCGTCAGGTCCAGGGTCTAGGTACGCGGCGTCGCATGGAAAAAATGCGGCCACGGGGATTTGAACCCTGCAGGGGCCAAATCCGCCCCTTTTTGGGTAGGCCCGTGCAACCCCGCGGTCTTAGCCTTAGACTCGCCGGAGGCCCGTCGGACTGGCTCCCCCGCAAGAGAAATAAACCCGGGGCGCCCCAGGAGGTGTCAGCATCAGGACCGGCGCGCAGCGCCGGGCCGGTCCTGATTTTATGTCACCTCACCAGGCAAGGTCGTCCCGTAGTGCGCGGTCGACTAGGGCGCCGTTGGTCTTGACGTGGGGGCACACGGACCGCCGGTCGGCCCGTCCCAGGGCCGCGCACAGTTGGGCCTCGTTGAGGCCCATGGAAGCGAACTGGCAGGCCGCCGTAGCCGTAGCGCGTGGGGGAACACTTTCTGGAGCAGGCCGGCCCGATCCGCGACGCGGCGCACGAGTTTCCAGACGGCTTGGCGCGTGACTTGAGCGTCTTCGGCGCTTCCGTAGTTGGTCAGGAAGATTTTGACGGATTCCACTCGTCTCAGCGCGCGCCCCAACTGCCGTTCCATGACCCATCGATGCTGCTGAACAGTTTTTCGGTGGCCCCCGCCCAAAGTCGAGCCCACGATGTAGCCCGTTTTCGGGTCAATGCGCCATGTCGGTTCGTCGGGGATTTCCACTTGCCATTCCCCGTCAGTGGACCCTACTTAAGTGACCGGCAGTCATTGCCCTTGTGGTGGCGCCGGACTGCGGACCACCGAGTTTAGTTTCGTAGTCCAATCGAACCCTCAACGTCAAAGAACAGGTCAAAAACGCCGAGCGCAATCGCCGCTGTTGCGAAAACTACCGTCGCCCAGATCAGAGCGTGCCGAACCACATGGGCGCGACGCGCTTGAATGAGGGGTTCGAGAAGGTCGTCGACCATAACCAACGTCCCCTGCTTGTACACGATTTCGTCAGAGTTCTTCGACCCCCTTACGAAGGCCTCGCTTTTCTTCAACGCCGCGAGGTCCCTTCGGAGCGGCTTCAAGAATCGATTGCTAACGCCAAGACCGACATGGTTCCACGGGAGCAAATGTACTTCGCCGGGATGCTTACCGCCGGTCACCGTGAACTGCAGAACCGGCCACATTACCGGCACTTGGCGACCACCGACACTTCGGTCGTCCATCACGTGTACACCCTTTGGTCGTCGGAGTTCTTTCGTTGCCTTGTCGTACCGGTCTCGGTAGAGCCGTGCATGGCGGGCGTGGACCTCTCCAACGATAGCGTACAAGCCAATGGCAAGGGATGCAATCGCAGCAGTAACCTCGAACAGGCCCATGCCCGCTTGAACGCGTCAGGCCTGAAGAGGTTCACGCCGGTCGACGTCGAAACCCTCTGCCGCAGCAGGTGGTGATGCTTCACTCGGATTCCCCTTCTGGCGGCGCTTGATGAGCCTTGGCTACCCCGGTCGCCGGAGGCCCCTCGGCGAACGTTACCTCCACGTCGAAGTATAACGTGTTTGACAGGTCACCAAGGTCATCGGCCTTGCCCCATATGCGCGCCACCTCCTTGGGGGCGATCCTTAGGATCGCGCCGCCTTCTCGCTTCTTAAGTTTCGCAAGATCGACGTCACTCGACCCAAGCGGTTCGGGCCCCTCAAAGTCACGGAAGCCATCAGCATCGTGGGAGTACGCTCCAATCCATTCACCGAGAGTAACTTTCGTCACCACCGTGGCTGTTTCTCCATCATTTCTAAGAGTCATGTTCAACCATGTGTTATCCCCGTCCCAACCCACCCATGATTCCAAAAGCACTACATGGGCCGCGCGCCGATCGAGATCGCGCTTCTGCTGCTCGGCGAGCCTCTCAGTCGCAACGCGAAGACCCGCCGTCACATCCACGAGTGCGTACGTGACAATTGCGAGGATCAGAGACCCCGCGCCGGCCGCGATGGAGGCTGCTAAGGTGGCGGTGGCAAGAGGGTCCGACGACGGGGGCGCGCGTACGAACGGAAGCATCGCCATGATCGCGAAGGCAAGCAGCGCAACGAGGAAGACCGAGATGACCGCAACGGCGATCACCATGATGCGCTCCCGGCGCTCCCGAGTTGGGAGGAACTTGACCAACGCATCAGCCCCAGATCGCTTTACGGGCAGTTTCGCTCGCGATATCTACCAGGAGGTCGCGGAACGCGATGGCGGACTCCTTGCTGACTTTCCCCATTAGTCGCTTAAAGCGGGCTGCTGCGGTCGGCGTGTTAGCGGTGTCCCGGATTATGTCGTCCAACGACTTAGTGAGGAGCTCGCGCTCTTTCTTGTCGAGGTTCTCCACTTCCCCAGCGAGCTCTATAGCCGCCTGTAGCCGGCGATCCGTCCACGGGAACGGGTGACCGCACTCGTGGCAGAAACTCGGCCCCTTTTTGATTGGCGGAATCAAGGCGCCGGGAACGTCAAGGTTGCCTTGTACAGGGCTTGCACATTTGGTGCACTTAGATACGGAGGCCTCTCCACACTTGGGACAGAACTTCTTGTTATTGTACGGGAAGTTCCGAGTTCCGCCATTCACGACGTGGCCATTGGGGCACACGAGCGCTGTGTCGTACGTGCCGGACACGGCCACGGATATGAGTCGGACCTATTCACTTTGACGCCGTCACAGTGACAAGATGTTAACATCCTTCCCGTGTACAAAGCAGCCTTGCCCGAGCTGAAGCCTACGTCCATCCGCAACCCGGACTAAGTCACGGCGTTTGGATGTCGGGCAACGCGCCCGCAAGAAGCTCCTTTACTCGTCCTCGATACTCGGCTCGAGGGCCGACGATGTGCGCCGCGGACAAATGCCAACAGTAGACGACTGGAATCTCCCGACCGTTCAAACGGCCGCTCCGAACATGCCACGAACAACGCGACGCGGTCAGTCGCCCGAAGAACTGACGCTGGAAGGACCGCGGCCGTACTGATCGATATTTTCGCGGCGACCGGTGCCGGAGCCTGCTGTGGTTGCGTCGCGGGCGCGGCGACCGGTGGCCGTGACGCGCAGACGCCATCTTCGACGCCGGGGGCTTACCAGGAACGATTCGACGTGTTTACCAAGAGCGAGGTCTTCCCTGCGTACGATCCCCATGACGCAGATGTCGGTCTCCAATTGGGTCCCGCTTGCTCACCTGCCAGGTCGGCGGCCCGACCCTCGCTGCCTTGGGACTCCGGGTTGGCTAAGGACATCCATCCGCGAGTGGGTGCAGGATCACCTGGACCCCCTCCAGACCGGGGACCCAGACGGCAGCGGAGCGTTCTTGGCAACCCGGCACCCCGTGCTGACCCAGGAACAGTTCACGCTTGGGTTGCTCGTGGACGACGCCCTGCTCTTGGAGGCCGTGGACTATTGTCTGTGGCGCCTCGACCTTCGCCTTGAATCCGCCTGGGCGAGGGCCCAGTACCTGGGTCAACTGCTGGATGGCGCAAAGACCCCGTTCCAGGTCTACCTCAACGGCCACCCCGCGACTCTGGTCGCCAGGCCGCCGATTACCCCCGCCGCGGAACCATTGGCGGATTCACCGAAGCCCATCGCCGGATGACGCCCGGGACGTTCTAACCGACCTGGGGAAGACCAGGGCCGATGGATCGCTTGCTGATTTCGTGTCACTTCTGTATCCGCGCGCCGCGCCCTACTCCGCGAACATCCTCGGCCCCCATTCGACCTTGGTAATGGCGAGGATCGATGTACTCGCGAAACAAGAACCACCCTCCCTCCGCGATCGGCACCTCTAGAGGCGCGATCACATCGCCAATCGCACCCGGCCCCTCCCACGAGCGCGGAACGACCCAGGCCATCGACATCGAAAAAGGAGGCAGGGTGTCTCGCCACGTCTTTTCGGCCTGGAGGCGGCGCTGGTAGTCGGACGGCCTCAAGTTCAAGAAATCCCAATCGATCACGGTCCCAAACTGGTAAAGGCCGCGGCGCGTGCGATGCTGAAGGAACCGGAGTGGTGTGAGCTCTCCCACGTCGGCCGCTTTTCGCAGCGCCTTAGGGCCGAACCGGTGCACGGCCTTGCGGACCGCCTCGGTGCGCGTCGCCCCTATTCTGTCAAGGATCGTGAGGGTCTCTTCGCTTCGTTTGTTCGCAGCGGCGAGGATGTCTTGAAGCGTCGGCGTTGCGGCGAAGGGGTGAACGCACCCCGAGAAATCGTCCGGTGCGTGACTCCCTTGGCTCTCTTGTAAATGCCCGCGGTCGGTCTCGAGGACACCGTGGGCGGCATCTATCCTGACGCTCGTGGCGAGGCCGAACCGGTCGAACCAAGCGGTCCACACTTCGTCATTTTGCTTGGCCGGGTTTACGTACCAAGTAGCCCACCTCTCGTCTCGGTCGTCCATCGGGTACTCTATTTCTACGAGCATCGCGCCACTTCCCCTCCCAGTAAACGGTCCGCCTTCTTCCGCCGTCGGGGAGCGCGGAATGTGCATCGCAAGGAACGCCCGCATCCGCTGCATCGCCTGCGGGCCGTAAGTCGCTCTTCAAACGCTTCTTGGTCACCTTGCTCGCACCCTCGACAATCAGGATTTTCTTGGCCGGGTCGATCCGAAGCCGCACCTCTTCCCCCGGCACGGTCACTGCGCGGATTCACCGACGCGCCTCCAGCGACGCGGGGTACAAATCGAGGGGAAAATCAGCTCGCCAGGAAGCGCCAAGGTAGAGACCACTTCGAAAGAACTTCTCGCGCTCGCGCAGGACAAGGCGCAGCAGCGCTTGCCTCCTCCTGGAGGCACTAGGCGCTAGGACCCGTCGTCCGCGCACGCTCGTCGAGGTGACGCAGCGAAACCCCAAGGCTTCGCACACGTCGACGTGGCTACCTGCTTGCACAACTTGCACGTGCATGGACATGACGCCTTCGGCCGGAATACGCTCGAGGCGGAGCGACTTCAGGATACCGTCGACGACGTCACCGTGGCGCAGCTTTTCGAACCAGTCTCGTGGCGTTTCCAATCGTCGGAGCATTCCTCGTGCTCGTTTGAATCGGCGCATCAGGCCAATGGCTTCCGACAATCTGAACCGGCGACCAAAGCGGACGGCCTCCGCGACGAGGGCGTAGGATTCGCCGACGGGAAGTTTAGTGGAGCTCAAGGGGGGAAGGTGATCGAACCCCACGTCGAGGACGGTCCGCATTTCTGGCCGGTGCGCGTTTGCGATCAAGCGCGGGTGTTGCCCGACGATCTCGCGAAGATTGATGAGAAACCCTTGCGCGAACAGGAACCGCAAGCTTGCGCTTTCGTGAAGGAACAGGGCGGGGTCCGGCCGGAGGCGCTCGTTGATGCGCGGCACCGTGGAATCGTCCCACCGTTCGAGCAGTGCGACGCCCAGCTGCACATCGAGGGCGCTCAGCTTCCGGGTGATCATCTCCACGCGGGTGGTGCCGCGTGCTCGGATCCGAAGCAGGCGGCAAGCCTCCTGAATGAGGGCTTCGTCGGCGCTGGCGATGCCTGAGTGGCAGGTTGGAGGCATGAGGGGTTGGTGCTCCTCGTTGCCGCAGGCCTTCAGTTCAGACGCGACTCCTCGAATCGCCCTTGGGGGGGAATAGGGGCGTGCAGGCGGCGCAGCGCCGCGCGGCATGGCAATCATCGGAACGCCGCCGTGAGGTCGATTCGTTCCGCATCGTCCAGGAGGCGGACCAAGGCCCACCCTGTCGCGCCGAAGGGGCAGACCATAGCGCCCAACTCCTTCCGGCTCCCCCGCAGCCGCACGCGGCAGTAACCATACTCGGTAAGCATCCCGGCTTCGACGAGGGCCTCCGCAGCCGCCCACGCTGGCCCGAGCAAGGGGTCCGTGTCCCGATCATGCAAGGCGACCTTCAGGATATCCAAGGAATCCATTTTCACCGCAGTCAGGTCGAGCGCGTGGTGCCGCACCATCTCCCTCAGGAATTTGCCGAACATGTCTTCTCTGCGGCTCAACGCAGTTTTCAGCCGAGAGGATCCGTTTCTCTTGATCCAGGAGCGCACCATGCGCGGGGGCCAGCCGCCGTGGTCGTCCCAACGCTGCCGAAAACGCCGCAGGGCCGCGACCGCGAAGTCCCTGACCGTCGGAACATGGCTCCAAAGCTGTGAGATTGCGAGGCCGTGGGTGCAGGCCCACTGCGCGCCATTCTCGGACTCGTCGAAACCCGAGCCATCAAAACCATCAGCGAAGCCGAGCCCAAACGCGCCGTGCCATATTCCCCGTTCATGAGGCGTCAACTTGGCAAGATCGAAACGCGTCACTCGGCACTCTTGCGGCAGGCCATGTTCCGAAGGGCCGAGCGTCGCGGCAAGTTCCGCCGTAGCGTGCCACCGGACCACGCGCGCCGTAGGCAACTTCGGGATTGGGTCGTCGTCCCAGCGGCGCTCGCCCTGCGCAAGGAAGCGAATCAGTCCTCCGATGTGCGCACCTCCCGACGCCGACGCACACACCAGCCGACAGGACTTGCAGGCACTATTTCGCTCCGCGTCAACGGGTTGCGCCACCTCCGACGAACTTCCCGTCGTCGTCTCGAGACGAGACCCAAGATCTTGCCGCGACCCGAACCACTCTGAGAAACAAGGAGGTAGAAGGTTCCGTTGGGGAGCGGGGTTGAATCCTCGGGGCTTGCGTCACCTTGCTGCACAGGGGAATCGGAGGATTGTGCATGCGGGAGGGGCACTTCGCGACCGCCAGGAGGGCAGCCTTGGTGCGGTCCTCTCCGGCCGTGGGTAGAGGCCCGGCGTGGGCCTTGACCTGGCCTTCATCGTGGCGGCGAAGGAAGTCCAATCCGGGACGGGTCCTCTCGATGAGTTTCCTATCGAGTTCGGCAGGCACGGGACCGCCACTTGACTCGCGGATCGCGTCGGCGCTTGGATGCGACCCGCGTGGGGTCTGCCTTGCCTTCCTCACCATGTGCGTTTCAACACCGGCGACCCAGCCTGCATCGCCGGGCAAACTTACTCATAGGACGGGGATTAACTGTTGGTTCACATATGAACCAAGGTGCCAAGGCCCCTCGGCGGCCTTCGAAACCCGGAGCACATCCTTTGGGAATCGAAGATCCGCCTAAGGCGCGCACGCTCTTTCGCCGACCCCGCCTTTTGGCCGATTGGGGCTGGCCGCACTCGATGGACCAGTTGGAACACCCGATGGCCGCCGCGGAGCTTCGCGGCCTATTGCTGAACATCCTCGAGACGAAGCCGTACACGCATCAGCAGCTCGCGGACCTAGCTCGTGTCTCTCGGCCCACAGTCACTCGCTTCATCGCCGGGCACAACCTCGACGCCATGAGCTACACCAACGTATACCGAATCTGGCAAGCCATCCTGACCCGGTTCCGTGATCTTCACGTTTTCCTCGACGATCCAGTAACGAAGCTCATGACACCAGCCGCAGACCTTGCATGGGTGGACGCGCGATGGACTCTCCGCCAGGTCGCCTCAATCTTGGATGCCCCGCACGAGCGGGACGGGTTGATCAAGCAAGGCCTCTGGCGGACCTGGATGGTTCTAACGACCGAACAGATCCTGCACGACGCACGTGAAGAAAATCTGGCCCCGGAGACGCTGGTGCGCGAATATGTGACCCGCTTCGGGCGGGCGGGGGCCGTTCCGATTGTGCAGTCGCATCTGACCGTCGGACAGGCCTTAGAAGCAATCGGCGACCCCTTGAAGGTCGAGGTGAAGGGCCGCCTTACGGTCCTGTCTCCCAGGTACCCCGGTGCCTTCGTCGCCCGCCGCAGGCGCGTGGTCGGATTCTTGTCGCGCAGGAACCTCTTGAGTCGGATCGTCCGCCAGGTACGGGCGGAGGAACGACCGGCCTTCAGGCCCCGACCACGCCGCATTCAATCATGAGGCAACTGCGACGTTACCCTCGGGCCGCTTTCTGCGCCTTTGACGCGAGAACCCGTTCAATGACCAACCTCTTGGTCTTTGGATCAACGCGGACCCACAGGTCGTCCCCGGGCTTGAAGGGGAATTGGGAGTCCAGGTGGACATCGGTGCTGAGGTAGATCAGGCATTTGTTGGCTTGCGGCCGCATAATGCGGCACGGTCCCTCGAGGGCCATGCCTTGTTCGAATGGGAAACGGACTTTGAGTGGTGAGGAACCTCAAGAAGGAACCTTGTAGAGGTTCCTCATGTGGACGACTCGTGAGCCCGGCAATTCGCGACCCGCCCGGAACAGCCAGGCCCTCCATGGATCGATACGACGGGATGCCGCGCGCCACTCTCATCAAGCTCCTGCAAGAGCACGACGCGTCCCTCGTCGAAGCCGGCAAGAACGGCATCGTCATGAGCTACACCGGACGCACGGCGCCCTGGCAAATCATCCGCCAAGTGAAACCCAAGCTGAGCAGCATCGCCAAGAAGTTGTCCGTTGGCGATGAGCAGGCGCAGTGCGAAAATGAGATTTGGGACGGCGAAAACCTCGGCACCCTTGTCACCTTGTACAAGTACCGAGGCCAAGTCGATCTCATCTTGACCGACCCCCCATACAACACGGGCGAAGACTTCCGCTACAACGACAAGTGGGACACCGACCCCAACGACCCCGACCTTGGCGAACTTGTTCCCAAGGATGACGGTTCCCGCCACAGCAAGTGGCTCCGGTTCATGACGCCCCGCATCTGGATGATGCGCGAGATGCTCAAGCCCGGCGGGGTCCTGGCCATCTGCATCGACCACCGCGAACTCTTCCGCCTCGGGATGCTCATAGACGAGATCTTCCGCGAGGACAACCGGATTGGCATCATCAACTGGCAGAAGGCCTACAGCCCCAAGAGCGACACGGGAGGCGCGAAGGCGGGGCTTTCTTCGGCCACGGAGTATGTGTTGGTCTACGCCAAGGGGGCAGACCGGGCCAAGACTGGACTAACGCCTCGAACGGAGGAAATGGACGCACGATATGCCAATCCCGACGAGGACCCGAAAGGTGATTGGACCTCGGGTGATGCAAGCGGCCCGAGCGCCGGCACGCATCAGAAGATGGTGTACGCCATTCAGAGCCCGTTCACCGGGAAACTGCACTACCCGTCAGAAGGGACCTGCTGGCGCAGCGACAAGAAATTCATGAAGGAGTGGCTGAGCCAATGGGGCTCGGAGTACGAAGAGACGTGGATTGACGACGGGAACGTCGCCCAGACACCTGCCGGCCCATTCCAAGTAAAAGCCCTCGTCTTGGCCGACTGCAAGTTCCGCAAGGGCGAAGTCGTTGGCTCCGCGGACGTCCTACAAAACGCGCGCACGAAGGCGCTTGCGCGGATGAAGAAATCAAACTGGCCACGACTAATCTTTACCGAAGGCGGAAACGCCGGGCCTCGTCTCAAACGTTACCTCGCCGAGGTGCGACAGGGTAAGGTCCCGATGACGTACTGGGCGGACGAAGAATACGAGGCGCAGATGAATTTGGGAACCCAATCCTGGGACCACGAGGAGTCGGGGCACACGCAGGCAGGAATCAAGGAATTGGACGCGGTCGTTGGGAAGGGCCACAACTTCAAGACCGTCAAGCCACTGAAGCTGATCTCGAAGATTATTCAAATCTGGTGCCCCCCGAGCGGCCTCGTCCTCGACCCCTTTGCAGGCTCAGGCACGACCGCGCACGCTGTGTTGAATCTCAATAATGCCACAGGGGCGCGACGACGTTTCATTCTGATTGAGCAGGGCAACACCGAGAAGGGCGACCACTACGCGAAGTCACTGACCGCGGACCGCATTCGTCGCGTCATTACCGGCGATTGGGCATCGGGCAAGCAAGAGCCACTCCCAGGCGGATTCCGCTTCATGGAACTGAAGCGAGAGAAGATTGACGCCGAGGCGGTGAACGCGTTGGCGCGCGAGGAGATGATTGACCTGCTGCTCACGAGCCACTGGGACAAGGCGGAGCGCGCCAGGTCGTACCTCCGCCGCCTGCCAGTCGGGAAGCACAAACACCTCTTTGCGACCAACCCACAGAACGAGGGCTTCTTCCTGATCTGGCAGTCAAGCGACAACGGGTCCGTGCTCAACCGCGACGCCTTCCGGGCGATCGTGTCCGAAGCGAAGGAGGCCGGCTTGGCCTCGCGCTACCACGTCTACGCATCCATCGCACCCTACACCGGGTCGGGCGTGGAGTTCTACAAGATTCCAGACCGTGTTCTGGAGCACATCGGCTTCAACCCGCGCGCCGACGCGTACAACAACGAGGAACTCAACAATGTTTGAACTGAAGCAGTTCCAAGTCGACGCGGCCAAACTTATGGCCAGCCGGTACGCGTTCTTCGCCAACGATCCGGACCGACCCCGAAAGGGGACGAAGCCGCGGCCGTTCTTCCAGGCGCTCTCGGCGATTACGGGCGCTGGCAAAACCCCGATTCTGGCGGAAGCGGTCACCCAGATCTGTCTTCATTCCGACCCACAGCCAATCGTTTTCTGGATGTCCAAGGCCAAGTCCGTCGTGGCGCAAACCTACACCAACTTCTCCAACGGAAAGTACAGTCAGCTCGTCGAGAGCCTACGAATCATCAACGTCCCTGGGCTGACCCCACAACTCATTGCAGACGGCACGACGCCCTTGATGATTCTCGCGACCACGGGCCTATTTAACAACAAGGAACAGTCAGAAGGCTCCTTGAACATCTACAAGACTGACAACGACCAATTCGGCGAGAAGAGCCCCTGGGAGCGCCTGAAGGAACGACTCCATGGCGCGCGACGCCGGCCCCTCCTCATTGTCTACGATGAAGCCCAAAACCTCTCGGACCAACAGACCGAGATTCTGGGTGAACTGGAACCGGACGGCTACCTCCTGGCAAGCGCGACGCTCAAGCTCCGACAGACGTTCCAGAAGGCGGTCATCCAGCATATTCGCTCGTGGGTCGACGAAGCGGTAGACGCCAAGCCGTTTGTTGCGCTCAAGGCCGTTGATGCACAAGGCGCCCCAGAATCTGAACTCTTCATTACGACCACTGTTCAGAGCGAGAAGGTCGTTGCAGCGCAACTGGTCAAGAAGGCGATTCAATTCGACGGCACCACGGCCTCGATGGAACGGAGCCTTGACGATCTCTTCGCGCGCCGGTCAATTCTTGAAAGCGAGATTTCTAACCTCGGGCTTAAGTTGTCGCCCAAGGCCATCTACGTATGCAAGACCAACATCACCGACGATGGCTACAAGGATGACGCGGCCAAGCCGTTTGACCAGAGAAAGGCGCCGCCTATCCGTATCTGGCGCTACCTTGTGGAGGACAAGAAAGTCAAGCCCTCGGACGTTGCCATCTACGCCAACCTCTCCTTCGAGGCGGGCAACAAGCCTGACGAATTGAACCTGTTCTCGAAGGGCGAGAACGATTTCGACGAGTTCCGTGAGGGCGATTTCAAACACATCATCTTCAACTTGGCCCTGCAAGAAGGGTGGGATGACCCCGCCTGCTACCTGGCCTACATCGACAAGAGCATGGGCTCTTCCATCCAGGTCGAGCAGATCATTGGCAGGGTCCTCCGTCAGTACGATGCAACGCATTACGATGCCCCCCTGCTGAACAGCGCGCACTTTTTCCTGCGCGTCGACGAGCAAGCCACCTTCAGCGAGGCCATCAAGAAGGTGACAGCCAAACTCAAGGCGGAAGGATCGCCCATCGAGATATCTGCCAACTTCGGTTCGGGCAAGGCCGGAGCAGAAGACCTTGCGCCGAAACGCGATGATGTCGAACTGCACCATGTGTTCGCCGACGCCGAAGCGGCGCGCGCCAAGATTGCAGACTTTGTGAAGATGTTTCCGACCTACGTCGAAGGTTCGCCCGATACCCTCGGACAGGCCCACACCGCGACCCAAGTTGTGCAATTGGAAAACCTCGGCGCACAGCCTGCAGTTGAGTGGAAAGCGGACGGCAACACCAACCTGGTCCGCCTCCGTTGGCTTGCGAGCACCGCCATTAAGCAGCGTTCAGCAAGGGCGCTTGCAAACACCGACCTGAAGGGTCCGAAATTCGACGTCCGCGTTCAAGTCGAGAGCAACGCTGACCAGATGACGGAGAGGCTGGCCGACGAAATCGCAGCGACCTACTACGAGCATACGGAACTTGTCTACGAACCGGAGAAGCCGTTCCTGTTCGGGACCATCCGCGTCGCCAAGAACGCTCACGCATTCAAGAACGGCCTCTACGAACGGTACTCGGGCCTCAACAAGTTCGAGCAGCCCTTTGCGGAGGAACTGGACGACGGGGTCGATCTCTGGCACCGCAACCCGTCTAGCGGGGGTTTCCACATTCCTCTGTTATCGCCCGGCGACACCGCGCACTTCTACCCGGATTTCATCGTCTGGCACAAAGGTAAGGTGTTCTGCATTGACACAAAGGGCACCCACCTGCTCGCCGAGGCAGCGGCGCGAAAGCTCTTCGACATCCGCGAAGACGACAAAACACGAATCCGCGTCCGTTTCGTCTCTGAAGGCAAGCAGTCCTCTCTGAAAGCGAAGCCGTTGCCCGGGGGATACACCGTGTGGCGACTCAAGAACGGCGTTCCAACGCCGTTCCAGGTCGATTCGCTGGCGAAGGCCGTTGCGGAGTGCCTGAAGGCGTAGCCTTCGGCTCGCGAAGCGCCTCCGAACTAGGATTCGTGCTTCGGCCCCGTGGAGGCCCGCTGAACGTCGCAACGGATCCACTGCTTGGTGCCGAGATAGTCGAAACGTTCGGTGAGTCCCCCCGACATCCGCCCTCCGCGAACTTCTTCCTCTGGCCGATGGTGACGAGGACCGCGAAGTCGGCGGTGCGGCTCTCCTTGGGGAGCATCGCCTGCCGGACGTGGCTCCCGGAGATGCGGTCCGTGCGCTTGCACTCGTA
The DNA here is from genome assembly GCA_964408365.1 of uncultured Halobacteriales archaeon. GTDB lineage: Archaea > Thermoplasmatota > E2 > JACPAO01 > JACPAO01 > JACPAO01. The sequence continues at coordinate 17,698 of CAYOZB010000006.1, read as the reverse complement.
GATGATTGTCCCGGCCCGTTCCTTGTGGTAGAAGACGTGGTGCAGAACGTCACCTCCCTGGCCTTTGCGCAGGACCTCGTCCACGGGGTACTCGCGGCGCGGTCGCCGGACCAGAACCTCCTCGTCCTGATTTCGCATTGGAATGGGCATGGGCGGATTTGAACCGCCGACCTGCGCTGTGTGAGAGCGCCGTCATAACCGCTAGACCACATGCCCGCTGGTTAGATCCTCGCGCCGAAGAACAGGGGGCCATCGCTGGCGCCGCAGCTCCTCACACGAGGCGGCAGCAGCCTTACTGCCGCGGGCTCAATAAGGCTACCGGCCGGCTGTGACGACCGGCTGCGCTATACGGAGAGGGACGCACAGCAGTTCAGTAGACATCCTTGACGCCTTCCCCTGAGGCCCCAAGCTTTGGGCGTGGCGTCGGGCGACTCGTTGGAGGTCGTACGCCCAGTATTTCGTCAAGCGGTAGCGTTCCTTCATCCATTGGATTCAGGTGCACATCACGTGCCTTTTCACGCCGAGTTCAAGGCCCTTTCAGAACCAATTTCAGGTCAAAGCAGAGGGCCTCGCGGGAGGCCCCATGGGGTCTCTGTGTTCCACCGGTCCCGGGGCCGCCGTTTGTGAAGCTGAATGTGAAATCGAATGTGAAACTGAAACGGCTCGTGAACCGAAAACGGTCATCCTGGAGGGACCCGTGCTCACGCCATTGGATCCCGTGGCTCGCTACCATCTTGGACGGGAGGCCCGGTCGATGTCAACGCTCGTGCGTATCCGCGATTGTTGGCCAGGCGACGCACGTCGTCGACTTTTTCGGCGAGGCTGGCCCAACGCGCGGCGCCCGCCAGCTCCCTACTGAGGGTCGCGTTCTTCCGCTCCAAACCGTCCACACGCAGGCGCAAGGCCTGGTTTTCGCAGGTCTGGGTCTCCAGCACACTGTGGGCGCCGCCGATGAACTCCCGCGCGACTTCCAACAGGACATCCTTGTTTGCGACGCGGGATCTTGCGGCGTCACGGTCTCGCTCCGCTCGCAGAAGCAGAGCCTGGGCGTCGTGCAACGCCGCCGCCGTCTTGGCGCCCGCTTCGCACGCCTCAGCCAGGAGGAGAGCGTCGCGCTGGTGGTCGGCGGCCGCCCTCTCCCGGGCCCGCTTCGCGTCCTCGCGTTCCTGTCCCAGCTCCTCCACGGCCCGTTCCACCTCGCGGCGGCGCGCCAACCCCAATTCGCCCTGAGCGAGGAGGGCATCGACGAGCCGTGCTTGCAAGTCCTGGGCGGATTGGTCGTACCCATTGGGGAATATGGTTGCCCACGCCGGGTTCCATAGCGGCACGTTCGATTGGAACAGCACGGCGGCCGCCACGGCGGCCTTCGTGTTTGGGCGCAGGAGGAGGTTCCAGAGGACGCGCCCGGCGGCCAATTCCACGGCGCTTTCCCGGCATTGGATCGTCAGGCGGGTCAGTTCGTCGCGTTGGGTTTGCAAGGAGGTGCGGGTTTCCACCAGGGCGGCCTGATTGCTTTCGATGACCGCCTTCAAGTCCTGGTAGGAGCGGAGGCCCGCGTCCCACGCGGCCAGGGTCCGACGTTTCGCATCCAACGCCTTGACGAGGGCCTCGTACTCGGCAGGCACGCCCACCAGTGTGGCGAGCTTCTTCTCCGATGCACGGACTTGGCGTTGGAGGTCGGCTCGTTGCGCTTCCAATTCGCCAACGTGTTTCAAAATCGCATCCCGGGAGGCGGGCAAGCTCGCAACGCGAGCCAATTCGGCCACAACGATGATCTCCTGGTCGTGTAGGCCGGCGATCCTCCTGGCGCGGCGCTTCTCGTCCTTGCGGACGCTCCGGATGTTTGCCCGCAGAGCGTCGCGTTGCGAGAGGAGGGCCTGCGTTTGTGCCACGGCCTGCACGCGGCGCTCGTCGGCGGCACGCGCGGCAGCCTCGCGTCCGTCCCACGAGAGGACCTGCCGGAGGAGGAGTTGGGGGTCTCCCTTGGCGTGGGCGAGGGCGGCGATGAACTCGTTCGTCGTGTAGAACTCCTTCGGGTCCTTCCCGTTCCGGACCAAGTATTCGCGGGCGGCAACAAAGGCATTCACGTTCTCGTCCCGGACCTGGAGTTGTCGCCGGCGTTCGGCCGCGTTCTCCTCGACGACGCTCAGGTCGCGTTGGATCTCGTCCTTTAAGGCGGTCTGGCGTTGGATGTCCGCCTCCACGGCCGCCTGCCGTTTGGCTTGCGCGCCCTCGGAATACGCCTTCAATTTCTCACTGACCGTTCCGACCGCCAGGTCCATGAGGGTCGCGATCTCCTCGATCTTCTTGCCCTGGGATCGCAAGCGGATCATTTGGGCGATTTCCTTTTCGCTGACGGGTTTTCGGGGCATGGGAACGGCTTCGGCCCTGACAAGGCCGACCTAGACGAGGTCCGCCCCGATTCTTGAACCATTCGCTGGGCAAACTTGAATGAAACAAAGTAATATGGACGGGTTTCGTCCTCGGGGCGTCCATGACGACGAAGACGACCACGGTCTTGGCGGCGCTTCGAGGGAATCCAATGACGGCTGTCGAACTGGCCGAAAAAACGGAGATTTCGGAGGCGAAAATCTACGCGGCCCGCCTGTTCGGAAAGGGTCGCTTGCGCGTCATCCCGCAATTATCAGCTACGCGCGCACGCCTCGTCTACTACCTTCCCGACGCGCCCGAGGACCTGCTCCGCGCCGTCCAAAAAGCCGGCTGCGTACCGCTGGACGAACTGGCCGCATACCAGGACCTGGCCAAGACGGCGCCGCAACCCGTCTCAGCGCCCCCGCGCCGCGTCGTGGCCGCCGACGAGTTCCACCACGCCATGGACCTCTGTGCCGATGGGGGAAAGGAGACGGAAGTCGCGGGATTGCGACTACTGGACCACATTGCCACTGGCGCACGCCTGGGCGGGGTCGCCCAGGCCCGGCAACTGCTCCGTCTCCTCGAGAGCCCCGCCCATGCCGACGTCCGCGCGCCCTTGCTCCGCATCGGCCGAAAACTCCTGACGGGCCCGCGGCGTCCGTGGGAGGACGAGCTGTGCCGCGTCGTCGTAAATGCTGCCGGCAAGATGTTGTCGGACCCGAACGCGCGTGTTGCGGATCGTCGCGAGGCCTTGTGGACGCTTCAAGCGCTGGCGGAGCCGGACGACGCGGGGAAAGCGTTCTTGGCGTTGTTGAAGCGGGAGGTGCTCTCGGACGGGGGGTTGATGGGCACGGCGTCGGGGCGGATGTTGTTGGACTCGGTGGTGCGCGCCCTTGGGAAATCGGATCGGTCGGCGTTCCGGGGATTCTTGGCGCAGGCCGTTCGGGAGCACAAGCAGAACCAAACGGTGCAGGTCGCGTGGAAGGAGTGGGGTCTCGACGATGCAAGTGAAGGATGGTCCCGCCGGCGGAAGCCGGGTGACGGTCCACGCTTCCGTCCGGCGTAAGGGCGAGGCGTCCGCCTAGGTTTGTTTCTTTGTTTCAATAATACAAGTGTCGGCGCCTTTTCGCGTAACCTTCAAGTGCGGCCACGACCCTTGGCCACCTGAAGGCCGAAAAGCATGATGCACGACCCGCGAAAGTGCCGCTTCCCCGAGCACCAATCCAAGGGCGAATTTGCGATGGTGGCCCCGTGACCAGCCCGACGGGCCGCGGTCGGCCTACGCGCGTACACGCATCGCCCACCGTCGGCCCCCCAGCCGGGGATTCCTCGTCCCGTCTCCGTTCGTGCCCGCACGCGGCGGGGCACGACGCTGCAATCGACGCGCTCGAGTGCGCCGTGCACCAGCTCGGTCAACTGCTGGAAGGCCGCAAGGGTCGGTCGTAGGGTAGTCGGCGTGCCTCGTCAAACCCCGAATTCGCCCATGAATTCGAAGGCGACCGCCTTCAACTCGTCGGGGGTCGGGTCATGGTACGTGCCGAGGATGTTCTTGATGACGTCGCCCCTGAGGTGATTGATGTAGATCTCGGGGCACCGGCGCTGCACCAAGAGCGAGGTGAACATGTGCCGGAACGAGTGCGCCGTCACGCGGTCCGTGGCGCTTTGCGGGTCGTTCACGAGGCCCAGTCGGGTGGCGTCGTTTCGCAGCCAGTCCACGTCCACGAGGTTGGCGCTCACGGGGCGGCCGTTATCGCCCAGGAAGAGGGCCAGGGGCCGACGCTCGGGCCGGCGGCGTGCCAGAAGGCCGTCCCGGTAGGCCAGGTACGTCTGCAAGGCGTCGTGCAGCTCGCGGTCGATGAACCCGAAGCGCTTGCCGCGCCGCTTGTTGGGCCCCTGGGCCGGCACGGGGATCCGGATCGTCTTGGCCTCGAAGTCCAGGCACGCGGGGTCGACGGTGAGCAGGAGCGCCTCGTGGATGCGGAAGCCGGTCTTTGCTAGGAGTAGGTAGAACGCGTGTCGAGTCGGGTGCGAGGTCCCCCGGATGAGCGTGCGGACCTCGTCCAAGGTGAGGCGTCGCCGGGGGCGGAGGAATTTGCGCAAGGGGTAGTCGCGGCTGAACTGGCGGGCGGCCTCCGGGACGAAGTTGATGCCCACGTGGCCACGCCGCACAAGGAACCGGTAGAACGAGTTCAGCGCTTTGAGCGCATGGTGGATCACAACGGGGTTTCGGCCCATGTATTTCGGGCAGGTGAGCCGGCACGCGTTGGGCCGCTGGCGAGAGAGCGAGAAGACGCCGGCTTGGCACCGGACGCCCTGGATCCGGCGGATGTGGCTGGTGCGCAGGTTTCCGCAGACCTGGAGTTCTTGGTCGATGAAGGACCACAGGTCGGCCTCGACGGCCTGCGCGATCGGCTTGGCGCCCAGGGAGAGAATGAAGCGGTCCACGTTGGCGGCGTAGGTCACGCGGACGCGCGGCTGCAGTTGGCGGGACGAGTACGCGAGCCACGCGTCACGCAACGCGATCGCTTCGGGGGCCAACCCCACGGTCGCGCTCGACGAGGCCGGCCGCGTCCCGACGACCGCGTCCGTCGTCACTTGCCCACCTTCGTCATGAGGTCCGCCACCATCTCCACGAGGCCCTGCATGCGGCGGTTCAGGTCGTCCTTCTCCCTGTCCAGCTTGGCGACCTTCTCCTTCTCGACCTCGTACCATTTGCGGACCTGGTCGTAGTCGCGCCGCAGGGCCTCGTACTGGTCCTTCGAGATGTGGCCGCCTTGGGCGGCTTCTCGGATGCGGATCGTGGCCCACTTGCTGAAGGTCTTGAAGCCGTCCTTCTTCGCCAACTTGGCGAACTCTTCCTTCTCCTCTTCGGTGGTGAAGTAGAGGGGGATCATGCGAGCGCGGCGGCGCGCCGCGTCGTCCTTGAGGACCTTCGCCTCGGCGGTAGTGAGCTTGGTGCCGGCTTTGCGCTTCTGGATCGCCGTCGAGAGGTCCGCCACAACCCCCTATATGAGCCCCCACTATTTGGAGTACACCGGTAGTAAAACATGACTTTTTACGGATGTGCGCGACCGGATTTGAACCGGTGACCTGCGCTGTGTGAGAGCGCCGTCATAACCGCTAGACCACATGCCCGCCGGGGGTTTCGCCGAAACCCGGGTCGGATAAAAACCCGTCGCGCAGCGCAGCGGCGACGGGTCACGCCCACCATTCTTGGCCGGGCTTCACTTCGATCACGTTGTGCACGATGCCACCCGGGGCTTGGAACACGCTGAAGAAACCCATGTTGGGAATCTCGTACTTCGGCACCAAGATCTTCCCGCCCGCCGCAACGATCGCCTGCGCCGCCTCGTCGACCGACTTGACGAGGATGTAGTTGAGCGTCGCCGGCGGATTGAAACCGCCCGGCTTCTCAGCCGTCCGTCGCTTGAGCAACCCGCCGTGCGGACGCTCCGGCGACTTCACCAACCAGTACCCGGCCCCCGGGATCTCGTTGATCTTCCACCCGAACACGGATTCGTAGAACTTCTTGGTCGCCGCCGGATCGTCCGAGTACATTTCGCAGTGCACGATCGTGCCGAAGGCGGGCGTCTTCGAGGAAGCCATGGGACGACCGAACCTGACGGCCACGGAAAAGGTCGAGGGGACCAATTTCATCAATACCAACATTCCGCTCCGGGCCGAAGACGGGTACCGGTAAGCGGCCGGGGCCACCACAAAGGCCAAAAAGCGAGACGCTCCCTGGAATGGGCGATGCGGACCCCGTTCGTCGCCGTGCTCTTCCTCTCGATCGTGTTTGCCGGGTGTGCCTCCTCCGAAGGAGCCAACCCCGCCGGCGGGGACGGTGTCGGCCCCGGACCCGTCGCAACAGGCGAACCCATCGTGGACGGCGCAACGATTCAAGGAGTCGTCGTCGACGACTCCCAGGCCCCGCTTGAGGGCGCGATCGTCGGCATTTTGGGGCTCGGTCTACAGGTTCAGACGGACGCTGCCGGCTCGTTCAGGTTTGAAAATGTACCGCCCGGTCCGCACGATATCAGCGCGGCGAGGCTTGGCTTCGCGTCGGCCGCCAAGCGCGTCACGGTCGAAGCCTCCCAACAGCTTACCGGAGTCATCCTCACGCTGGCCCCCATCGCGGTGGAAACTCCCTATCACGAAAGCTTTGGCCCCTACAGCGGCTTCTTCCACTGCATGTGGGGCACCGCTGCAGTCGAAGGCTTCGGCATCATCCGTACCTGCGCGGTCGACGCTGGTGTGAACGAAGATGTGTTCGGTCCCGACCGGCGCCATTTGCATTTCAACCTCACCTCCGACAACTGGGCGACCCTCATCGGCGAGTCACGGTGGACCCAAGGTGCCGCGGCAACAGGGGTCGGCATGGCCATCTACCCGAGCTACTCGGAGCGCGACGGCAGCCACTGGTGGTGCGAGGCAGACGGCCGATCTCCCCTCATCTTCAGGTACGAAGCCGCCGATCCGGAAGCGAAGGATGGTCTCTCGAGCTGCAACAGTCAAGGCGAGACAGACCCAATGCCCTCGATGGAAATCAACCCTCTCGTACTCGTTGCGGACCCCGGTTTCGGAGGCACGTCGGCCGAGAAGCCACCGCTACGAATAATGTTCGAGCAAAAGTTCGAGCTCATGATCACCGTGTTCTACATGGAGCCGGCACCCGCGGAATTCAGCGCCCTCAACGACGCGTAAAAGGCGCACCTTCTCAAACCGGCTGCGCGTTCGCGCCAAATGATGCGCATCCTGAGCGCCGCGGAGATTGAACGGCTCGTGCCCATGCCGGAAGCCATCGCCGCTGTCCGCGACGCGTTCGCCCAACTAGCGACGGACAAGGCGCAGGCACCCGTGCGCAGCGTTGTGCGCGTCCCGCGACATGACAATTTCATCCTCGTCATGCCCGCCTACGTGTCCAAGCCGGAGATCTTCACGGTCAAGACCGTGAGCGTGATTCCCTCGAATCCACATCGCGGCCTTCCGCGCGTCGTCGCCACCGTGCTCGCCGTGAACCCCGCCGACGGCACGCCAATGGGTCTTCTCGAAGGAACCATGGTCACCGCATTACGCACGGGCGCCGCATCCGGCGTGGCCACGGACCTGCTTGCGCGCAAGAAAGTCTCCCGTGCGGTCGTGATCGGCGCCGGACCCCAAGGCCGCACCCAGGTTTTGGGCATCGACGCCGTACGCACCTTCGACGACATCCGGATCCTCTCCAAGGAACGACGCTCCGCCGACCGATTGGTCCGTTCGCTTCGCGGAAAGACCCGTGCCAGGTTGCAGATCGCCGACTCTGCAAAGGACGTGCGCGACGCGGACGTCGTGTGCGCCGCGACGAACTCGTTGGAGCCTGTCTTCGCGGGGCGCGACATCCCATCCGGATGCCACGTGAATGGGGTCGGAAGTTTCCGGCCCGAGATGCAGGAAGTGGATGTCGAATTCCTCTCGCGCTGCGACAAGATCGTCGTCGACCAACGCGAAGGCGCTTGGGCCGAAGCCGGGGAGCTCATCATCGCGAAAAACGAAGGCGCCATCACGGAAGGCGACATCTTCGCCGAGATCGGCGAGATCGCCGCCGGACTCAAGCCGGGACGGCAAGGCAAGGCCGAGATCACGTTTTTCAAAAGCGTGGGGAACGCGGTCCAAGACGCCGCGGTGGCTGCGCTTGCGTTGAAGGCTGCGAAGCGAGAGAACGTGGGACGCGAGATCCAGATCTAGCCTTCTTCGCCCGTGAGTTTGAGGATCGCTTCGGCGATGTCGCCGTTCGATTCTTCCAACGCTTTGCGGGCTTCGCTTGGTTTCTTGCCGCTTTGCGCGGCGACGAGTTTCACGTCGTCCTCCACGATCTCCAACCGCGGTGGAGGAGACGGGGCGGCCTTGGCGGGCGCAGGAGCGGTCGGAGCGCCGCCGCCTTTTTGGACGACCTTCGGCGTGCCGGTGACCTGGTACGTTTTCTGGCCTTGCGCCGTCATGATGGTGACGCTCGCCTCGTTGAACACGTAGTCCTTGGTGGGCGTTCGGATGATGACTTCTTGCACGTCCTCGATGTCGACCACGTCGATGCCGAGCTGTTTCATCATCTGGTTCATGCGCCGCGGGTCCATGCGTCCGCCCATTCCAGGTATCATCAGAAAACGCCGGAATTTTGCAAAACGAGCACCGTATATATCCTTTGGCGGGTTGCGAACGGCACGTCGCTTTCAACCATCGAGTTTCGCATCCTCGACGGCAACTCGCCGAAGCACGGAGTCAGTCTCTTGTCTTTGATGGAGAACGCCGCGAAACAAGCCGCCGCGGAAGTCGCGAAGCTCGATCCGAAGAATGTGCTCATCGTGTGCGGACCCGGAAACAACGGCGGCGACGGGCTCTCCATGGTCCCGTACCTTCCGAAGTCAATCCAAATCCGACTCCTTCTCTCCGGTCCCGTCGAATCCCTCAAGACCGACGAGGCGCGCAAGGCGGCCGGCCGACTGGATCCGACCCAGTATCCCTTGGAAGTGTATCGGACGCCGGAACGTTTCCGCGAACTCGCAAAGGACGCGGACCTCCTCGTCGACGCATTGCTCGGAAGCGGCATCACCGGAACCCTGCGCGAACCGATCCGCACAGTCGTTCGACTCATCAACGCGTCGCGCAAACCGATCCTCAGCATCGACGTCCCCACCGGACTCGGCGGCACACCTGCCATCAAACCCACCCTCACCGTGACGTTCCACGACAAGAAAGAAGGAATGACGAACGCGAACAGCGGGCGGATCCTCGTACGCCAGATCGGGATCCCCCAGGGCGCCATGGACGAAGTCGGTCCCGCCGATTTCACCGCTACGTACCCACGGAACCGCTCCGACTCGCACAAAGGCCAGAACGGACGCGTGCTCGTCGTCGCCGGCGGACCCTACACGGGCGCACCCATCCTGTGCGCACAAGCCGCCTTGCGAACCGGAGTCGACCTCGTCCGACTGTACACGACCCGCGACGCCGCCGTTGCCGCGCAAGCCCTCCAACCCGACCTCATCACCCACCAGAGCACGGATCCGCGACGGATCGTCCCCGAGGATGTGGAAGCGATCACGAAACTTCTCCCACGCGTCGACGTCCTTCTCCTTGGACCCGGCATGGGCGACGACCGCGACACCGTTCATGCCATCGAAGGCATCTTGAACGCGGCCGCGAAACAAAAGACGAAAGTGGTGCTCGACGCGGACGCTTTGGCCGTCGCCGGAAAACACCCAAACCTTCTTCGCAAGATCCGGCCCATCTGCACGCCCCACGCGGGCGAATATTTGGAGCTCACGCGCGCGAAGCTCCCGAAGGAGCTCGAGGCCGGGAAGAAAGCAGCAGCCAAACAGGCCACCGCTTTGCGCTCGGTGATTCTTGTCAAAGGACCGCAGGACATCATCACGGACGGCAAACGGGTCAAGATCAACCGGATCCACCATCCCGCCATGACCACCGGCGGCACTGGGGACGTGCTCGCTGGCATCACCGCCGGGTTTTACTCGAAAGGCATGGACGCGTTCCACGCTGCCTGCGCTGCCGCATTCGTCAACGGCGACGCCGGACAATCTGTCGCGGCTCGTCAAGGCGGCTCGCTCGTCGCCACCGACCTCATCGCAGAATTACCGAGCGTGTTTGCACGTCGCCTTCAGTCAAAGTGAGGGAGTCGCCACGTGCAAACCATCAAGTCGATGTCGGGTATCCGCCGGAGGGGATAGAGTGGCTTCGCGAGTCAAAATCATGCGCGTCGCGACCGCCGTGGCGCTCACCCTGATGCTGTTCGTGCCCTCCGTCGAGGCGTTCCTCGTTCCCAAGTTCGATTTCCAAGCCGAGATCCCCCCGTTGGGACTCACTTCGACAAAAACCCCTGGCCGAACGTCAACGCAGATCAACTTCACGATGCTGACGGGTCAATACCACGGCGCCGGATCCCTCGCGGGCGCCTACGCGGTCATCAATGGCGACGCGGGCGGGAACGTCCGCGGCACACAGAAGATCGAAGTGATCAACACCAAGGACCGCGACGGCGCGGTCGCCCGGTTCATGCAGGGCCAGTGTCAATCGGTCTCCCAATGCGGCGTGGAACGGACGTTCCAAGGCGGAAGCTTGACGATCGACACCAATAGCACGGTCGTCTTTTACTCCGAGAAGACGAAGATCCATCACAACATCACGTCCCCGTTCGCCATCGGAGTCTTCGTCAACGCTTCACAAGCCCTCAAGAACGGCCCATTGGGAAACGTCACCACGACGAACTCGTTGCTCGTCGTCGGCGAGACGGTCGTCTTGTCCGGCTCGATCACCGAGGCCACCGATTCGTTCTATGCGGTCCTGGGGAATCCCAACGCCACCATCCGTCTCAACGACACCTCGTCGACCCAGACGTACCAGGGCACCCAGTACCTGTTTCGGATCTACGGCACTCCCACGTTCCTGATGCAAGGCGCGGGCGTCGGTTCGCCGTTCGTCAACGGCACCCAAAGCGTGTTCCGGCGCGCTGGATTGGCTGCGCTCGAGGAGGGCTTCAAGCCGGAGGTCCTCAACCAAGCCACGCGCGCTTTTGGCGGCCGCGACATCCTCCTCAAACCACTCTCCGACGGGTTGCGTGACCTCGCTCCGATCCTCAACGGAGCGCTCGTCGGACGCACGCAAGACCCCATTGTCAACCAAGAAGAGGCCAACGCGAGCGCCTTGAGCATCATCCGGTTCCAACGCGGCGACCTAGTGCCCTCCAACTCGAGCGCCATCCTGACGACCGAGACAGAGTTCGTGCTCCTGGGCAACCAAGGGTTCTACACCGACGAGGAGGCCGTCGATGTCGGCTTCATGAGCTTCCCCCCGTTCTCGCTCCTCCTGTGGTTCGTCGCGGCAGGGGCGATCATCCTGGGCTTCGTCCTGCGACCGATGCTCGCGAGCGCCCAGCCGGGCGCGTTCGGAGGCATCCGGCTCCTTGGCTGGATCTTCCACGGACTCGCCTTCGTCATCGCCATCATCTTGTGGGACCAAGAGATCAAGAATTTCCTTGGAACCAGTTTCCTCACCATCTGGACCGAGTCGGCGTTCGGCAAAGGGGTCGTCCTCATGATCACCGGTGTGTTGGAGATCCTCTCGTTCCTGATCGCGAGCTTCCTGTTCGGCATGCCCATCCGGTTCATCGTCAACTCGGGGCTCAAACTGGGAGGGCTCAAGAAGGCCCGCGGCGTCGGGAAAGGCGTTGGCAACCTCGCGACCTGGAGTCTCGGAGCCCCGTTCATCCCGTTCGTCCTCAACGGATTCATCGGAAGCATCGTCGACGCCCTCCAGAAGAGCCTCGGCGGCGGGTAAACGACCCGAACCCCTCTGGGGCCGACCGGCGCTCGTCTTCGAAGTCGAACAGGAAGGCGCGACGCAACGTTGGCTCGCCGCTTCTGAACTCCACCTCGGGCTGGAATCCGACCTAGCCCGCAAGGGAGCCTACCTTCGAAGCCGCAGCGAACGACTCGCAGAGGAACTTCTCGACGACGCGCGATCCGTCAACGCCACCCGCCTCCTTCTCCTAGGCGACATCAAACACAAGGTCGCCATGTTGTCCCGGCAAGAGACCCGCGACGTTCCCCCGTTTTTCGACGTTCTCCACCAATCCTTCGACGAGATCCTCATCACTCCAGGAAACCACGACGCCGGCCTCGCGTCCCTGCTTCCTAAACAACGATACCCCAAGCTTCGGATCGGCCGCGCGACCGGGGAGGTCGTCGGCAAGAAAGGGTTCCGCATCGGCGCCCTGCACGGCCACACGTGGCCCCGACCAGGTTTGTTGGACGTCGACGTGCTGCTCGTCGGGCACACGCATGCCGCCGCCGGCATCGTCGATGAGAGCGGCAACTCTGTGATCCAATTGGCGTGGCTTCGCGGCCAGGCCGCGCCCGATCGGGTCCACGCACGGTATGGGAAACGCCGCTCGCCGCAGATCATCGTGTTTCCCCCGTACAACCCGCTCTGCGGAGGCACGGCCATTAACCGCGACGGCCTCCTGGGTCCGATCGCGGAGATCGTGGACGCCGCCGCTTCGACGTTGTGGTTGCTCGACGGACGACGCGCGATGGACTTGGCCGACGTCGAGCTTCGTTCGCGACGACGCCGACAAGGCGAAATGGATTGAGCCTGCTAGGGAGCCCACGTGAAGTCGGTGCTGTTCGCGTGTGTCGGGAATTCGTACCGTTCCCAGATGGCTGAAGGATTCGCGCAAGCGTACGCGCGACCGGGCATGGTCGACGCTCGAAGCGGGGGCACCGCCCCGTTCGGTTACGTAAGCCCCGCGGCCGTCCGGAGCATGGCCGAGAAAGGCATCGACATCTCGAAATACAAATCCAAGGCCCTCGACCTCGACTTCGCGGGGAACGCGGACGCGTTCGTCACGCTCTGCGGGCCCCTCGATGGCGCGTGCCCGGCACACTTGGCGAGTCGCGCAATCTCCTGGGACGTGGGCGACCCCGGGACGAGCAGCGTCACCGCGCAACGTGCATTGCGCGATGACATCGAAGCCCGCGTCGTCGCCCTGCTGCGATCGTGGAACGCCTTGCGCGAGGACCGATGACCGACGTCCCGAAAGAGCTCAGCGACGAGCTGCAGAAAGTGTGGACCGCACTCGTCCATGACCTCGGCGTTCCCGCGGTGCGGTTCCTCGTCCAGCCCGGGATCCTTCGCGGGTTTCTCCAAGGCGACGTGTTCGTCGTGCCGGAAAGCCACGTGAAACATTTCGGCCGGTTCGGTACGATCCCGACGAGCCTCGTGCGCGACGCCGCCTACGAAGCGAAGAAGCGTCAACTGGCCGCTGGCGGGAACCGCGCGTCGAGTGTCGCGGCGGACGCGATGGCGTACGCCGAAGTGTTCCTCCGGGCCGCGATGCTGCAGGGACACGACTAGGATTCGGGCAGCGGACGAGCGAACGGCTCGCCTCGGAGCGGCGTCTTTTCTCCTTTTGCGTCCTTGGCGCGCCAGTAGAACAAGACCGGCACGCCTGCGAGCGTCATCAACGTCCCCCACAACCCAGTCAGGTTCGCAATGTCGGCGCTCGTGAGCGGGTCGATGCCGCGCATCGCGTTGACGACCGCCAGGATGTCGACCGTGAGCGCGTTAACAACGACGATGATCGCACCGACGGTGAAGATGATCGGGACCACGGGATGAAAGTGGGTGCGGTAGGGTCGGCTGGCGTCGGGTCGGACCTTTCGAAGGATGAAATACGCGGCGACCATGGGGATGTAGAACAGGAAGATGCAGTAGGTGACCGCGTTGACGAGCGCGAGGAACGCGTCTAGCGAGAACCGTGACAGGCAGACGAGAAGACCCGACCAGGTGCCGATGACGGCGATCGCAAACGTAGGGACGTTCGTCTTTGGGTTGAGTCGACGGAACGCTTTGGGGAACATGCCGTCCTCGGCGACCGCGTAGAAGATGCGTGGACTCGTAAGGATGAACGCGTTCACGGTCCCGAACGTGCTGACCATGACGGCGGCGCTGATGAGTTTGGCACCAATCTCTCCGGAGAACACGGCGGCTGCTTCGGCGGCGATCACGCGGACGCCGCGGGAGTTGTTGATCTCGAGGATCTCCTCGGCGGGCAAGAGGTACACGTAGGACAAGGTCGCGAGGACGTACACCATGACGACGGACGCGACGCCGAGGAGCAGGGCGCGCGGAATCGTGCGCGTGGGGTTCTTGATCTCGGGGGCGACGTAGGCGGCTTGAGGCCACCCGTCGAGTGCGAACAGGCCGAGCAGCATGGCGCTGAAGAACGCCGAGAACAGGTTGAGGCCGCTTGGCGCGCCCGCGACGGTCTCGCCGATCGAGTGGTCCGGGTTGCCGAGGAGGAAACCGAGGGTGACGAGTGTGAGGAGCGCGATGACCTTGGCGACGGTGAAGACGTCTTGGACCCGTCCGCCGAACTTGGCGCCGAGGTAGTTGACGCTGCTGAGGAAGACGATGCAGCCGACGGCGAGGGCGGGAACCCAAATCGGGTCGAAGCCGAAGAGTCGTCGCGTGAATTCGCCGAACACGACTGCGACGGCGGCGATGATGCCGGTCTGGACGACCCAGAAGAAGGTCCACCCGTAGAGGAATGCGAAGTGCCGACCCATTCCTTCTTTGATGAACTGGTAGGTCCCGCCTGCGCGAGGGAACATGCCGGCGAGTTCGGCTAACACGAGCGCGCCGCAGATGGTGATGATGCCGCCGATGGTCCAGACGAGGACGAGGAGCCACGCGTTTTGGACGAGGCCCATCATGGCGGCGGGAAGTCGGAAGATGCCGGAGCCGATCATGCTGCCGACGATGAGGGTGATCGCGGTGAACAGGCCCAGGGTGGGTTTGAGGACGCCCTGTTCCTTAGGGTCGCGAAGAAGGGTCACGTTCTGCGGGCACGTTTGCTTGGCTACTTAATGAATCGGGCGAACATCACTTGGCCGTCGGGATTGGGATCGGGGCGCGTGTGGTCGTCGGGAGAAGGCTGACGGCGACGCCCAGGACGACGATGGCGCTTCCCAACCATTGGTACACGGTGAGGACTTCGTCGTTGAGGAAGAATCCGGTGAGTACGGCGACGACGGGTGTCGCCAATGGGATCAATCCGGCGCGGTGCGCGGGCCACTGTCGCAAGAGGTTCCAGTAGAGGATGAAGGAGAGGATGCTGCCGAACGCGACGAGGTAGAGGAGGGAGAGCCAGGCGCGTTGCGTGGCGGGCAATCCGGGGCTCTCTCCGAGGACCAGGCTGACCATTGCGAGAATCGCGCCGCCGAGGAGCATCGCTGTGGCGTTGAGTGAGAGCGGGTGGAGGTCGCGTCCCCAACGTCGCATGACGACGCTGGTTGCCGCGGCGGCGACGGCGCTGAGAACGATCGCGATGGCGGGCCAGATGGAGGAGGTGCCGGCGCGGATGTCGGGGAAGAAGATGACGAAGAGTCCGCCGAGGCCGAGGGCGATGCCGGCCCCGTGCAGCGGGGTCATGCGTTCCGCGGGGATCAACAAGACGGCGAGGAGTGCGACGAAAAGAGGCATCGTGGCGAAGAGGATTGCGGTGAGGCCGCTCGAGAGGTACTGTTCGCCCCAGTAGATGAGTCCGTAGTCGATCGCGAACATGGCGACACCAGCGAAGCCGGCCACGGCCCATTGTCGTCGTCCTTGGGGCAAGGGGATCCTCATGCCGAGGACGATGGGCAGGAGGATGATTCCCGAGATGAGGAACCGGAGGCTGGCTCCCCAGATCGCGTCGAGGCCGCCGTAGCCGAACTTGATCGCAAGCCACGTCGTGCCCCAGATGAACGTGCATGCGACAAAGGCGAAACCGGGGGAGACGCGCATCTTCGAATCGTGCCGAGTCAGGGCTCCTTCTTATGCGTTCGGCCACATGATTGCAACCGAGCGCTCATCGGATGCCGGGGGCGCCGGGCGGGGCCATGGCGGGCGGCATCTGCGGTGCGCCGGATGGGGGTCGTTGCGCGTTTCGGATGTCGAACGGCCGCGCGTGGAGGGGGATCTCGATGGTGAAACTCGCGCCTTGTCCGCGGCCGCGGCTTTCCGCCCACATGGTGCCGTCGTGGGCTTCGAGGATGCTCTTGGCGATGAAAAGTCCCAACCCGGTGCCGACTTCGCGGCTTTCGCCAGGTGCGTGGGCGCGGGTGAATGGGCGGAACAGCAACGGGATCTCATCCGGGGTGAGTCCTCGGCCGTTGTCTTGTACGGCGATGCGGGCGTTGTCTTCGTTGACGCCACCGATCACATGGACCAAGCCGCCGCGGGGGGTGAAGTTGAACGCATTCCGGAGCATGTCGTGGAGGATCTGGGTCAGCCGGGTCGCGTCGCCGCGAACGGGAAGGGATGCTTCGCACGTCATCCTGAGTTGGACTTCGTGGTAGCGCGCGAGGGATTGGTTCGCCTCGACGGCCGACGTGATGACATCGCGTAGGTCGGTCGGCTCCTTCGTGAGTGACAATTTGCCGGCCCCGAGCGCGATGACGTCGCGGACGTCGGTGGTGAATCGTTGGAGTCGCTGGGTGTTGTACTGGATGATGGAGAGTTCGCGTTCATTGGTTGCGCGGACCTTTGGGTCGGCGAGGAGTCGTTGCGTCTGTTGCGCGATGGGGCTCAGGCGGCTGTCCAGGCCGTCGGCGATGGTGCGAAACAGTCCCGCGCGTGCTTCTTCCAAATCGGCGAGCGCTTCGCGTTGGGCAGCTTCCTGGCGTGCCATCCGTTTTTCGTGCGCGGCGGCCCACCAACCGGCAAGGCCGACAGCGATGGCGGCCGCGACGGTGAGGAGGATCCGGATGGTGGGAGTGAGTTCGAGGTCGGCGAGGGGAGTGTAGATCCAGGCGGCTTCTGCGATGAGAAGGATGATCGCGAAGATGATGAGGAGGCTAGTCCGCCAGTTCGCCGTGGTTTCTCGCCCAACATGCTTGAGTCCTGCGACCATAAAAACCCGTGCGGAGCGGGGCTTTTGTGGCCCGACGTGGCGCGGAAAACGTTAATCCTGGCAACTCTGTGAGGATGGTGCGATGGTGGAGCGTACCGAGGCGGAGCGCGTCCGGCGAGCACGCATCGGTGCACTGATCATCGCCGGCGTATTGGTGTTCGGCGGGGTCGCGTTCGTGTTGGGCACCACCGTCGGTCGAGGCTCCGAGTCCGGAGCGGGTGACCGCCAGGCCACGGATGTGGACTGCGACACGGGCACGTCACGGCATCCAAGGTCCGGCGTTTGCGTCCCAGACGCGGAGGCATGCACTGCGTGGCTGGACGGGACCGCCGATCGGGCCGTGCAGTGCCGGGCGGAGTCGTTGGATGGCCGCGCGTACTTGACGATCGCGTTGCAGGGTCAAGGATCGGCCGTCGTGCAGGTTTCGGACGCCGACGGCACGCGTCACGATCAGCAGTATTTCTTCTCGGATTCGCGAGAGTTGGATCTGACAGGGTTGAGTGGTTCGTGGACGCTGCGGGTCGTATTCGAGGATGCCGCCGGTAGCGCGCGGATCACGTTGTGGGGCTGACCTCGCCTTTGCCGCGCTCGTCGGTTCGGCCGGGGGCCGGTTCGGTCGCGGGAAGTTCGAAGAGGAACGTGGAGCCGAAGCCGTGTCCTTCGCTTTCGACCCACAGGCGTCCTTGGTGTTGCTCGATGATCTCGCGGGAGATGTAGAGACCGAGTCCGGTGCCGCGTTCTTTGACTTCGCTGCGTTCGTGGACCTGCGAGAACGGTTTGAACAGTTTTCCTTGTTCGTCGGGGCTGAGTCCGCGGCCGCTGTCGCGGACGGCGACGCGGATGCGACCGTCGTTGCGTCGGACGGTGACCTCGACGCTT
>CAYOZB010000005.1:0-48092 GCA_964408365.1 uncultured Halobacteriales archaeon | reverse complement strand
GTGTCCGCGCGGCCGTCGACCACGAGGTCGTTGGTCTGGTCGTCGTAGACGATGCCCACCAGACCGGGACCGCTCGGCGTGGCGTCCTCGCCCGGAAGGACGGTGGGAGGCGGCACGGAATCGTCAAAGCCGGGGTCGGCGGCGCCGTCGACCGTGATTGGACCGTCGATGCCGGTCAGGTCCCCCTGGTCACCGATGAGGAACGTGTCGCCGTCCGCGCCCCCGAAGAGCCGAATCGCGAATGCGGCACTGCTCGAACGGACCCAGATGGCGTCGGTGCCTTCCAGAGCGTGGCCGATGAGGGATTCGACGTTGACGAAGGTCGCGGTCACGCCGCATCCGGCCGGGTCCGGGTTCGGCAAGCGGTCGACGGGCGACCATGCCGGCATGGCGCCGGGTTCGAATTGTCGGCAGATGCGTAGACCGGAGGCTTCGACGATGAAGCCGTCGCTGAGCTCGGTGCCGATCATGATGAGGGTGTCGAAGCCGTCCCCGCCGTCGATGTTGACCAACGCGTTGGGGACGTACTCGAACCGGTCATGGCCGTCGCCGCCGGCGGACTGCACCGAACCTTCCAGGATGAAGGCGCGCAGGACGAACGTGTCGTCGCCGCCCATGCCTTCGAGGTTGAGGCTCGCGATGTTGCTGAACACCGTGAAGAGGTCGCTGTTGTCGCCGCCTCGGAGCGTCGTCGGGTGGCTCACACCGAGCGACATGGGTCCCCGGGCCTCGACGGCGCGGGTGCGCACTTCGTTGCCTGCGTCCACGAACGGCGGGCTGCGCGGGTTGCCGAAGATCTGGCCGACCTGGAACCGGTTGTCGCCGGGGCCGCCTTCGACCTCGAGGGGTGCCGACACGTCGTCGAGGATGAACCGGTCATTGCCGGTCGCGCCGTCGAACCGGACGAGGCTGATGCTGTGGTCGTAGTTGACGCGGTCGACCGATTCGGCCGGAGTGACAAGGGCGATGAACCCGCGTTCGGCCGGGCCTGTGCTCGCCAGGCACCCGGGGCCTGGGACGTCGTTGCACTTGGCGCGGAAGAGGACGGTGTCGCCCACGGCGGTGCCCTTGGCCAGGAGCGTCGCGCCGCCGGCCGAGTCTGTCACCGTGATGGTGCGGTCGACGCCCGAGAAGGGGACGCGGATCGTGTCGGCGCCGCCGCGCCCGTCGATGAGGAACCCGTCGGGCGCGTACCGGTTGACGGTGAAGTCGTCCGCCCCGCCCCCGCCGAGGACCGTGAACACTTCGTCGACGGCGTAGTTGAGGAGGCTCGTGCCCGCCGTGACGGTCCCGTCGTAGAAGGTGGCGGTTCCCAACAAGGCGGAGGTGCCGCGGAAGTCCAACGTGGCGTGCGGGCCCGCGTCGATGACGTGCGCGATGCCCCAGCCTTCATCGGCCACGTACGTGTTCATCCCGGCGCCGCCCATCAGGAGGTCCTCGTGCGTGCCGGCCCAGAGTTCGTCGTCGCCGTTGCCGCCGCGAAGCTCATCCTGTCCTGCCTCGCCTTTGAGGATGTCGTCGCCGTCTTCCCCGAAGAGTTCGTCGGGGCCTCCGCCGCCGATGAGGGTATCGTGGCCGGGGCCGCCGCGCAGGACCACGGGCTTGGTGATGCTGGGATCGATGGTGACGGAGTCGTCCCCAATGCCGAGCTTCGCAACGATGACGTCGAACTTGGCCGGGTCGACGCTCGTCGTGATGTCGTTGACCGGCGTATGCACTGTGACATCGATCATGCCGCCGTTGGGGACGATGGTGAACTCTTCCGCGAGGTCCCCGGTCTCGTCGAAGCGGAAGTCCGCGTATTGACCGCCGTTGAGGAGCAGTTGGCGGTTCTCGATGTGGGCGGCCTTCTGGATGATGTTGCACGTGACTGTCTCGTCCACGATGGTCCACGACTCGTCGAAGGACTCGCTGAACACGGTGACGCCCAGCACTTTTGCTTTGCCGCTGAACGCGAGGTGCGCGTTGAGGTCCACGTTCATTTTGAACATGCACAAGAACGACGAGGCGGGGATGCCCGCGATGACCGGCTCATAGGCTTCAGCGATCGCCTTGATCTCGTGGACGTTGAGGCGGCCGTCCATCCGGGTGGCCGTCGGGATCGCGATCGAGTCGTCGAAGAAGTCGACGCCAGCGCCAGCGTACGCGCCGCCGGATCCGCGGAAGCGGACGGAGGCGACGTCGCCGAAGACCGAGAAGCGTCCGTCGACCATGGCCGAGATGCGGGCCTCGAAGCCGACCGCGTTGCCGGGGCGGTCGACGAAGTAGAACCCGTCGAGCGCGACGCCCGTTTTCAGCCCGGTCGAGTCGTAGCCGAACCCGGTGTTGAAGGTGCCCCCGATGAAACCGTCGAGTGCGACCTCGAGGTGGCCGGAGATGAAGCCGATGTCCAGGTGCAATAGGGTTACGTGGAAACTGATGCGGGGCCCGAACTGCAAGAGGGGCGGGGCGATCTCGACGAACGCGACGGTGCCGCCGTGCTCGCCCCCGAGGAGCAGACCCAGGGCTGAGGCGGGGTCCTCGAGGATGGGGAACCGTAGGATCGCCGCTTGTCCAGGGGGAGTGATACTGGTCACCAAACTGTTGACGGCGTCGTAGTCCGCCTGGAGGTTGGGCGCTTGGGCCGGTTGGTGTTTCACGACGACGGGCAGCACGTCGACGTGACCCAGCTCGAGCTGACCGGCGATCTCGGTCGGGCTGAGGGCGCCGATGTCGATCATGAACTGTACGAACGCCCACTCGTTCTCGTAGCCGAATGCGCTCGCGAACTCGGTGGTGATGTTGCGGACGCTATCGTCGACGATGGGAACAGGTTCCTCGAGGAGGTCCCGCAGCCAATCCTGCGCCAACGGGTTGTAACTGCCCGCGGCCGGGTCGAAGTCGGACAACGCGCCGAGGATAGGGGAGACCACGCCGTCGCCGAAGGATTCGAGGTCCAGGAGGATGGGTTCGGTTTCGCTGCCGAGGTGAAGACCCATGGCGGGTCGGCCGTCGACGACGTCCATGTTGAGGAAAATGGGCACGTACAGTTCGACGAGATTCAACGCGTCCAACGTGAGTGGGAGGTATGCATCGAACTCGGCAGAGAACCGGGCCCCGATGACATCATCGACGCTGCGTTGACGGTTGGAGATGTCCCGCAGGAACACGGGTTCGGACGCAGAGAGGGCAAACCCACCCGCGTTGTGGGCCGGACCAAGGGTCCCGCCGAGACTAGCCGTGCCATCCGTGATGCGGGCTTCGATCCCGAGCAGGTTGGCGGTCGGGTTGATGCCGGTCAGGTCGAACCGGCCGAAGAGCTGCAGGAGGTCCGCGCCCTGGCTTCCGCCTGGGCTGATGTAGAAGCCGTCGGACGCGGTGAGGCCCATCACGATGTCGAGGGAGTAACCGACGTTGAGGCTGGCGTCTACGACAAAGTTGAGGTCGAAGACGGGGGCGAGGTCGATGCCCGCATCGAGCGAGCTGACCTCCGTGCGTTGTTTGATGGTGTTCAACCGGATCTCGATGCCCTCGGCGGCAGCGACGGTCGCCGTGCCCAAGGGCAGAAGCGTGACGGTCACGCAACCAGGGCTTGTTCCGCAGAGCACGCCTTCAAGTTCGGCGTCGAGACCCGCCACGAACAAGTCGGCATCGTTCGTGCTCCTCCACAGGGCGTCCATCTCGTCCGCGGCACGGCGCAGGTCCGAGCCCGCGGCGCTGAGCGTCCGCAATCCGTCGCCGACGATCGGGAGGTCCGTGCTGACGACGTCGCTCGTCTCGAGGACGCGGCCGACGAATCGGCCGAGTTCCACGGCACCGAAGACGAGTGTGTTGAGGTCGAGTTGGATCTCTTCCACGTTGATGGAGTGGTTGATTTCGAGGTTGGCGAGGTCCGCGACGTCGCCGGTGACCTCGACCGAGCCGGAGGCGGGGCCGGCCGAGACGTCGAGGCTCGCGAGGATCGCCCCGCCGAAGTCGACCTGAAGCAGGTCTCCGCCGGCAAACGCTTCCTCGAGGTCCGTGAGCGTGACGCGGCCGCCGCCGAGGGAAATGCTGAGATGGGCGGGATCGGCCGCGGTGCCGACCTGCACGCTCCCCTGGAGACCGGCTTCCATCGCTCCGAGGTAGACGCTTCCGAACACGTCGGCGTCCACGAAGAGCTCGAACGAGGGACCGGCGCCTTCGAAGAAGACGCGGTCGGCGATGTCGGAGCCGTTGTAGAGGATGCCGAGGCGTGGCTGGAACGTCATGCTAGCCGTCGCCGTCATGCTGGCGCCGCCGTCCGCGGGCGCGAAGTTAAGCCCGGCGCCCGCAAAACTGAACGGGTACGTGCGGGTGACGGCCTTGTTCGCGTTGAACGAAAACGCCAAGCCTTCCGGCAACGCGCTGAACGTCACGGCGTTCGCCATGCCGACCTGCGCGAGGGCCTGTTCGACCGCCGCATCGAGGGCGCTCAGGGACTGCGGGTTGGCGTCGGTGATTCGTTGCGCGATCTCGGCGAAGTCCGAAACGAAACCGACGGCTTCCTGGAACTGGAGGTCGACGAACGGGATCCGGAGCGAGGCCGCGGCCTCGTCGTCACGCATGTAGTCCTCGAACTGTTGGGCGATGAGCGTGATGATCTGCAGGGCTTCGGCGGCCGTGAGTTCCCGGATCCGCAGTGCGTTTCCAAGGTCGTGGCCGACGTTGATCCGGTTGGTGGCGACGGGCCAATCGGGGGCGACGCTCGTGTGGAACTGGAAGACGTCCGCGGAGGGGTTCGTGAGGGCAGCGATGGGTCCGAGGATCTGGATGTGTCGGCCGCCCGGGAACACGACCGGGTTGGAGAGCGTGAAGAGGGCGTCGACCTGGCCGGTCGGCGTGAGGTCGATGAGGTCGTCGAGGGTGCCGGAGTCCGAGGCCGCGGCAAGGTCGACGAGTGTGAGGTCGCCGTCGCCGGGGTCAGCAAGGTCGAAGTCGATGGTGGGGTTCGCGTTGAACGTGCCGGTCACGTCGAAGTCGAGGAACCCGAGCCGCGCGTCGAGCCCGATCCCCGTGCCTTCGATGTCGAGGCTCGCGTCCGCGATCTCGCCGGGTCGTAGGTACACGCGGGAACCGACGTTCGGGTCGCCTGCGCCGATGCCGAGTTCGGTGGCGGATCCGAGCTTGATCCCGAGGGTGAACCCGTACGAGGCTTCGGCCGTGCCTTGCCACGTGGAGACGCGAGGGGCGATCGCCATGCCGGCAAGGTCGTTCCCGAATCCCAACGAGACGCTGGGGGCGGTGGTGCCGAACATGGGTCGGGAGACGGTGTCGGCGACCCGGAACTCGATCGTGCCCAACGAGATGGACACGTCGTCGAAGATCCCGCTGCACTTGGCAAGTGCGGCCTGGAGTCGTGCGCGCAACGCGTCCGTCTGGGACGCGTTGAGGCCCACCGACGTGGCGTACGCCGCAACGGACGGTTCGAGCTGGGCGTTCGTGAGGTCGCACAGGGCGCGAAGGCCTTGTGCGCTCAAGCGTTCGGATTCGGAGACCCCGCCGACGACCGTGACGAGTTCGCGGATCGCGTCGACGGGTTCGAGGAGCTGGTTGCTGAGTTGGGACAATGAGCCGATCGTCGTGTCGATGACGGGCAGGTTCTGTCCCATGACGCCCTCTTGCTCGACTTCGGTGAGCCAGCCCGCGAACCAGGCGAGTCCGGAGATCACGTCGTCGACGGAGACGCGGGTGAAGCCTCGAAGCCCTTGAGCATCGAGGAGGTCCGCCGTGATGTCGACGTTCTCGAACGGTTCGCCGCTGGGACAGGTCGGCCCCGTCGGAGTGATGGTCGGCGTGGAGCCGTCGCTGCAGATGAGTTGTGCAGCGAGGTCCGGCCATGAGACGCCAAGGAGCGGCGATCCGCCGAACGCGGGGAGCGTCGAGCCGGGGATGCTCAACTGGGTGATTTGGAGGCCACCGGTGCCGGCAAGGTCCCAGTCATCGGGAGCGCCGCCGCCAAACGTCAGGGTCGCGTCCAGGTTCGCGACCGCGTTCGCAGTGATGCTCACGATGCCGAGCATGCCGGTCGCGGACATGGGGGAGGTGGATGTGAGGCGGACCCGGAGCGCGTCGGCGCCGGTGCCCAGGGTCGGCGCCATTGCGGATGCCCCGTCGAACGAGATGCTGCCGCCCAACGAGACCGCGAAGTTGACGTTCGCGGTCAACGTGACGTCGTACACGACACCGTCGACCTGCCCGACGCCTGTGGTGCCGAGCACGGCACGCGAGTTCGCGGTCTCTGCGGGAGCGAAGCGGAGGACCGCGGTCGTTCCGCTGAAGGTCAGGGTGTCGACACCCGGGAGTGCCTGGACGGCGGCGACGAGTTGCGCTTCGGTCGCCGGCGAGGGAAGGGAGGGGAGGCCATTCACGAGGTCCGTCAGGTCTTGGCCGGCTGCCAGCCAGGGTTGGACGAATGGCACGGAGGCGACGTTCGGCGGAAGGGCCGGGACATCGAGGAGCTCGTTCCATAACGCGGCGAGGTCCGCGCCGGAGAACGGGACACGTTGGCTGAAGGAGACCGCTCCGTCACCGTCGCCGAACGCGCCCGAACGAGGGCTGATGATCGCGGTGTGGGGCGCGATCGCTAGGTTGAAGGTGAGCGTGACGCGGAGTCGGTCCGCGCTCTGCAACACTTCGGTGATCGCGGAGGCGCCGCCGTTGGAGAGGACGAAGTCGCCGGGCACGAGGGGGTCGGGGGTCGGCGTGCCTCCGGCACCGAGCTTGTACACTGGCTCCGAGAATACGAAGGTGACGCCGAGGTAGTTGTCCGCGGTCGTGGCAGAGTCAAGCGACGGCGGGACGGGCGTCCCCTGCGCCAACGACACCAATCCGACCAACACGACGAGCGCAACGACCGCGAGGATCAGGGGCTTCAATGCGCCGGATGCGTTCTCGTCGTCGTTGCGTAATTGCCGTCCAACACGTCCACCCAAAGTACCCACCGATCCGGCGGGCGGTCGCTCTGCCACCTCCAGGAAACGTGCGGGCAGGCGCTAGGCGCCTCCCCGATGCCTCCCGTCGACGCAGGTCCACCCACCTGCTGAACGCTGCCAACCCGCAGCACTAGAAATAGGTCACCTCTGGGGCGGAATGTACGGCCAGACCGTGTTCGGCCCCGACGTTGCACTCTACTTTGGGCGCCATGAACACCTCTCGTGCGAAGACGGGGACCGCGAACGCCCGACGAACCTAAATTGGCAACACCAAAAGCTTCAAGGCAACCAGACTCAATACTATTGAGTAATGCCAATCCACGTGCTCGACTCCGAGGGCCTTCCTCCGCCCGCCATTGAACGGACGCTCGCCCACCATTTCTTAGGCCGCCCCAACGCGCTGGCCAAGAACATCCTCTACAGCCTCATTGGAGGCCGCCGACGGTTCGCCGAGCTAAGGCCTTTGCTTGCCGGCAAGAGCGACAACAACCTCGCGGACGCCTTGGAGCTACTGAAGGACGAGCACGTCGTCGACCAATTCATCGACGTGCGGACGCGGCCCGCCACCAAACTCTACGAACTCAGCCCCTTCGGGCTGCTGGTAGTCGACTGGATGCGTCGTTACGAGGTCCTGGACGAGATCGCCGAGGCTCGCCGGGAAATCGACTCCCCAGCCGCGCCCGCATAGGCGCCTCTCATGTCGCCGCCGCGGCTTCCCAGTGATCAGCGCGAGGTCATCGCCGCGCACAAGCACGACACGGTCCTCCACGTGCTATCCGGCAGCCGACCGTGTCATGATTGGGCCGGCCGCGTCCGCAAGGCGTTTCCGCCGCCGAAGCGGCGCGAATACGGGCGGCGAGTGAACGTCGCCGGCTTCGATGCGACAGCTCAGATCGACACCAAATCCTCGTGGGCATTGGTGATTGTGCTCTGTGCCGCCGACGACTTGGCGGGCCTGGCCGCGTGGGCGAAACGATTGCCGTCGAGCCACCTACGCCGAATCCGTTTCCTCTTGCACCCGAACGCTGACGAAGCCCAACTCAGGCCATGGATCGTCGCCACAGGTCAAGAACCGAGAGCCGCAACGGTCGCGATTGCCACACGGCTTGTTCAGGAAGCGGCGGCGCATCTCAACCAAGTTACCTACGAAGATCATGCGCCGAATCCGCCGCGTGGCTTCTCGCCCCGCTAGCTCTGGCAAGGCGTCTGAGCGCTTGGCGGTTAGGTCAAAACTGATGCTCCCGCCGGGACGGGAGCATTCGCTTGCCGGTAAAAGAATTCGGAAACTCAATGCCTTCAACGAACGGAAGCGCCCGCATTACCGGCGCGCGTTCAGTTCTTGTCGCTCCAGACCTGCCACGCGTGGTCGTTTCCGAAGAGGTGATGGAAGTTGGTCCAATCGCCTGTGAATTCCGTCGTTCGGATGTGATCGAGGTTGACGGCGCGCATGAGTTTGGAACCGGCGACTTGGTCAAAGACGGGGTGGATGTACAGGACGATCCGCGCGTGGTCAGCGGCCGGAAGCTTGGTGAGCCAGGCCAGCGTGGGTGCCAAGTCATCTCCGGGGCACAGGATCACGCCCATGAACCAGCTGGTGGGCAACTGGATTCCCGGCAAGTCGCGCGGATGGATCGGTTGGAATTTCCGGCCCGTGACGCGCGACTGGGATCCGGTGGTCTCTTGTTGCCGAATCTTCAGGCAGTCGCCGGTCTGCGCGACCACGTACCCGGCCGTGTCCTTGTGGTGCGCCTTGACGTACTCGTGCCACCCCGACGGGTAGTTGCTGATTGGCATTTTCGCGTCCCCGGGAGTTCAGGCCGACACGTGGGCGGGGCGGGAGTCGGGCACGTCGTGGCGGATCCGGTCGAGTGCGCGGTATTCGACGATGGCGTCGCGGACGGCGACTCCGTGAGGCGTGAGCTCGTAGCCGGCGCGATCCCCCATGCCGCGGCGCGTGAGAAGGGCGTCGAGTTGGAGTCGGTGGAGGGCTTTGGTGAGCAGGTTCTTGCTTGCGCCTTTCGGAAGGAGTCCCACGAGCTCGTTGTAGCGGATTCCTTGGTGTCGTGCGACCTCATCGAGGATCTGCACGTATAGGCTCGTTCGGGCCGAGTACAGGCGCATCGCCTGCTCCCGTTCGTGGCCGGGTTCAGGCAGGGCGGTGGCGGCATTTCCCGGCGTTGCCTTCATTAACACACCATTGGGTGTCCTACTATTAATGGATTCGCGGCCTCGTAGACGAAGGCCCTCCGGCCGCAGGGATTTCCTTGCCGGTAAATTAATGCTCAAATATTCAGGCCCAAGAACGACCGAAGGGTGCCGTCCAGTATCTACGGCCTTTCGACCGTCTGTGAGTTTGTAGTGTTCACGCTGGGATGTGAGCACCAATGTAGACCTAAATCCTGACAACTACGCAAGGAAAAGCATGGCCATGATCGAGATTGCGGCGGATTGATGCATGGAGCTCCGGGCGACGCGGCGGGTCATAAGGGGCTCCAGCCAGTCGGTTGGCGGTCGGGGCAGCCAAGTGGCTGGAGGTGTTTATCCGCGCCCCCGACCGGTCCAACCGTATGCGCGTGGGCATCATCGGAAGCGGCATGGCCGGCCAGACCTTGGCGAGCGGATTCGCACGAAAGGGGCACGACGTCCGACTTGGGACGCGCGACCCGAAGATCTCGCTCGCGAAGACCGGCCTCGGAACATACGGGACCGCGCCACTGTCGCAGTGGGCAAGCGAAAATGGCCGCATCAAGGTCGTCACGTTCGCGGATGCGGCGAAGCACGGCGAGGTCGTCGTCTTCGCCGTGGCCGGACGCGTCGGGCTGGAGGCGCTTCGCTTGGCGGGCCCCGAGAACCTCGCCGGCAAACTCGTCCTCGACACGTCAAACCCGCTCAATATGGGCCCCAACGGGATCCACAAGGCGGACTCCACGCGGGATTCTCTACTTCAGGATCTGCAACGGGCGGCCCCACGGGCAAATTTTGTGAAGGCGTGGAACCACGTACCGGCGGGCACGTTCGTCAACCCGACGTTCACAGAGGGTCCGGGCGACCTTCTGATCTGCGGGGACAACGCGGACGCCAAGACGCGCGCGACCGCCATCTTGCGAGACTTCGGATGGAGCGCCATCGATGTCGGCGACAGCTCGATGGGACCCTATGTGGAGGCGACCGGAATCGCGCTCATCAATTACCTGGCGAAGAACGGCGATTGGGGGTTCGGCTTCAAGCTCATCGGACGCAAAGGCGGCACGCCTCCCACCCTCCGCCCCGAGGCGCCGCCTCGACGGGTTTAGGAATGCGCGTGTTTCCCGCCGTACGGGCAGATTCTCGGGCGAGGAATGCTCCCGTCGGGATCTGAACACGGATTTCGTTTTAACCCGCCGTCGAGGCCGGGAAGAATCAGAGCGGTCACTCAACGCGGGGCGCAACGCCGAAAGCGGCGCCCGCGTTCTCAGTTCTTCCGCTTGCTTTTCTTGGCGCCCTTTCCACTCTTGCGCTTCTTGTTTGTCCGTTTCTTGCCTACCATAGTGGTCGCGACCACGAGCCGAACGGATTCACCCGTCTTAACAGGTCGTGTTTGGTTCTAGGATGCTCCCGTCGGGAAATGAGCACAGGTTCGGACCTAAGGGCGGCCGGCTCCTTACAACCCGGCGAGCGGTCAAGCGTCGGACGTGACGCGGTACGCTTCGATGCTCCCCGTCTCACTCGCACCGGGCTGCGGGGCGCCCTCGACGACGTACACGTGGCCATCCCAGTATGCGCTGCCGAACCCGTGACGCGGCATGAGGAGCGGTTCCATTTTCCGCCATTCGTTCGTTGCGGGCGTGTACTGGTCGACGTCGTCGTAGGTGCGAGAGCCGTCTTGGCCGCCCATGACCCAGATGCGGTCCCCGAGCGAGACCGCGGACATCGATCCGCGCACGGTGGGCAGGGTCCCTTTGATCGACCAAATTCCCGTGACGGTGTCGTACGCTTCGACGTCGTCCGCGCTGTTGCTGTGGGTGGCGAAGTCGCCGCCGAACGCGTAGACGATGTTCCCGACGGCCGCCGCGCCCAAGTGGTCGCGCGAAATGGGCATCGGTGCCCCGGCCGTCCACATGTTCGCCTGCGGGTCATAGATGGAGACGGGCGGCGTGTGCCCGAGGAGCGCGACCGTGTAGCCGCCTACGATGTACAATTTGCCGTTGACGGCCGCTGCGGCGTGTGCGGCGCGCGGGATGCCCATGGGCGGCAACTCGGTCCATTTGTTCGTCGATGGATCGAACTTGAAGGCGCGATCGGTCATCGTGAGTCCGCTTGGGCCGGTTACGTCGAACCCTCCCGCGACGATGAGTAGGTTCCCGACGCCGGTCGCGGTCATGTGATGCGTGCCCGCGGGCATGTCGGGAAGCGTCGTCCATTCCCCCGTGGTCACGTTGTATCGTTCCGCGAGCGGCACACCGGCGGTCGTGTTGGTGTAGCCGCCGATGATGTAGATGTCCGCGCCGATCTGGCCGACCGCGAGCTCGGAGCGCGCGATCGACGCGTTGGCGACCTGATGCCATCCCTGGGATGAGGACACGGGCGGCGGTGTGTTCTCGACGTCCGATGTGGGGCCGGGGCGAACGCAACCTCCCATGATCAGGACTACCACGAACCAGGTGATTCGCACGCTTCGCGGAGTGCCCGTTCCGGGTCTTAAGACCCGCGCTCGCCGAGGGCGACCGCCCTGGAGACCATTGTGCCTGGCGCCGACTAAATACGGTCACGGCTTGGCGGCTTCGTGGCCGCAGGACCGCTCGATGTCTTGCTTCCCATCGTCGTCATCTTGGTCGCGGCGCGGGTCGGCAGCGAATTGGCGCGCCGTATCGGTCTGCCGGGCGTCGTCGGCGAGATCGTGGTCGGCATCCTGCTGGGCCCCAGTCTTCTACGCTACCTCGACGTGACCACGGACGCCGCCGCCGACCAACCCGTGACCGTCGTGCTGCTTTTCCTCGCCGAGCTCGGTGTGTTGCTCCTCCTGTTCGAAGTCGGCCTGGAATCCGACCTGGGTCAACTTCGGCGCGTCGGCGCCAGCGCCTCGGTCGTGGGTTTCCTCGGCGTCCTCGTAAGCCTCGTGGCGGGCGCCGCGGTCAGCATGGGGCTGGGGGTCTTCGACGTGTGGATCGACGCCCCGGCGGCCCGCGACCAGCCACTGTACTTGCATCTGTTCGTAGGCGCCATCCTGACGGCCACCAGCGTTGGCATCACGGCGCGTGTCCTCTCCGAAATGGGTAAGATCCAAACCCGGGAAAGCCAAGTGATCCTGGGAGCCGCCGTCGTCGACGACGTCTTGGGGCTCATCGTGTTGGCCATCATGGGCGGCCTCGTCGTCGGAGGCCTCACCGGTGTCGGAATAGGCCTCGTCATCGTGAAAGCCGTGGGCTTCTTCGTCGTCGGGCTCGTGGTCGCAAGCTGGGCGTTTCCGCGTTTGCTTCGAGCGTTTCACGGAATCTTCCGCGCCGAGTTCGTTCACCTCGGGTTCGCAATCATTTTCATGTTGGCGATGGCGTACGCCGCGTCCGCCGCCGGATTGGCCGCGATCGTCGGCGCGTTCGTGGCGGGCATCGCGTTCAGTGGCAGCGAACACCGTCACCAGATTTTCGACCAGGTCCGTCCCATGGGGTCGCTCTTCACAGGTTTCTTCTTCGTCCTACTTGGGGCCCACGTGGACTTGACCCAGTTCCCGGTGGACCAGTGGTTGGTCGCCGTTGTGGCGATTGGGGCCTTGACGGTGTCGGGCGTTGCAGCCAAGTTGGCCGCGGGGCTGGGCGTCTTGCGGGGGCAAGCCGACAGGCTCACCGTCGGGGTTGGGATGGTGCCCCGCGGCGAGGTGGGATTCATTTTTGCGCTGGCGGCCCTCCAGGTCGGGGTCTTGGCGAACTGGCAGTACAGCATCCTCATCGTCGTGATCCTGCTGACGACCCTTGTGGCGCCACCGTGGCTGAAGGCGCGCAGCAGCCGATTCCAACCGGCGCCCGACGAGCCAAGCCAAGCCCGACTCGAGCAAGCGGTCTGAGTTATGACAGGGACCTCGGTGTTTGCGCTGGGTCCAACTCAAACCCTAGAATGGGTTCTCGAACGGCGGATTTTCGTGTGAGGCGGCCGGTTTGCGGTCGAATTCGTCATGGATCTCGCCGACGAGCTCCTCGAGCAGGTCTTCGACGGTGCAGATGCCGAGGTTGCGTCCCGTGGCGGGGTCTTGGATGACGGCGAGCAACTTGTGTTCCTTCTGCATCCGGACCAACAACCTGTCGGCCGGCAACTCCGCGGGAACGAAAAGGACTGCGCGAAGGGCGTGTGTGACGGGCAAGGACGTCAACTCTTCGTCGGTGTATCGTAGCAGGTCGCGGGCGAACACGCAGCCAAGCACGTGGTCGAAATTCCCATCCACGACGAGCACGCGGGTGCGACGCGAGTGCCCCAATAATTCGGCCGCGTCTTGCAAGGTCGCCGTCCGCAGCACATAATGGACACGTTCCGCCGGCGTGATGACCTTCCTGACGTCCGTCTCCGTGAAGCGGAACAGCTCCTGGATGACCTTCTGCTCGAACTGGTCCACCTCGCCTTGCTCGACGCCCATGCGGACCAAGACCTCGATCTCGTCGCTCGTGATGTACGGGGCTTTCCCGGACGGCTTTTCTCCGAAAAGGCGGACGATGAACGTGCTGGCGGTCGCGGCGAGGAAGATGACGGGTTTGAGGACCGCCTCGATGACGCGCAGTGGCTGAGAGACGAACCTGGACAATGCGAGCGGGTGTTGCACCGCGAGCGTCTTCGGCGTGATTTCGCAGAAGATGAGCACAACGATTGTCGTCAGGACAGATGAGATCAAGATTCCGTGAGTGGGGTACAATTGGACCGCGATGACAGCGCCCAAGCTCGCCGCGGCGATGTTGACGATGTTGTTTCCGACGAGGACGGTGCCGATGATGCGCTCGGGCTGGTCCAACATGGTGTCGACGCGGCGGGCCCTGGCGTCGCCGCCGTCCGCGAGTTGCCGGATCTTCAGCCGATTCACGCCGATCATGGCGGTTTCGCTGAGGGAGAAGAATGCCGATGCGCCAAGAAGCACGAATAGGATCGCGAACTGGATTCCGAGGATCAGTGTAAACGCCATAGGGGCTCGACGCGAGCCCCCACCACGAGGGATTCCACCTTAAACGTTGGGACTGGGCGCGTTGACGGGTCGCACGCGTCACCGAATGATTATCGGTGCACGTTTGCAGACTTTCGATGATCACACTGAGAATGGTGTGATCCAACCAGCTCGCGCCGACGGCGGGCCCATGCGGTTCGCCTGGCGCCGCCGTCGCGGTCAACGACAGCGTAAGGGGACTGCTCCCCGTCAACCGGAACGATTCGGTTCCGAGAACCATTCCCGATCCCACATGATCCGGATCGTGGCGTTCTGGAAGCCGTCGCGCAACACGGGCCCGCGTTGCGCGCGTTTCCCCCCCGCCCTCCGTGCCCGAGGGGGAGAGACCCGATGCTTCGATGGACGGTTCAGCCCGAGTCGAGCGGCATGACGACGACGGTGCCGGTCATCCCGCTCCAACTGCCGTCCGCGAGCTGCGACGCGTGCGGTCGGCAATAGTAGCTGAACGTGCCGACCTCGTTGAAGGTGATCTGCGTGGAATTGCCGGGCTGGACCTCGCGCTCCGAGTATGTCGACGCGTAAGGGTCCTCGAAGGTCACCGTGTGGAACGTCGGATCGTCGTTGGCCCACGTGACGTTGTCGCCGACGTGGATCGTCTTGACGCCCGGCACAAACTCGAACCCGAGCATCCGGACTTCCCCGGGTTCTTCGGCCCGGCTCGCGGACACGGACGTTGCGGGCGAGCGTCCGGGCGCGAACGCGACGAGCGCTCCTGCGTCGCCGAGGAAATGGTCCCGCACGACGGGCACGAAGAGATGGCCCGCCGCGACCGACAGTCCTCCGTACACGCCGCCCTCGCCGATGCTGTCGCTCCACAGGACACGTCCGGTCGACGATTCCAGGCCCGTGACGTTGCCGCTCGTGTCGGCGACGATCACCGCGCCGGCAACGGCGACCGGATCCGCGAAGCCAAGGCCGTCGAGCGAGCGGTTCCAGCGCGACGTGCCGGTGGCCGGGTCGATCGCGGCCACTTTTTTGAGCGTGACGTAGGGCACGAAGACGAGCCCGTCGTTGGCCGCGGTGTCGCCGATGATGCCTTCGCCCTTGGAGACGCTGCCTTCGGTCCATTCGACCTTTCCGGTCGCGGCGTCGACGGCCCACACGATGGAGGATTTCTGGCCGATGACGACGAGCGTCGTTCCGTTGCTTTCGATGACGCTCGGGGTGCTGCCGAAGTCGTCGTCGCGACTGATGGGATTGAGATGCGTGAACACGTCGTCCTTCGTGGCCTGGAAAAACCACGCGACCGCGCCGTCCGAGAGATTCAACGCCACGATCGCGTCGGTCATAGGGGCGGCGGGCGCGACGTAAGCGTTGCCGGTGCCGAACACGACGAGATCGGTGCCGGGAACGAGGACGGGCGTGCCCCAGACGGGCGCGCCGAAGAGGCCTTCGGGCGACAGCCATGTGCGCCACAGTTGTTCGCCCGTCACAAGGTCCAGCGCGACGATGCTGCCGCGGAACGTGACGGGGTTCGTGTCGTGGATCGAGAGGCTCTCCTGGTCCGAGCCGACGGCTTGGATGATGAAGGCGGCGCGCTCAGCAGTTGCCGGGACGACGAGCGGCGTCGCGTAGAGATGCGCGTTGAGAGCCTCGTCGAGGGTGCGGTTCCAAACGGGTTCCCCGGTGGACTGGCGCACCGCGTGCAAGCGGGCTTTGGAGTCCCCGAAGAGTGCGAGGCCTTCGTGGAGCGTGATGCTGCCGGTGATTTTCGCGCCGACCTCGCGCGACCAGACGAGTTGGCCGTCGGACACCTTGACCGCAACGACCTGCCCCAGCCACGTGGCGGCAAAGACGCGACCGTCTTGGACCGTCGGGGTGCCGGTCACGGCGCCTTTCGTGTCGAACGTCCACGCGATGCCGAGCGTGTGAAGGCTGGTGGACGTGATCGTGGGATCCTTGCTGGCGCGCCGTCCGTCGCTGGTGCCACTGGCAAACGGCCATTCGTAGACCGGTATGGGCACCGGTTGGGTCGTGCAGCCGGAGAAGATCGCGATGAGGATCAGCGCGGTGAGGAGGATCGAGCGCGACGAGGAGGGTCTTGAGGCCGTCATCGAACGTGACGACGAGCCACCGGCTCTTATCTTTGACGCAGGACGAACCGAACCGTGCCCGAGGAAATTGCGAGCGTCTCGAAACCCGGACCGTTTAGGTTCGCCTTATCGCGAGTATGCTCCCGCCGGGACGGGAGCATTAATTTGCCGGTAAAAGTATTCTGAAAGGCAATGTCGAATGGTGTTCCATTCCGTGGTGCGGAAGGGGCAGGGCGCGTGGTCCCCGCCCTGGATTGGCGCTTTCCGCAGGCCTCGAACCGGTGACCGGCCATTTTGCTATAGTAACGCGCATAATTAGCCAGGTATAATCCATCGAGCCGCGGAGCCACAACCTGGGGTTTCTTCTTCCATGATGAATGTGTCGAAAACGACCGGATCCGGGCTTCTCGCCGGCAGCCCCGCACCATCCCCCACTAGCGGGTCGGTAGGGAAAACGCGAACGTCGAACCTTGGCCCTTTCCGGGGCTTTCGGCCCAGATTTTGCCGCCGTGCAGTTCGACGATCTGCTTGCAGATGAAGAGGCCGAGTCCCATTCCCGGGTCGGGCGTCGCGGTGGGTTCGTGGACCTGTGTGAACGGCTGGAACAATCGTGACACTTGGGCTGGGTCCATCCCGGGTCCCGAGTCTTTGACGCTCACGATGGCATGGTCCCCTTGAAGGCCGACGCGCAGGGCCACGTCGCCGCCTCGCGGGGTAAACTTCGCCGCGTTCCCAAGAAGGTTGTAAATGACTCGTCCAATCCTGTCGGGGTCCCCTTGGAGCGGGATGGGGGGAGTGCCATGGTGTTGAAACCGGATTTCCCGGTCGTGGAAGATGACGTCCACCGATTCCACTACATCGACGACGAGCTTGGAAAGGTCGACCGGTTGCTTTCGCAGTTGGAACTGGCCAGACTGCATCTTGGCGAACTGACGCAGATCCTGGACGAGCAGGACCATTTGTTCCATGTTTCGGGTGATCCACAGAAGCGGCTTCGCGAACTCTTCGCCGACGGATCCGGCAGCTTTCTCCAGCAAGTAGAGGTGGATCTTCATCGGCATCAGCGGGTTCATCAGGTCATGAGCGACCGAGGAGAGAAGGCGGAGTCGTGATGCCTCCGTCGCTTTCAGCTCCGAGTGGGCCCGTTCCAGGGCCTCGTGTGCTTCCGCCAGGGGCGTATGGTCCGAGAGGGTGAACACGGCGTACGTCTCGCCTTCCACATCCTCCATCTTGACGGAGAGGGCAACGTGTTTGGGGCGCTGGGGTTTTGCAAACATGACCACGTCGGGCACGTCGATGAAGCCCGCCGTTTTGCCCGCATCCGCAAGCGTCTGACGGGCCGCCGCGTCGAGGATGCCGAGGCCCACGAACGTTTTCCCGAGCGCTTCGGCGCGCTCGAATCCGAAGAGCCGGCACCACGCGTCGTTGACGTCGATGATGAGGCCGTCACGCAGGCGAGTGATGGCGGCGGGGATGGGCAGGGAGCGGAACGAACGTCCAAACAACTGGTCCGTGCTCACGGGCGGTCGGTCGCCCGGGCGGGGGGTGGGGGGGCGGGCCATGGTGGGAACCATCAATTATTTGGCGAACGGATAAAAAGATTATGCGGCGGCAGGACCCGCGGCGGGGCTCGAGTCGCGTAGGAGCTGGGCCACGCAGCCGACCAACAGGTGCGGGCCCTTCGAGGCGGTCCTTACGCCGCCGTACGGTTGACGGCCCCGACCCAATTTCTTTTTTATGCTCCCGCCGGGATTTGAGCACGGAACCAGGATATTGGACGTCCGTCGTACCACCCGCGGGAGCAACTCTCCCGCCCCGGAGCACGGTCCTCGAACCCATCCTAGATTCGGATCAGAACTTCGTTGACGCGCGCCCTGGGAATCGAACGGCGCCGGTTCCGTCTTTCCACTTCGACAAGCCGGACCTTCTCGAGCGCCTTGAGGTCCTCATAGACGTTCTTGGGGTCACGACCCAGTCCGGCCGCCAACTCCCGAAGACTCTGGTAGTCCTTGCCCTTTCGGAGCTCGTTCAAGAGTCGAACGCGTTGCGCCGTAACGGTTTGAAAGAACGACGCGGGGTCGTGGAAGATGACCTTCTCGCTGATGCGGATTTCCTCGTCGGGTTTGTGTTGGTGCTCGTGCGGGGTGAGGTAGTGCTCCCACTCTTCAAGGTCGGCAAACGGTTTCGTGACTCGTTTCGTTTTCTTGACCCTTTTCCGCAGCTTTTCAAGCGAGCCGTATTGTTCGGCGAATCCCGCCAGCCGCTCGGCGAGTGTCATCTTGTATTCGTATTCAATCTGCATGGGCTCGAAGCTCCTCGACGAGTTCCTTGAAACGGATTTTGCCATGTCGCTGAAGGTGCCCGATGATGCGTCGTTCGACGAGTTCTCGTGAAATGTCTCCGATGAGGTGCCGGCGCTCAGGGCGTAAGGGGTCATGCGCATGGGCTCCCTCCCCGACGTGGGACGAATCCACGAGAAGCCCTTCCGGTTCGATTCTCACTGACCATTCACCTTGGGCGTTTCCGTTTACGTGGAGCCAGGAGCGTCCTCCAGGATGCAGGATCCGCTTCCGACCCACCGTCCATTATGGCCGCCCAAGTATATGATGGCTATCACACCATCACGTGATGGCCCCTAAGCCATGCTCCCGCCGGGACGGGAGCCCTCGTTTGCCGGTAAGAGAATTCGGAAAATGCAGGTGTTGAGCGTGTCCGTCGTCGTGGCCGTCCGGTGATTTCCTAAGACGTGTTCATCACGGAGGGTTCGTGTACGTTCCCCACCGTGCGGGCGATCCCGATGGACGTGTCGGAACGGGACCACGTCCACCAGAGGCGTCCATCCGCTGCGAAGGCAATGCCACCATATTCGTCGCCCCCTCCGATGCCGGTCGGATGAGCGTTCGACTCCCAGGCAGAAACGCGCACGATGTTCCCATTGGTCGCGACGTTGACTTCGGCCCGCCAGTGGGCTCCTTGGAACGTTGCCACCAATGCGACGGATCCGTTTCGGGACGCCGTGGCGGACCATCGCACTGGAAGAGAATCCACCAAAGCGGCGTCGAGCCCGGTAGGTTCCCACGTCGTGCCGTTGTCCCGGCTACGAGCAACCGCATAGCCGTCGGAGGAGACCAAGGTGATGCCGAGGCCGTCAGGGGTCCAAAGGATCGGATTGCCGGCGTGGTTGTCGTATTCGCCTCCGGGCACGGCGACAGGGTCTGCGAATTCCTTGCCGGCGTCGTGGCTGACCCAGAGCCGCAGCGCCGACGGGTCGAGGCGGCGTGCCGTCAACGCGACGAACCCGTCGGTGCCAGCGGCAAGGCGCGGCCAATAATCGAAATCGCCGGTTGCGGCGCCGGCGACGTATGCGGCTTGGATGGGCTCGGCCACGGTCGGACCTTGCTGCCATGTGATCCCGCCGTCGTCGCTTCGCCACACGTAGAGGCTTCTCGCGGTTGCCGTGTGCGCGGCGGCGTACACGTACGGAGCATCGGGTGCGGCGGCCATATGCATACCGTCGTAGCCGCCCGTATTGCGATCGGCGGCGACCACGTGGTAGGTCCACGCGTGCTCGACATAGCGGGCCAACGTGATCCGGCTGTGGTCGCTCACGGTTCCCAGGGTGGTGACGCTTTCGCCCCCGTAGAGGACGATGGGAATCCCGGCACTCGTGAACGCGGCGGTGGAATCGAAGGAATAGGAAGAGGATGCTGGCGGCCGCTGGATCGATGGGTCACGCATTTGGGTGGATTCCCAGGAGCGGCCGCCGTCGAAGGTGATCGCGGCCCATACCTGCGCCGTGCCGAAGAGGGGGGCGTTCGGGTCGTATCGTCGCTCCGTCCAGGTGAGCAGGATTTGGTGAGGGTCGGTCGGGTGGGTGGCAATGCTCGCTTCGAGGTGGTAACCGCCGTCGGCGTCGTCGCCGCTCTCGGGTGCAAGCGATGCGAAGCAGACGCGGCCTTGTTGTTCTTCGTGCAAGAAGCAGGAATCAACGCCGCCAGGCCTCGTAGGTTCCTGCTCCGACGCCATGACGCAACCGGAGAGAAGGAGCAACGCGACAACGAGGCCGGACGCCAGCGGAACGGCTGAACCCATAGGAGGCGCTCGCGGGCGGCCTTCTTAAGGCTGCTCCTGAAATTGCCGCGGATTCACGCCGCGGACCTCCCGTAGCAAGGGATCCGTCGGGTTCACGTCGGGGGCTCGTTCGTCCTTCTTTTCGAGCCGGTCGAAGCGCGGAGAATCATTCATCTGCTCCGTCTCGCCCATCAGGATGAAGCGCGCGGAATCTGATGCTCCCGCCGGGGATTGCGAGCCCCAACGGGAAGCGCCGCGCCGACGTCGAGAAACGCGTCCAGACCCACTGGCACGACGACGGGTTTCCCGTCGACGGATCCTGGAACGCCCGCGTCGCGTTCCTGTACCGCGGCTGCCGTAAACCCCAGCTGCACGCGACTCGGGCAGCCGAGACATTTATATCAAATTAGCATATTAGCATAATTGATAATTTGATTTCGAGGCTGTTCCCGTCGGCGCCAAGAGAGAGGCTTATCCGTGCCCTGATGGCGGCTGAATTTCAGGATGCGGCCTACACGAGGCGCGGCAGGGCGACGTTGGCCCGATTGTCGGAGATCCTCGGCCTCTCTGCGCCGGTGGTGCTTCGCCATCTGGCCATGCTCGTGGAGGCAGGGGTGGTCGAGCGGATTCCGATTGCGCAATCGAGATCCATCGGCTACCGGGTCCGCCCGTTCCTTCAGTGCACCTGGATCGACCCGGTTCGCGGCGTCGTGACACATTGGGAGTCGCAGGGGGATTTCGTATGGCCGTTCCCACTCGTAAGCCGCGTACCCGATTTGCCCGCGCAACGCACACTCCTCAAGCTCCTTGTTCAGGCCGAGGTACAGGGTCTCCTTGCGGCCCCCACGTCCTTGAAGAAGCATTCCGGACGGCCCCTTTACCCGGCCTTGTTCGTCTACGGCAGTTGTGCCAGGGGAGACGCGAGAGCAGACTCCGACCTCGATGTGGTGGTGAGCATCGGCCCCGCGAAGGCCGGCATATCTGCAAAATGGAAGAACCTGATCGCGGAAGCCAACCTCTGGGCCGAGCGACCGCTGGACGTGAAGGTCCTATCGACGAGCCAGCTTCTCGAGGCACCACAAGGCTTCAGGGAAACCCTAGTCACAGAGGGAACCACCGTGTTTGCCCCCTACCCAAGCGACGAATTCATTGAAGGAATCCACATGCAGCGCGTTCTCAGCGCGGTCCCGGCCACGCGCGGGGACCTCCCGGCAGGGGCGACAAGATGAAAGACGCCCACGCGAAGGACTTGGCTCGTCGGGCCGCGGATTGGCATCGCATGGCCGAATTGGGACTCGGTGACGGGCGCCTGGAGGCCGCCTATGAGTGCGCACGGACCGCGTGCGAGCTCGCAGGAAAGGCGTTGCTCCAGGAGAAGGTAGGCCGGTACGCGAGATCGCACGAGATTCAAGGAGATCTCTTTCGCGAAGGACTCATTCCCGCCGCCGTGAACGCCAAACGGCCTAGCAAGCTCATGGGCGACATCACGCGCGGCACGTACGGGGTCGGCCCCCGCGTTTCGGCATCAGAGGCGGCCTCCGCCCTGGCGCTTGCCAAGGCAATGGTCGGTTCGCTAGCCGAATCGTGACCGTGGAGCAACGGATTTGTTCTTAGTGCTCCCGCCAGGACGGGAGCACTAATTTGCCGGTAAATGAATTCGAAATCCCAATATCTGCAGGCTTTTCAGGAAGAACTTCGAGTGCTACGGGGCACGTCTCGGAAATCCTACCCCCGCCCTATAATACGCGTCCAAACCCATACTCAGCCGATGAAATACACGGTCACCCTCACGCCCGCCGACGAAGGCGGTTTCATCGCGCAGTGCGTGGAGATTCCTGGGGCCATATCGGAAGGCGACGACAAGAAGAAAGCCCTCGAGAACATCGCGGACGCCATCGCCAGGATCGTCGAGATTCGCTTGAAGGAAGCCAAGGATCAAGCCCGGAAGTCACACGCTTCCATTCAAGTCGTTGAAGTCGACGCCTAAGGTCCCCCGCGACATTTCGCATGACGCACTCGTCCGGATGTTCCGCCGCCGTGGCTGGACGATCCACGAGGGCCGCCGGCATACCATCGTCAGCCTCGCTGGGACCCGGGTCGCCGTTCCCCGCCATCCGAGACTCAAGACGGGAACCGTCCCAGCCATCCTGAAGCAGGCCGGAATCAGCGTCGACGAAGCCGCGCGCGAACTTTGATGCGACGTCCGCCTGAGAGCGCGAGGCAACCGGACGTTGAATACTCCCGCCAGGATTCGGGCTTAGGCGAAGAATGGGAACGAGCGCCTTGGAGATGAAGACGCCCAGGCCCGTGGTCGGATGAATAAGGTCCCCCCGTCAAACCCGCGGACTGTTACCGCTTGGACGAGGGCCGGCCTCAGTTCGGCGCCGCCCGCAGCAACTCGAAAAAGAACTGACTTCCACGGCCATGTCCCTCGCTTACTACTCCAACCGTCCCCCCTTGGGCCTCGATGATGCGTTTGCAGATGTACAGGCCGAGGCCCGTGCCGCGCTCCTTCACCTCGCTGCGTTCGTGGACTTGGCTGAACGCTTGGAACAGCTTCCCCATTTCGTCCGGCGTCAGGCCCCGGCCCGTGTCTGTCACGCTCACCCGAACGTGGCCGTCGTCGAGTGCGAGATGGACGGTGATCTGTCCCCCGTTGGGCGTGAACTTGATCGCGTTGGTGAGGAAATTGTGGAGCACTTGGGTGACGCGTTCGGCGTCGACGTTCGTCCATGCCGGCGGCGGGACGTCGAGGATGAGGCGTTTTCCTTCTTGTTC
This sequence comes from uncultured Halobacteriales archaeon, assembly GCA_964408365.1. Lineage (GTDB taxonomy): Archaea > Thermoplasmatota > E2 > JACPAO01 > JACPAO01 > JACPAO01. The sequence goes on along the minus strand of CAYOZB010000005.1, from coordinate 25,101 downwards.
CGCCCGGGGGCGGAAGTCCTGGACGGCATCCGAAACGAGAACCCCCAGGTCGACGCGTTGGAGGCGGAGTTTGAGTTCGCCGGCTTCGGCGCGCGCCAAATCCTTGACGTCGCCCACGAGTCGTTCGAGCTGCCTCAGGTTCCGCCCCATCATGGCGACGCTTTGCCGGCGTTGCGCCTCGTCGAGTTCGGCGGTCTCCAGCAGCTGAAGCTGGATGCTGAGGGGCGTCAAGGGCGAACTGAGGTCGTGGGCGATGGTGTTGACCATCTGCAGCCGGTCCACCTCCGCTGTCCGAAGGCGTTCGTTGGCCCGCCCGACCTCGGCGGCCAGCTCCGCTCGGCGTTTCCGGTTGGTCTGGAAAATGACCGCTACAGCGGACGCGATGCCGGCATTGATGAGGACAAACGCGACCAGGCTGAACCATTCCGACTGGGAAAACTCTATGTGTACGCCGATGCGCGAGAACACGGGCAAAAGGAGCAAAACAATCGTGTTGGCCAATACGGGCGGCACGACGCGGACGCGTTCCGCGGCAAGGATCCCAATGCTCTGTGGCACCACCAGGAAGTAGAGGACGTGGTCGTCCGGGGTCCCCGCCGTGAACCACAAAAGCCAGATGGCGAGGTTCAACGTCCAGAGGCCCAAGTCGGCGGCCAATCGCACGGACCGCCACCGACCCACCACGTAGCATCCACCTAGCGCAACCACGGCGAACGATCCGATCCAGAAGCCGGGCCTCCCGATGGCTGATCGCGGGTCAGGCAACAGGGAAAGAACCAGAAACACCGAGCCGAGCGGCGGCAGGAAGAAGAGGATTGTCAACCACAGACGGGCCAACAACGCCTCTTCGGGGTCCGTCGGGTCGTTGGCGGGTCGCGTGAGCCGCCGCAGTGGGCGCGGGATCGACGAAGCATTCGTCCCGCCGACCATGGCTTCACCCGGCATTCTCTCGTCCCCGGACCCGATGGGCAGGCGCTAGTAAAACTAGCATTGTTCCAAGGCGCCCGGCACGCTTCGGCCCCGGCGGTCGCAACCTCCTGTACGTCCGGAGCGGAGAGATCCCGCCCCGGAAGCGCAGAGAGCCCACGCGGTCCTCTCCGAGCACGCCGTGCGACGGGTCGATCAAGGGGTCGTCACGGAGGGCACCACGAGCAACCGCGCGGCGGACCGGGCCGGGATGCCGGGCGGCAAGCCCGCCCACCTGACCTTCGTCACGGGCGTTTCCGTGGCCGCCTTGCGCAAGACCTAGAACCCCCTTTTGGGGCGGTACTGGTGCATTTTCCTCGTTATGGAGAGTATGCTCCCGCCGGGATGTGAACCGCTTCGGGTTCAATTCCCATCAAAGTGGTTCCCTACCGTTCCCGGGGGAACCCTCCAACGCAGAGTTTCCCAGCCGGCGGCGCCCAGATCGCGGGGGTCGGATCGTCTTACCAGCGGAGCAAAGCGGCGACGCCGCCGGCTTCTGCAAGGAACTCCTCGGGCGGTTCGATGAACTCGAACTGGCCGTCCGCACGTGCCGTGAACTCCACGGCCTCGTTTACCAGGTCCACGTCCGCGCCGGTCGAGCCGCAGTGGCAGGTCTGGCTGCGCGCGAAGACCACCTGATGCAGTTCGCACTTGGCGCCCGGCAGCGTCGTTCCCCCGAGTACGATGAGACGTTCCACGCGTCCAGCGGCAGCTTCCTTTGCGCATTCGAGGGCGCCCGTGATCGCGAGTTCGCCGACGGCGAGTTCACGTCGCAGCGCGGCCATCCACTGGACGGCCTGCTTGGCCTCCTCATCGCGCATAAGGGCGACGAAGCGCCGCACAAGCGCGTCGTCGGCCGGTCCGGAGGTGAAGTCGACGTCCACACTGACCACGACGTTTGCTTGCAAGGCCTGCGGCAGTCGGGGCACGAAGTCGCGCTTCGCCGTGCCGGGGCCCGCGACGGCGATACGGGTTACGCCTTCTGCGGTCAGGATGATGCCAAGGTGGTCGACCACGTAGTCGTAGAACTGATTGACCTGACCCCGGCGGTGTCTTTGGAACCGCATCTGGCTCATGCCGCCGTGGCGGTGCCGGCCGATCAGGCTCGTCGAGAGTTCCTCGTGCAGCTCGGCCTTGCCGGCCCAGACGACGAAGATCGCGGCGTGCTCAGAGTCCATGAGGACCAGCGCGAAGGATTCGTTGTCGTCGGCCAACCGGGCCAGGGGCGCGACGTAGGGACTGGAGTCGAAGACCAGCCGCGTCGGGATGTGCGCCTCGAGCGCATGCTCCTCGACAAAGCCATCCGGTCCTACGAAGGCCGCGACCGCCCGGACGCTCTTGGCGGACTTGGCCCGCTCGTAGCCTTCAAGCGCGCGCTCCATGGCATCGTCAATCTGTTCCCGCAACTCATTTGACGTCATGGCGGCGCGGATCTCGCGGTGACGTCGGCGAAGTGCTTCCTCGTGCCGTGGATCCTCGAGGTCGGCGTACAGGGAAAGGTAAACAGGTTGGCCGGCTGGGTCATACCGCTGGGACAGGGCCTTCAAGTCGAAAGGGAGGGGCACTTTCCTGGTACGGCTGACGCAGGATTAAAGGGTGCTCGCGCCGTCGCCGCCACCGTGGTCTTCCCGACGGATGTTGACGATCGTTTCCCGTCGTCGGAATGCTCCCGCCGGGGAGCGCCCAGGTTTCACTGGAAAACGCCGTCGGTGGGATTGGCTTTCGATCCTTCGACGTCGACCACGATCCGGTCCCCGCCTTCGGGATGCACGTAGACCTCCGTGCCGGCCTTGAGATGCATGTGGTCCGCGAGTTCCGCTGGGATTCGGATGACGAGCGAGTTGCCGGAGCGCACGACCTTGAGCTTCTTGCCGAGGCCCCAGACGCCCAGCTGCCGCGCCCGCTGTTCGAGGTCGGCCATCCCGACTTCGTCCAGGAAGGTCTCCTTGCAGGCAGGGCAGGTTTCTCCTGCAAACTTGCCCAGGCTGACGCCGAACATGGTCTCCTCAATGTCGGCCTTCCGTAACGTTCCCTTTCCGCAGGACGGGCATTTCGCCATTTTGTTTCACCATCTTGGCTGGACCGTGATTACGAACACGAGGTCATCGTCGCGGCGGTAGACGACCTCGAAGTACCGGAAGGACGAGATGATTCGGTCCTCCTGGCGTCGCTTCGTCCCCTTCAGCACGGCTTGGCGGACTTCGGTGGCCGAGATTCCTCGCTCGACCATACGGACCCGCGCGTGGCGGCTGAAGAGGATCCGCACAGTACCTGTAGTATGTCTGATTATATGTGTATGACGGGTAATACAAATCGTTTCGTTCGCTCCCTCGAGGATTTGACCCCGGCAAGGAGCGGGAACGCGGTCGGTCGGCCGGAACCGGCGCCGCGACGATGATTCCTGCCAACCGGTTTTCCGCCTGGAAAAAAATCATGCTCCCGCCGGGATTTGAACCGTTTCGGGTTCAATTCCGCAAAGCTGTGCACCAACGTGCGTTCCGTCGCGTCTTTACAACACCACGATGCGGCGCATCTCGACGATGACGGGTCCCTTAGGAGGGGCCCGTTGCGAACCAGTGCCGCGACCGCCCCGGTCGTTCGGACCGCGCGAGCTTCACCTGTTCGAGCCTTCGTAGGTGCCAACGGATCGCCTTCGGGTCGATGCCGAAGGTGCGCGCGAGGGCGCGTTCGTGGTCCCCCGGGTGCGCAACGACGTGGTCCATGATCTTTCGTGTCTGGTCGTTCTGCAGGACCGCGAGGCGGTCGCGTTGTGCCGCCGAGGTCCCTTCGGGGACGAAGAGATACTTGTGCCGTCCCACGACCCGCGGTCGCAGGAGGCTGTCGCGTTCCATGACGGACAAGTGGTAGGTGAGGGTGCTCCAGGGCACGCCGACCTGTTGCTGCAAAGTGGGTGGTGTGACGCCCGGGTTGGCGGCGACGTGTCGTAGGATCCGTTCCCGCATGGGATGCTCGCGGAGCGCGGTGTCCCTGATCTTCGCGTAGCCGAACAGGGTGCCGGAGGCGAGGAACTTCAGGAGGATGGCCGCCACGACGAGGATGAGGAGCGCGGAGGAAGCCCAGAGGACGAGGGGTGGGATGTTGTTGGGCCCGATCGGGTCGCCCGCGGGGGCCACGCCGGGTCCGCGCGCGTCGCCTGCGAGCGCAGGTAGGGGCAACAGGCTCGAGGCGGCCTGGTATTGGCTTGAGTGGAACCGTAGTCCTCCGGAGTCGGCGAAGACAGTGACGGACGTGCGGTTGGTCGAGGGCGCAGCGGCGACCGGCGGGTCGGTGGCGCCGGGCGTGACGCAGGTCAGGGTGATTTCGTCGAAGGAACGGGGCTCCATGAACACCTCGGATTCGGGGGTCCAGAGGCCCCAGTACGCCATCGGCGCCCTCCCGGGGCACTCGGCTCCGACCTTGTCCCAACTCGAAAACGCGTGGCCGAACGTGACGGGGGCCGGATGGATCCACGTCTCGTAGGGCGCGTCGATGGAGCCTTGCCCTTGGAGTTGGATCGCTGCGAGTGGACTCGATCCGAGTTGGGACGCCATCATCGTGGCGAATTGCGGCCCGTCGCCGAACACGACGTGCCAGCCCATCGCGTAGCGTCCTTGTGGCGCGGCGGCGGGAGCAGCGTCCGACGCGAAGCCGTGCAAGCCGATCACGATCGCGCGCGGATGCGCCGCATGCCAGGCCGCGACGTCCGGCACAAGGCTCGCCTTGATGTCGCGGATCGCCGCGGACGGAGGGTAGGCCCAGGCGTTTGTGTCTGCATCGGACGGAACGTGGGTCGGGCTGCGAGGGGCCAACGGCAAGAGCGCGTCTTGGCACGGGTCCAAGGGTCGCGGGTCCCACGGGATGGGTTCGCCCTTGGACTCCACGGTATAGAGGTGGAGAGTCTCGTAGCTGCGCCAAAGGACGGCGGTCTCCGGTGCTCCGGGTTCCCAGTCGAGCTCCTCGTAGCGGTCCTCGATGAGCACCGGGTATGCTTGGCCATCGACGAACCAGCGCGTTTGGTTGTTCCAGTGATCGAAGGAGACGCCGTCGTCGTGCATGCGCACCTCCGTGCGGACGGAAAGGGCGGGTTTGCCATCGAACCAGCCGGCCGCGTCGACCCATTCTCGGTGCGTGCGGTTGCCAAGCTCGTCCGGGCTTGGCGCCTTTGTGCACCGGGCGTCCGGGAACTCGTCGCCAAGGCGCAAGGTGCGGCCTTGTAAGCCGATGCTGCTCTGGTGGCCGTCCGCGAGCCAAAAGAACTGAGCGTACCCCCACTCGTGGAACCGTCCGCCGATGTCTTGTTCCGTCAAGACGTCCCAACGCACGCGAGTCTTCGATTGAAGGTCGATGTGCTCGGTCCAGGCAAACGGCTGGGGGCTCGTGTCGAACGTGTACCGTTCCTGCAGGAGGAGCGTGGGGCGGACCTCGCCGGCGGCAGTAAGGGTCTGCGATGTGCCGCGCAGCTCGGAGACGAGGGCATGGCTGCTCTCCTCCAGGGGCGCATCGGCGGAATCCGAGCCCAAGAACGTGCCCGAGTAATGGATGCGGTCCAGGGTGGAGCCGACGCCGACCGTGATCGCATCGACGGGCGGGCGGTCCCCCGAGGACCCGGTCGAGCCCGTGGAGAACACCAGAAGGAGTGGGATGAGGGCGGCCGGTGCCAGGATGAACCATGCCTTCGAGCGCCGCGGTCTTGTGTTGGCCACGTCCGGACCAGGTACGTCCGACCCTCTTAGTCCTGCTGGAATCCCTGGTCCCCAATGGTCCCTCGCCGTGATTGGGGACCAGTCATTCCAGTCTCCCCATATACTCCCCTGGGCTCGGTGAGCCTCAGTGGTCCCCATGGTGAACCAATCAAAGCCTCTACGACGGATCCGTGACCTCGGCTTGGCGCTTCTAATCGCGGCGATCTTTTCGGTCCCGATGGTGAGCGCCGAACCGGGAGCCCGTCCGGGCGCCGAGATTGTGCTGCAGGCGCCCTACGCGTTGGAAGACACCCGGCAGACGTGCGCCCAGACGTGTGGCGTCGGTCACTCGACGACCGATGCCTCGAGGGGCGCGATCGACATCCATGTCAAGGTGCCCGCAGCGACCCTGTCGGACCGCCGCAGTGGCTTGGTCGGCGATTCCTACACGGTCAAGAAACCCATTTCCAGCATCCTGTACACTGTCTCCATGGTGATGGCGGCCAATGGCTCCACGATGGCCTCGACCGACTACGTCGAGCTCGGAATCGACTTTTCCGTCAAGAGCGCCGCTTGCGACCCGCTGGTCGCCGACTTCGGGCCGAGCCGTATGCTCGTCGGCGTAGAGAGCAATGTTGGCGGGAAGTGGACCGTGTTCCCGCAAGTTTTCGAGTTCCAATGGGCGATCGACGCGGGGATCCCGCGGTTCGCATGCTTCTTCGAGGCCGGCACGTTCGCCGTCACCGCGGGACCGTACGTGGAAGCGGCGAGCGATTATGCAAGTGTGCTCGGAACACAAGTCCCACTCGGCCTTGGTTCCGAGACGTCGCTCCAAGCGACGATCGAGTCGATCACGGTCAAGATTTCGTAGGCGCCGCGCTTCGCGGGGCGGCGGACGTGGGTGCCGCCGCCCTGGTCCTTTTCCCGACGTTCTGCGCGGCGGCGAGGTAGTTGCACCCCTCGTCGCCCAGGAATGTAAAGAACGCCTGCTGACGCTTGCTGAGGTGCGCGGGGACAAGGATGCGGGTCGGGATCTTGGTGAAGGTCAACAACCCGTTGACCAACGTGGCGTCGGGAAGGTCCTTGACACGTAGCCCCTCGTCGCCGCGGTAGTTCCCCAAGCATTCCGGCCTGAGGCCCCCGTGCGCCATCAGGGTGATCGCGCCCCTCGGGAGACATTCTCATACCACCGCTTGACGTCCGGGTCCACGAGGATCGCCTGCCGGACGCCGCGCCCTTTCTCGGCCACATTCATCGATGCGGGTGGGCGCTACTTCACGGTATTGGTAGCGGACTGGTATGCTCCCGCCGGGATTTGAACCCGGGTCAGAGCCTCGAGAGGGCCCTATCCTTGGCCACTAGACTACGGGAGCGAGAAGATTGGCCGGGAATCCGGCGGAGGCGGGGGTCCGTCTTGAGTCTTTCCGTGAATTTTTCCCTCTAGCCGCCGGAAAAAACGTTGACCAATCGGAGCACGTCGCCCTCGTGTACGCACGCGTCGAGCGGGATGGGTTGTTCGTTGCGGATCACGATGACTTGGTCTGGGTGCGCGCCGACTTTTCGCACGACGTCGGCGACGCTCGCGCCCACGGGTACGTCAATCGCCTGCGCGACGTTGGGACGCGGTGCCCGCGCGACGGTGACCTGCACGGGCCGTGCCGACGCGGGTCCCGTTCTAAAGGGTTGTGCGAACGTCAATGGCGTCGGCGGAGAAGGGCGAACGAGCCGATGGCGACGCCAGCGAGCACCAGCGTGAAGCCGGGCGTGGAACCCTTCTTAGTCTCTGACGCTGAGGGTTCCGCCGACTCGGTTGGCAGTTTTTCGATCGGGTCGAGGCTGCCGTCGTGACGCTTCGTCTGTCGGAGTTCTTTCACAGAGTAGGATCCTTGGGACTCTGCGGCGTCTCCGTTGTTGAACAAGAAGCCCACTTCGTTGCTCGGGTCGAAGACCTCGTAGCAGGTCGCGGAGAGGTCGCCCAGCTCGTCTCCCAAAAGCACGAGTTGCTCCTGCGTGATCCCGAAGACAAAGTATCCGGGCATTTCCAAGGTCACGGCGAACGTGTGCTTGATGGCGGGTGTAGTGTCCCCGACGTTCACGTTTCCGCCACCGTCTTCGCTCCATTGGACCCCGGACCGAAGCGCATCGGATTGGCTGTCCTTTGTCCAGAAATAGAGCAGTCGACCGGTGTTCTGTCCGTCGGTGGTCATGGTCGAACCGAACTGGCATTGGATCGTCCAACCCGTGGTGTCCGCAGCAAGCCGCGTCGCGTCCGCGACCTTGAGGTTGAGGAACACGACGCCGACATGTGGGTCGTGCTGGAACCACGCGGCTGTCACGTCGAGGTAATGGTGGTCTTGAGCACCCGGATACACGGGATCGTAACTTACGTCGTTGCCCGCGTCGACGAGTTCCGGCAGTTCCTCCGTGCCGAGGATCAATCCGGATTGGGCCGTCGCCCCCACGGTTGCGGAAACCACGAGAAGCATGGCGAAAACGGCCGTGCGATGGCGAGCCATACGAGTCCCGCGACCGGCGGGAGCGTACAAGAAGTTAGTGGCAGGATCGTCTTTTTGTCCCAACGGGTACGGCGACTTTAAGACGCGCGGCAGCTAGTAAAACGCGACTCGAAACAATGCTTGGCGAACGACGTCCGGAAACCGTCAAGGCGCTCTCCTGGCAGCTCCTTTACGGGAACTACCGTCCCCAACTCGGAGAGCAAGGCTGGACCGACCTTGCCGAACAATGCAAGGCGCCCGATTTTCGGCACTTGGACGGGGACGTCGACGTCCCCATGGATCCCTTCAACCAAGCGCTCGTCTACATCGACCGCACGCTCGGCGGCGACGGCAAACTCATCGAAGAAGTCGCGCGCCTCAGCGTCCAACGCTGGGGCAGCATGTTCCGCAACCTGGTGAAACAACTCTCCGGCCGCCCCGACAAGATGCTCGAGATCTTCGCCCGCGAAGTCCACCCGCACTTCCTCGCCGATCCCCAAGCCTCCTCCGTCGTCGAGAGCAGTGAAGGCGCCGCCCGCGTCCGCATGGACAACGGCCTCCTCGAAGGATTCAAATTCGGACTCCTTCGCGGCTTCGTCGAACTGACGGGATCCGACGCCGAGGTCAGCAAGAGCGTCGACGGATCCTACGAGGTCCGGTGGCGCATCAAGACCGACGCGCCACGACCCTCCCTGTGGGCATTGTTCGTGAATGCGGTCCGTTTGCCGTTCCTCACCGCGACGTTGGTGCCCGTCCTGATCGGTGCTGCCATCGCATACTACGATCTTCGCGCCGCCGGCGGCTTCGACTGGATCCTCCTCGGCCTGACGCTTCTCGGCGTCGCCTTGTTCCAACTCGGAACCAACACGGCGAACGATTATTTCGACCACCGGTCCGGCGCAGACGAAGCGAATTTCACCCCCACTCCGTTCAGCGGCGGGTCCCGCGTCATCCAACGCGGCCTCCTCGCCGCCAAGACGATGGGGATGTTGGCGCTCACCTTCTACGTCCTCGGCACCGTGGTCGGCCTCGGCCTCGCCTACTTGTTGTGGCCGGCCGGGCTGACGATCCTCTGGCTCGGCCTCGCCGGGTTCCTGCTTGGATTCTTGTACACGGCTCCCCCGGCACGACTTGCCCACCGAGGCGTCGGAGAACTCGCCGTCGCCGTCGGCTTCGGCCCCCTCATCGTGCTCGGCGCCTACTTCGTGCAAGCCCAAACGTTCAGCAACAACGCCCTCCTCGCGAGCCTGCCGATCGGCGCGCTCATCGCCGCCGTCCTCTACATCAACGAGTTCCCCGACAAAGACGGAGACGCCCGCGTCGGCAAACGAACCCTCATCGTGCGGCTTCCGGACCGCGCCGCCGTCTGGGGCTACCATGCTCTGCTAACCGTCGCGTACGTGACGATCCTCATCGGCGCGATCCTCGGCGCGTTCCCCATCTACACGTTGGCCGCCCTCATGACCGTCCCGTTGGCGGTCAAAGCGTCGATCATCCTCAACCGCAACTACCGGTTCCCCTATCGACTCATCCCCGCCAACGCGTTCACGATCCTCGTCCACTTGACCACGGGCATCCTGTTCTTCCTCGGCTACGTCGCGGCGATTTTCCTTCCCTGAGGACAACCATGGTCGAACCCGCCAGCGCGAGCGTCCAACAGGCCCTTCCCTTGGGGCTCCATTTGTTGGAAGATTCGCTCGTCGAGACGACCCGGAGCGAGGTCGCCTTCCTCGAAACCGCGTCACGCTCACTGTTGGGCGCCGGCGGCAAACGCTTGCGTCCGCGACTCGTCTTCGTGAGCTACCTCGCGGCCGGCGGAGAACCATTCGTCCCCGGCACCGTCGACGCGGCGTGCGCCATCGAATTGTTTCACACAGCGAGTCTCATCCACGACGACATCCTCGATGACGCCGACACGCGTCGCGGCAAACCGACGGTCCACCGACAACTCGGCATCGGTCGCGCCATCCTCGTCGGGGACTTCGTGTTCGGTCGGGCCGTGAGCGCCCTCCACCGGTTGCCGCAGGACGTCCAGAACTCGATCGTCCAAGCCGGAGTGGACCTTGCCGAAGGAGAAGCCCTCGAACTGGAACTCACCCGAAAGGGCGAATCCAGCCTGGAACAATATTTCACGGTCATCGCCAAGAAAACGGCGAGCCTCCTCGAGACCGCCTCCTACGCGGGCGCCCGGTTGGCCGGCGCGTCGCCCGAGATCGTCCAACACCTCTCGGATTTCGGGTTCTACGCCGGGATCGCGTTCCAGCTCGTCGACGACCTGTTGGACGTCGAGGGGATTACCGAGATCACTGGGAAGCCGGTCGGCTTGGACCTGCAGCACGGCGTTCCGAACGCCGCGCTCCTCGTTGCCCTCGAAAGCCGGCTCCGACGGGGCAAAAGGCTCGTCAGCATCGCGAGCGCCCGGGAACGGACTCCCGAAGACACCCGCTCATTGGTTTTGGAGTCGAACGCGCCGCGACGCGTCTGGGAGCTTGCACAAATGTATGCAGCGCGGGCCCGCGAAGCGTTGGCGGCCCTGCCGAAGACCAAGGCGCGGGCCGAGCTGGAGCGATTGCTTCAAGAAAGTATCGAGCGGGACCGTTAGCCCCCATCCCCCCGTCCTTCCACGTTCGGGCCATATATTTCGCGGCTTGCTCTAGAAATCGGGGAGTCCACTGAACAAAACGCCAGGTCTTGCCGCGGGGAAGCCTTCCGGCCGCAACGAAACCCGCGGATTCGGGTTGGAGTCACGGCGATGGCCGGTCGAGGACCGTCAACTCGTCCAGCGACTCTTCGCTGGCAAACTCGCCCACGAACTCATCGATGCGATGCCCCAACTCCCCTACGCCTCGAAGGCGGCCCCAGATCTCTTCCTCGCCTGCCTCAACGACATCCGGGGACGCTACCTCCATGTCCACGGCCTTCGCGGCCGACTCCATTTCGAGACCGACACGCCCCACCTCGGAGTCGCCCAGAGTCCCCTGCGTTCCATCCTTGAGCATCTCATCGACGGGGCGCTGCGCGACAACCCCGCAGAAGACCCGTTCTGCCACGTCGGCGTCTGCGAGAAAGACGACCAATCCGTCACCATGTATCTGCGCGACAACGGACGCGCCCTCCCGGAGTGCAGCCTCGAAGCGTTGCGACGGTTCGTGCGCGACGCCAAACCCGCGCAGGTGCCCGACCGCGTGTACCGGTTGTTCCTCGCGGACAACTTGGTGCAGTGGCTCGGCGGACGCATGTGGATCGGCCCCACCCCGAACGAGAAAGGGTCGAGCGTGTTCCTCCGATTGCCCCGCGCGGCCGCGGCGCAACAATAACGGACGCGACGTTTTCGTGTTCACGAAACCATGTTGAGCGCAAGCCCCCGCGTTCCCACGGGGGACAGAGGCCCAAGGGGACGCAGGGACAGTCCCACAGGCCCACCCGCGACAGTCGCAATAAGACCCGCTCGTTTCTCGCGTCTGGCAGGGGGCGTTGGATTCGTGCTGTCGGACGATGAACTACTCGGCGTCGGAAAATATAGCCCGTCGACGTTGAAGCCACTCAAAGTGCGTCTGCCTTTGGCACAAGTCCTGCAGCTTCACCGGATGCGCATCGTCGGCGATCGGACCGTGTCGCAGATCGTCGTGGATGCGCTCGAACAGTATCTCAACGGGATTCAGAAGGAAGTCCGAGAAAGGAAAGAGGCGACCCTCTAGCGCCTAATCGCGCTCAGAGTCGTCGACACAGTTGCTGACGTTCGCGCCGGCACCGGCCTTTCCGCCGCTGGAACTCGTCCACACGCAGTCGCCCCCGGATCCGTCGGAGGAGTTCTCCTCCGCGGTCGCAGTGGGAGCGAAAGCGATAGCGACGCCGATCACGAGCAGTACGATGATCTTCCCAATCATTTTGCCACCGAACGATGGACTCAGTGGTCGCCTTATGTCGCTTGTTGCGATTTTTTGCGGTTGCTGTAAACCCGTTACGGTTTCGGCCATTGGCCGAATGGCCGAATGGCCGAAAGGGCCCATGATGACTGGCCCGGTTCCGCTACGGACAAAGCGTCCGTGTTGCTCCGAACGATTGGACTGTAGGAGCCTTCTCATTTGGTAGTGGGTACTCGTTCGATCGCCGTCTTCGGCACTTTAGTAGTGGTCTCGCTGCTGGCAATGCTCCTGGTCCCTGGCGCAGTCGCAGTGCCCGAACCGGCGACGGTCCGGGTGGGCCGTTTGCTCGCGGACTGCCACGCGACGTTCGAACTCGTTCCCCTCAAGACGCGACTGTTCTTCGACGAGGCCGCGAGCGTTCCGGCGCAAGGATTCCTCGCGGGCTCGAAGCTCACCCTCCAACGCGGCGAAGGCGACGACACCCACGTCAGGCGCGCCGCGATCGGCTCGGGCAACCTGTATTCCCACTACCAGACGCAGATCGTCGAGACACGCGAGTTCGGTCCCTTCAAGGGCGACCTCGCTCAATATTTCGAAGGTTCGACCCTCACCATCATGCCCCATGGCACGGTCGATGCCATCGTGGACCTTGGGACGCCCATGGGATTCGAGGTCGCGGCGCGCGTCCCAGTGGATGTGCGGAATGCGGATCCGCGCGACGCGTACAATTCGGACCCGGGCGCGCCCCGGTTGGCCGCCGCGATCGCTGATCTGCGTATGACGGGCAACTTTACGATCCTCATCGAGCAGACCGGCTTCATGGTCGCGAGCGAAGGCAAGATGGAGTCGTTCGTGGCCGAAGACTCGTACACGATCAACTCCGAAGTGGCGGCGAAAAAGGTCCACTACTACATTTTGCGGGTACAGAACGGCGTCCTGCGCATCGAGCAACCCCCGGTGGCGGCGCAGGTGTTCAGCGATGCGATGGACATCCGGTGCGACGGGGCGATCTACGACGGCGGCGCGAGCGACCGCATCGACGGCATCGGCAACGCACGACGGATCGCGTCCGGGCTCCTCACGGTCCAACCGAAGCTTGCCGCCGAGGACCAGATCGACGTGCGCTTCACTGTCGAGGAGCGGCCTTCGACGCCGGTAGCCTCGACGAACGTGGGCGTCGCCCGAAGCGCGTTCCCCTACTGGGGACTGGTCGCCGCGTTCGGTTTTGTGGCCCTCGGTGGAGGCGCGACCGCCTGGAAATTCTCGCGAAAGCCCGTTCCAGACGCCGAGCCGTTGCCCACCGAACATTCGGCCCCGGCCGTGACGCCCCTCATTCCCCGCGCGATTCCCGACATGGAGGCCGCCTACCGCCAAGATCCGTCCAACATGGTGGTCGCCTTGGAGCTCGGCCTCGCCTACACGAAGAACAAACAACCGAACGACGCCTTGCCGCTCCTGCAACTCGCGATCCACGAACATCCCAAGATGGACGCCGCGCGCTACTTCGCCGGCATCGCCCTCTTGGAGATCGGCCGGATCGATGACGGGTTGCGGCACCTCGCGTACTCGTTCCGGCTCAACGCCCTCAACGTCGCCCGGTTCATCAACGAAGGCGACGCGCTCGCGCACGGACACCATCCGCGCGTGCGCGCCATGCTGGCGCGATGGAGCCGACAGTTCCAGGAATCCAACGCGCGCGGCTACGTATAGGGCCAGCACCGTTGCCGCGGCGGTTTCCTCATTGCCGCACGGACCCACCGTCGCCCTCATCCTTTCTGCCGCCGCCGTCGCCGTCGCTTTGCTCAACGCAGTTCTGTTGGCGTTCCTGGCCGGGGGGCCGGATCAGAATCGTATCCTCGCCTTCGGATTGCTCCTTGCAATCGGCCCGACCTTGATTCTGGGCGCAGTCGTGTTCGGCCTTCGTGGGCTCGCCCTCGGCGCCGGGGTCGTCTTCGCCCTGGCGTGTTTCATCACGGGGTTCACCGTCGGCTTCTGGAACCTTCTGATCGGGGTTCCATTGTGCGCGATCGCCATCGCGTTGCTCTTCACTCGACGCGAACAGCCGGAAAAATTGGAATGAGCGCCGCGCGGCTAGACTTTCTCGCCGCGTTCCATCTTCTTGAAGTATTCTTCAAGGGCCTCGAGGACGACCTGACTGATGGATCGGTGGCGGGTGATCTTGATCCCGTGGAGTTTGATGTGAAGGCTCACAGGAAGTTTGACCTTGATCTCACGGGCTTCCGTGAGGTCGGGTTCTCCTTCCTTCTTGCCGAGTCCGTTTTGCGCGTCCATGAAGCCCAAGATCGTTTCCTCGAATCGCCGGGACGAATCCCAACGGAGGAAAGACGAAAGGCACGATACTAAAACTCACCGAAACGAGATTCCTGACGCACCCAGTCGCCCTGGTGCGGACGAATCGCTTATCTAGGAAACCAGATTTGGCCGCCGCCCCAGCCCTGCCGACGTAGCCTAGCCCGGAAAGGCGACGGTCTCGAACGTCCCTTTTCATTCGTGGAACCGGGAAAACCGTTGGGTTTCCCCCTCGGGAGTTCAAATCTCCCCGTCGGCGCTACCTCTTTCACATCGGTGCGAGTTCGACGGTGTTCTGTCGCCGGCCTTTTTCGGCGAAGCCGACGACGTATTTTTCGTTCGCCTTGGTCGCGTATTTTTCTCCGTACGCTTTTGTCACCGCATCCAATACAGAATCGGCCTTCACTCGGCGGGCACGCACCGGGACTTCCTTACCTTCGATCTCGAGCGCACCCTCCGGCTCCTTGAGGAACGCCGCGTACCATCCGGTCGGTTTGTTGTTCCAGGACCGCGCGAAGACCCGTCCGTCGATAACGACGATCCAAACGTGGATGAATCGGTGAGAATCGCCGGCGCGGATTTTGAGGTATTTCGTCTCGTGAAGCCACGCGACTGCCTTCCTCTCGAACCGGCGGGCCAAGGAGATTCAGAGAACCAAGGCGTCGTAGCATGAAGGTTTCGTCCAGAGCACGACGCTGCAGCCCAGGCGCTGGAACGCGACGCGGGCGTGCCGAGCGCACAACATGTTTCACACAAAACCGCGCCCGCCTAGGAAGAACGTCGATTCAAAACGAAACTAATTAAGCAGCCCGACGCAGTGCAGACGATTCCTATCCTGGGGAGGATTGGCACAATGCTCGAAGAACAACTCATGGGAATCCGCCGACCGAATCTGACCGAGATCAAACCGCTCAAGCTCCACCTGCCGCTCAACTACGTGTTGGCGCTCCACCGGATGCGCATCGTCGGGAACAAGAGCGTCTCCCAGATCGTCGAGGACGCGCTCCAGACCTATTTCGAGGAAGTCAAGGCCGAGAAAAAGCGCGAAGCCGAACTGGTCCACTAGACCGGCCCCTTCGGCCTCGGTCCGCATCGACTGAACGTTGGCCTTCGAATCGAACAAGGCGCGCCCTTACTGGACTTCTTCGCCAGAGCTCGGACGCGCGAATCTTCCACCGGGAACGTCGACGCTGATCGTCGTGAGCCCTTCCTCGTCCTCGTCCGTCGCGACCACTCCTCCCGTGTCTCGCACGAACCATCCGGACGCTTGCAATGCGTGGATGATGGCGTCCGCGTGACGGGTCGGCACGTCGATCTCTACGTTCTTGATCCGCGAGGCCGGCGGTTGCTTTCGTCCTCCGCCCGCACGAAGCGTGGGCGCAGGAACGGGTACGGGCGCCGGCGACGCGGCCGTCGAGGGGGGGACCGCATACGGTTGGTCTCGTCGCCGCAGCGCCACGAACGCGAGCGCGACGATGGCAATTGTCAACAAACAAACGGCAAGGATGGCAACGACGCCGATGAGCGCCAAGGCAGTGCCTTCGTCCAGCAAGAGGACGGTCGGTTGCATCCCAATCCCTTGAGTCGGGCCTCGGTTATTAGAATCCGTCGGAAGAAGGCCGGCCTCGTTACGGCAGGAGCCGCGGCACGCGCTCGTCGCCCTTGACGTGGACCTCGTGGAATCCGGGCGTCGGCGTCCAGGTTCCGTCGAGGAGACCGAAGAGGAGGGGCGAGATCGTGGGAAGGTGTCCGACCATGTGGCTGTCGAGGGTCACCCAAGGGTTCGCGACGCAGATGCGTTCCAAGCGTGAGCACGCCCAGGGGATCTCGTTGCCGCCGACGGCGAAGAACGTCGCGCGGACCCCTTGTTCGTCGAGGTCTTCGTAGAGTTCCCGTGCGTCCGCGAAGGGAACGATCGGGTCTGCGCGAGCATGCACGACGACGACGGACGTGAGGTTGGCTTGTGCGATCTCTTCGACGAGGGCCAATGGAGAACGTGCCGCATAGGCGGTTCTGGTTTCTCCCGGTCGGCCCCCGGTCTCGGCCTCCAAGATCGGCCGGAACCCTTCGCTGTGCTGCCAAAACGAAGTGAGGTCCGCGACGGGCGCTCCTGCGATCCAATGATCGAAGGTCCCAGGCGGCATCGAGGCGACCGTGACGCCAGCCACGGCGCCGCCCATGCTGAAGCCATAGATGATCGTGGTTTCGATCGTCGGGTAAGTGCCGAGCAGGAACTCGGTGGCGGCGGCGGTGTCCTCGGCACCATTCTTGACATTGAACGCGTCGACGGGTCCTCGGTACTGCATCGCCACGGCGACTGCGCCGTGTTCCGCCAGCTCCACCAAGTCGCCTTGGAGTTCTTCGGCGCTGCCGGCATACGCGTGACACAACACCACGAGCGCGTGCGGCGCGCCATCCAATGGGACCGCGATCCAACCCTCGGCCCTCTCCCCGTTCGGCAGGATCACCGCGAACGGTTCGGCCTGCAACGACGGGACATCCGCATCCGGGACCTCCCCGCGGGCTGAAAACAGACCGTTGGCCGGAGCATCGAACTCGGAGCCGGCGAGGCCGGTGATGATGAGAATCGCTACGATGGAGTAGATGTAGGAACGCAGAGTGCCTGCACCGGCCTCTGTCTCCATCGCATTGCCCTACATAATCGCCGCCGAACAAGCGTCGGATGGGTTTTTGGTCGAAGACGGTTTGTGGCTAAGGTCGGGAGGCCCCCGTCGTGCCCTCAGCCCGGCAAGCCGCCGGACCTCGTGTCCGGAGACAACGCGGCGATGCGTCGGGACGCTGCGACGGGGGAGCCCGCGAAATCAGCGGCGACGGGTTCGCAATGCGACGGCGGCGAAAATCGCGCCGCCGATCATGAACACGAAACCCGGTCCGGGCGCGCCGCCGCCGTCATTCCCTGGCGCGGTGGCGTTGGGGTCGGTCGAGGTCGATGGTGCCAGGTTGCCGCCTTCTCCCGTACCGATGATGAAACTCAATGGGAACTCTTTGGAGATGTCTTGGCCGCCGGAGCGCCACGTCGGCGTCGCCGTCAGAAGGAACGTGCCGCTCGTGACGCCTTCTTTCCCGCTCACAAACAGTGTTGCCGTAGCCCGTTCGCCCGGTTTCACGACCACGTGATCCGGCGAGAAGCGTGCCTCAAGCCGCGACGCGTCGAACTGGATCGGCAGGTTCACGTGCGCGTCTCCGCCGCCGAGGCTCGTGAACGCGAACACGAATTCGCCGCTCTGCCCGGCACCCACCGTCTTGGTCGTCTGGTCGACGGTGATGTCGATGTCGATCATGTCGCCGGACACGATGCCTCCTTGGGTCGGGTCGAGCAGGTGAAGGATCTTCTCGACGCGGTTCTCGTTGAGGTCGGTGGCGATGAGGCGGATGATGTCGTTCTGTTGGATCGTGACCGGGGCATGATAGGCTGGACCCCACACGCGTTTGACACACGCGGGCGCTTGTTGTTGACCGCATGCCGTGTTGTCGTTGCGTGGCTGGAAATCGTCGTCCATGGGGACGCCTTCCCATTCTTCCAACACGGTTTCGTTCCCGTTGACGAAGGCTTGGACGTCCTTGACGGGTTCGGCGAACTCGATGGTCAAGCCGCCGATCTCGTTCGTCTGGATCCCATCGCCCGGCAGGATCCGCGGCCACGGGATGATCTTGTCCATTTCCCGGATCTGGTCGGGGTTGCGGTCGCTGCACCGAGGCTGCGCGCACCCGTTTCGCACGTCGGCACTGAGGAAGAACCGGCCCAGTTCGTCGCCGGCGGCGTTGTACGCGTGGACGGCGGCGCCGTAGGTGCCGTCGGGGACGAGGGTCGTGTTGATGGGGACGAAGAATCCGTCTTCCGGTGTGAAGTCGCCGCGGTAGTCTTGCAGGTAGACGCCGGTGACCCACCGAGGCGCGGTGCAGTTCTGGAGTTGGTCGGGGATCGGTTCGCCGAAACTGAACGTGAACGAGTCGACGTTCTCCGCGCCCGCGCCGATGGCTTGGAACTGGATGAAGAACCATCCACTCGCGGTGATCCGTCCTTGCAGGTTCGCTTGGAGATCCGGGTTCTTCAAGACGAGTTGGACGCCGCAGGTGCCGTCGTCGTTGCGCTGCATGACGGGTGCCTCGGCAGCGCCGGAAACGGCGCCGAGCATGGGCGCGGAAGCGAATGCGAACAGGGTGACGAGGAGGAGAATTCGCTTCAGTTTCGACACGCTCCGACGACCATTGTCCACGTGTCGGCAATGCCCTATAAGGGTTGCTGCGCCGGGATTCCAGATGCTCTAGCAGAAACCTGATAATGGAAGATATACAGGGTCGGGATCCGCTTGTCCTTCCCCGTCCAATAGTTGCAGGCCGGACACCGCAATGTGAGCGTGACTTCGCCACCGAACAAGGTCTGGTTTTTCACGCGTTCCAACCTTGTCCCACACACGGGACAACGCGTCATGACCCTCTCCTTCGGACCCTTTCGGGCACGAAGCTCCAACCGGACGAACGGCTGCGTCGCGAGCACGCGGCGGACCCGTTCAGCAGTGACGCCTGCCTTCGAATTGAGTTGACGAAGTTCGCGCAATACCTGCGTGTGCATCTCGCGTTGAGAAACGATGCTCTTGGCGCTCTCCAGAACGCGACGCGCGGCCTCGATGATCGCCGCGTCGTCCGTGCGGGACGCCATCGTGGCGCTTCAAGAATGCGTGATAGTTAATCGTTCCGGGGACGTCTCAATGGCTTGATTCGCGCTTGTGGACCTCGGCGCCAGTAAAGTCGAGTGGAGGCCAAGCCTCGGATAGGACGGCGTCCTTGGCCGCCTGGATGGCGTCCTCGTCTGAGAGGCCGACCTCGTGGATCGTTAACGCGACGTAGACCCGGTCCGCCGCCGAAACGGAAAGGTCCTGCCGACTCGAGCCATCGGACTGGACGCGGGCCAACTCGAACCGGGCCTCCCAATCCGACGAGTGCCAATCCTGGTCGCCAAACGTAGGAGAAACGACCTGCGCGTCGTCCAAGCAGCACACGTGCCGGTATCGATGGAGGCGCGGCGGGTCGCCGTCGAAGAACGGCCGCAGGTCCAGTGGTTCGTCCATGTGCACCGAGAGATGCGAGACCCCCCGCGCGGACTCCCGGATGAAACGGGTTTCGAGGTACGCCTCGACGAGCCGATCCGTCTCGCCCTGGTCCAGGTCGGTTGTCGCGTCCAAGAAGTCGCGCAGGCGCTCCGCCGCGAAGCCGTCGCTACGGCCTTCCTTCACTGTGCCACGGATTCGATGGTCCGACGCGAAGTACGAGACGGCCTCCTCACGGTCTTGGCCGTCATGGGTGAACCGGTTGGTCACGTGGTGGAACACGCTCAGGTTCTGATGCGCCTCGTCCACGCTCGTCGGACCGTGGGGCACGTCCGAGACAAAGACGAAGGCGCCGAGGTCCCAGCTGGCGTTTTGGCTGGTCACGTTGATCCGTCCCGCGGACGCAAGGTCCTGGACCTTTCCAAAGTAGCCGGGCGCGTCAACGAAAACTTCCACGCTGGTGTAGGTCGCCATGCAGCCCGATGAGGAGAGGGCCACGGCAAGCAGGAACGGCAGGAAGATGGGCTTCACGCGCTTGGGGCCTTCATATCTACCCGAACAGGGCGCTTCGCATGCCGGAGCATTCACCGCACATGAGAAGGCCCTCATGCTCGTGCAAGCCCCCGGAGAAGACGCCGCATTCTTCGCAACGTCCCTCGATGAATGCGATAAGTTTCTCGTCGTCAGCATCCGCCTCGCGGGCGTCCAACCGTTCCGCCGCCCACAAAGGAGCGAGCGTTTCGGAATCGTCTTCGACCTGGAATGCGCCGTGGCGATCAAGATGCCCGGTCGCCATGACGTCGGCAACAAGGACCCGGTTCGGGTCGAGGCCCAAGGCGAGCACTTTCGCGACGATGTCTTCTTCGGTCAACACGCCCAAAGGGACCTGATCCCGTGCAATGAGCAGTTGCCGCGCGTGAGAGCGTTCCATCGCCTCCGCGGCCTCATTGATGGTCATTTCCGGCGTTGGCAGCCGGGGTCCCACATCGTTTCCTAGTGCGAAGCGGTGCATCCTGTCGACACCAAAACGGAACATGCGAGGCCTCCAGTAATAACACTTCGTTGAAGTGAATCGGCACACGACGAACTCTGGCCCTGACCGGCCGTCCTTATCGCGGCTGGTTCGTGAGAACGCGCAGTTCGAACGCGGTGTCCGCGCCGGAATACGCGGTCACGTCCGCACGGTACTGCCCCGATCCGAAGTGACGGAGGTTCGGCTCGAACAAACGCACGGTTTCACTTTGATACGGAGTGGTGCTCGCAGCGGCGACCGTGCCGTCGGGCGCGATGAACGTGAAATCGAGGTCGCTTTTTCCTCCCGTTGTGGACTTGAACACGACGCGCACCTCGAGGTACGACAACCCAGGTGGCACATCGAGCGGGATCGATAACTGGGACTCCACCTGCCCGGGAGTGGCGCCCGTGAAGAACCCCGTATTGCCGACGATCCGGTACTCGGCCCCCTGCTCCCGAAGATCCATTTCTTCCGCGAGCGCCACGGTGGTGCCCGTCAATTCCACGCGGCTCGGGGTGGAGTTGCCATCGACCAAGAAATGCAGGTTGCTCGAGGCCGCCGTCGCCGGCGCCGGAGGATTGGCGCCCGGAACCAGGTTCGCGAAGAGCAGCATGATCGGTTCATTCCGAGAAACGATCCATCCCGGCTCCGGCAGATCGAATTCCACTTCGGCCTCGTAGATCTCGCCCGGCAACAGGATCGGGTCGGCGATCACGTTCGCGCTTGTCACGTAGATGCTGCGACTGCCGAGCCAGAAAACGATGCGGTTGGATTGTTGGTCGGTCTGGTCGATGATCGGAGCAAACAGCGGCGTGTCGACGTTGTAGTAGATCACGAGTTTCGCCTTCGTGATGTTCAGATGCGTGTGCGACTCGTTCGTGGAAAAGCTTCGCAGGTCCTCGTTGACGAACGCGTTCTGGAACTGGGTCGCCGTGAAGCTGTCCGGCGCGTCCTTGAACGGAGCGACCGTGGAGAGACCGTATCGTGCCTTGAGAAACAGCGGCAACGCCACTTCTTGGCCGGGGGCCTCCTCCGCGGGCTGGGTGGGCGAAGGGTCGGACGGTCCCCGTCCCATGCATGCGCTCAAAAGGAGCGTGGCGACCACGAGCGACAACATGCGCACGCGAATGGATGGCGACACGCCCATACTCAAACCTTTCTTGGCGGGCACACGGTGCTAGATGCCGCGTGCGGCGAGCTGGACCTTGACCTCGGACGCTGCCTGGCCGGGCATCGCTTCACCGAGTTCCTTGCTGACCTCGGCGAGGATCCGCGGGTCGTCGAAATGGGTGACCGCTTCCACGATCGCCTTGGCGCGCGCGGCGGGGTTGGAGGACTTGAAGATGCCCGACCCGACGAACACGCCGTCCGATCCGAGTTGCATCATGAGCGACGCGTCCGCGGGTGTAGCGATGCCGCCAGCCGTAAAGTCGACGACCGGCAACCGACCCAGTTGTTTCACTTCGCCCAACACTTGGCGGATCTTTTTGGATGTCTCCGCGGGCGGGATGCCCATCGCACCCGCAAGGGGCTTGCGCTTGGAGCCTAGATCGGCGAGGACGTGCTCGTCGAGCGTGTGGTAGCGGGTCGCGAATTGGCGGGCGACCTGGTCGAGTTCGGTCTTCGGCATTTCCTTGATGAGGTGGATCGCACGCGTCATCATGAACCGGTGACGGACGGCTTCGGAAATATCTCCCGTCCCGGCTTCGCCCTTCGTGCGGATCATGGCGGCGCCTTCGGCGATGCGTCGCACGGCTTCGCCGAGCTTCGTCGCGCCGCACACGAACGGCACCTTAAGGGATTCCTTGTACACGTGGAAGTACGGGTTCGCGGGCGTCAAGACCTCGGATTCGTCGATCATGTCGACGCCCAACGATTCGAGGATCTGGGCTTCCGCGAAGTGCCCGATGCGGCACTTGGCCATCACGGGGATCGTGACCGCGTCGATGATCTGGGTGATGATCGTCGGGTCGCTCATGCGTGCGACGCCGCCCTGCGCGCGGATATCGGCGGGCACGCGCTCGAGCGCCATGACGGCGACGGCTCCGGCTTCTTCGGCGATGCGGGCCTGTTCGGCGTTCGTGACGTCCATCACGACGCCGCCCTTCTGCATCTTCGCGAAGCCACGCTTCACGAGTTCGGTGCCCCATCGCAGGCTCTTCAGGTCGACGTTCTTGGTCATGGAGATCGCCGGGTCTTGGAGAGCCTAACCCTGGGTGCTTAAAAGTGTGTCTCCCGCCCTATGACGGGAACAGGGACGAAACGCTCCTCAGTAGAGGTGTTCGAGGCGACCATGCGACCGAATGTAAAGCGCGCCGACCCCCACGGACGATGCAGGGAACTCTCGTCCTGAAAAACGCTCGCATGACCGGGCTATAATAACTAAACGCCCAGGTTGAAACGGAACGCGCGCGCCGAGTCCGGGCAGCTTCCGCGAAGCTCCCAACTCTGGTGCACCGACGACGGGATCTCTTCCTTCTTGATTTCCCGGAACCCGATCTTGGCCAACAGGTCCGGGATGGTCGTCGTGAGACCATACACGGATCGGACGCCGGCTTTTTGCGCCTCGTGTAGTGCCAACCGGAGTAACGCGAGGCCGTGTCCGGCCCCCCGGATCTTCGGATCGACGACGAAGGACCGCAGCAACGCGTCTTGCGCGTACGTCTCGAAGCCGATCGCCCCGGCGACCTTGCCGTCCACGTCGAGCACATAGAGATGGTCGACGTCGGTCGTGAGTCCGTCGGTCGGCAGCTCGCTCAGCCGCAAAAGCTGCGCGACTGCGTTCCAATCCTCACGTCCACCCAGACGAACCCTGGCTTGCATCCCCGTTCCCCTTACGCGGCGACGCGTTTCGCCTTCTTCAACACGTTCAACGCGCTTCCCGCGCGGAACCATTCGACCTGTTCCTTGTTGAGCGTGTGTCGGCACTGGATGATGTCGACCTTGCCGTCCTTGTGCTGCAGGCGGATCGTCACGTTGCGTCCCGGAGCGACTTCCTTGAGACCGACGACGCTGACCTTGTCGTCCTCCCTCACCAAGTCGTAATCCTTCGCGTTGACGAAGTGCAATGGCAAGAGGCCCTGCTTCTTGAGGTTCGATTCGTGGATGCGCGCGAAACTCCGCGCGATGATCACGGCCGCACCCAAGAACCGGGGACTCATCGCTGCGTGCTCGCGGCTCGAGCCTTCCCCATAGTTTTCGTCGCCGATCACGACCCACCGAAGGCCGCGGGCCTTGTAGTCGCGCGCCACGGTCGGGATCATGACGCCGCGTTTACCGGTGAGTTGGTTGATCGTCTCGCCCGCGTTGCCGCCAAACGCGCTCGTCGCTCCTAGGAACATGTTGTCCGAAATCGCGTCCAAGTGTCCCCGGAACCGAAGCCACGCACCGGCCGGACTGATGTGGTCGGTCGTGCACTTGCCTTTGACTTTCAAAAGCAGCGGCGCGTCAAGGAAATCCTTGCCATCCCAAGGCGCGAAGGGTTCCAACAATTGGAGCCGCTTCGAGCCCGTCGGGATCTTGATCTCCACGTTCGACGAAGCAGCAGGCGCCAGGTAGCCCCAGCCAGCGCTGGCAAACCCCTTGGCCGGCACTTCCGGCGCCGGTTTCGGGGGGTTCAAACGGAACTTCTTGCCGTCCTTCCCAACGAGTTCATCCGTCAACGGGTTGAACGAGAGTTTGCCGGAGATGCCGAACGCGACAACGATCTCGGGGCTTCCCATGAACGCCTCGGTCTGCGGGTTTCCGTCGTTGCGTCGGGGGAAATTGCGGTTGTAGGAGGTCACGATGGTGTTGCGTTGGTCCTTCTTCAATTCGGGACGCGCCCATTGGCCGATGCAGGGACCGCACGCGTTCGCGAGGACCGTGCCGCCGATGTCTTCGAAGTTCTTGAGCTGACCATCCCGTTCGATCGTGGCGCGGATCGCCTCGGAACCCGGCGTGACGAGGAACGGCGTGGCGGACTTGAGTCCGTGCGCAGCGGCCTGCCGAGCGATGTCGGCGGCACGCTCCATATCCTCGTAGGAGGAGTTCGTGCAGCTGCCGATCAATGCGACCGACACTTTGTCGATGTAGTTCTCGCGCACGACCGCATCGGACACTTTGCTGATCGGACGCGCCAAATCCGGCGTGTGGGGACCTACGAGGTGGGGTTCCAACGTGGAGAGGTCGATCTCGACGACCTTGTCGAAGAATTTCGACGGGTCCTTCTCGACTTCGGGGTCCGCGGTGAGGAGGTCCTTGTTCTTGTCGGCGATGTCCGCGAGGGCTTTGCGGGCCGTGCCGCGCAAATAGATCGCCATGCGTTCATCGTACGGGAACACGCTGGTGGTCGCGCCGTGCTCGGCTCCCATGTTGGTGATTGTTCCCTTGCCGGTGCAGCTGATCGATTTGCAGCCGGGTCCGAAGAATTCGACGATGGCGTTCGTGCCGCCTTGGACGGTGAGCATGCCGGTGAGTTTGAGGATGACATCCTTCGGGCTCGTCCAGCCCTTGAGTTCGCCGGTGAGCTTGACGCCGATGAGTCGGGGCTGGAGGACTTCCCAGGGCATTCCGGCCATGACGTCGACCGCATCGGCGCCGCCGACGCCGATGGCGCACATGCCGAGGCCGCCCGCGTTCGGCGTGTGGCTGTCGGTGCCGATCATCATCCCGCCCGGAAACGCGTAGTTCTCGAGGACGACCTGGTGAATGATCCCG
>CAYOZB010000004.1:0-52334 GCA_964408365.1 uncultured Halobacteriales archaeon | reverse complement strand
CCGGTCTTGGATCCCGAGACGGAAAGTTGGACAACTTCGGATTGGCCGGGCTGCAAAACAACGGTCGTTGCGCTGAGCGAAACGGCCCAGCCGCTCCGTTCACCGCTCGTCGTCAAGGTGATCGTTTCGCGGCCAGTGCCCTTGTTCGTTACGGTCAGGTTGTAGACCGCCGTTTCGCCTTTCGCGATGTCGGTGCGTTGCGTCGGCGGGTTGATCTCCAGGGACCGGACCGCTGCTGCCGAGGAGATCGTGCCCTCGATCCGTTGTAATTCTGCGCTGGCCGTCGCAGAGCCTGCCGTGTTTTCGAGGAGGACGCAGCTAAGCGAGCCGATGATGCTCAAGATGGGTCCCCATGCGCCGGTGCATGGTTCGGGTTCCCAGTAATTGTCAACGAGGGCCGAAACCGAGATTCCGCCGGTGATGCGAAGGGTACCTTCTGGGATCGGACCACCAGCGACGTTGGCGACCGTTGCACTGACGGTGACGTCGCCCCCGCCGGTCGGGAGGTAGGCGACCGCGCTGCCGTGGCATTGCGGACACTGGTCATGCGAGACCTCGAGGAAGGCCCAGGCGCTGCACGAGTAGGCGCCGCAAACGGCAGGTCCAACCGACAAGGCGGCGGAGACCTGAATCTCGGATGCTGGCCCTTCAAGGGCTTTCAAGGCGACGATCGCTGCGGAGCCTCGCGCCTCGCACCAATAGTCGGGGTAGCGGCAGACGGTCGCGGCGGCGGCGACGATGGTTCCCGTTGCGGCGATCGCCGAGCCCTGCGCCTCATCGTAGGGGGCCTGGATGACGAACGTCTCGGGCTCCTGTGCGGACGCCGTCGGCGTGGCCGCGAAGATGGACGTCAAGAGGACGGTCATCAGGAGGGCGTTTCGGGGGCTGGACTTCCGGAGCATTGGCTTGGTTGCGTTCATGGTTCGACCTTCGCCGGCACACCCGCGGTCCGGGGACGCCGACAAAGACGGACCAATCGGCTTGACGCAAAATACGGCGAACAGTGGTCCGGCTGCACATCCAGCGATGTGCAGCCAGTCGGCTGTGTTCCGGTGGGCGAGCGTGAAGGGAAGAGAACGAGGAGACGTCCGACAGCTTCTCCTACTACGAGTTCGGAGGATGCCGTGTCGAGAGTTCTCAACGCGACGATCGCTGCGGAACCTTGCGCCCCGCACGAATTCGCGGGGTAGCGGCAGGCGGCCGCGGCGATCGCGAAGATAGTCCCGGTCGCGGCAATCGTTGAGGCTTGTGCCTAATCATACGGGGCTTGGATGACGAAAGGCTCGGGCTCCGAGGCGGACGCGGAAGGCGCGGCGGCGAACATCGACGTCAGGAGGGCGGTCATCAGGAGGGCGTTCTGGATTCTTGGGGTTTGGACCATGGGGTTTCACCGGTCTCTGAACTCTCGACTTGACTTTGGACTAATACGAAGATTGGAATCGATGGTTGAGCGTCGCCGCGGGAGGAGCGGGGGGCGCTGCGCCGGTGTTCCGACGCAGCGCCGACCTCGCTCGTGCTCAGACGGGGCAGTCCGAGCCGTTGATGACCACGCAGCTTGGAGAGTCGACGCTGTCGAACCGGATGTCGAACGGTCCCGGGTTCAGGATGTCGAAGCCGGTGATGTACACCGACAGGCTGCTCGGTTCCTCGCTGTAGGGTTCGGTGGTCACGTTCGTGAACTTCGTCGCGAACTGACCATTGATGACGCCCAGCGGAGTGACGGTGCCCGTGCCGGGGACGTACACCAGTTCCTTCCGGTCGTGGGCGTTGCCCGCGCGCAGCGACACCCAGATGTCGCTGTCCGGCCACAGGAGGCTTTGCGGCGCATCGGCGAACACGATCACGGTGACGTTGTCCCCGCTGAGTTCGGCAGACTCGGCCGCCGGTTTCTCCCAGACGAGAGGTCGCAGAAGTAGGGGATTTTTTTCGATGTATTCGAACTTGGGCGTGCTTGCGTTGGGAGGCGTCTGCGTCATCAGGTACCAGCTGGGGTACTGTTGCTCACAGAAGAAGTCGTAGTCCGGCCAGTTCGCGCACCCGGAGTCCGCTTTGAAGTAGTAGTGCGTGGTCGGGAACGGTTCTGGGGACTGCGGGTCGTCTTTGCCTTGGCCCTTGCCTTTCCCGGTTTCATTCTTGGCTTCAGCGGTCGCGATGCCCGCGAACACCACGAGCGCGAAGGCCGACCATACCGCGATCCGCCTTGAAAGGCTGAAGGGCTTGTTGTGTTGGATCATGTGTTTCACCGGGTCCGTCAGGTCGCGTTAGCAGGTCTCCACGTTGAAGGCGATGCAGCTCGGCGTCGACGACGCGTCGAACAGCACGTGCATCTCCGTCGCCTGAGGCTCCTCGGTCGGCCAGATCACGAGCGCCAACCGGTCCGCATACGGGATCCAGGGCGTGAAGGGGATCCGCGCGACCCATTGTTCAGGATCCTCCGGTCCGAACGGACTGGGGGCCGAAACATTGTCCGGCTCGAAGGGCGCCTCCGCGATGAAGAACCAGCCACCGTGCTGAGTGGAAACCTCATAGATCCGTGCCTCGAACGCGGGCGGCGAGAGACCGACCCAATCGACCCAGACCCGCACGAACGCCGTGTTTTCGCCGACCATGCCGTAGTCTGCCGAACTTGAAGAAAGGAGCCAACCCGTGTCCTGGAAATAGTAACTGCTCCCCGGAATCGGCGGGGGGATCGGTTGGTTAAGGTTGACCGGGCGAACCACGTGCTCGGCGGGCGTCGTCTCGGTCGGCGCGGTCGCATTGACGCGCATGAAATCCAGGTAGCACGTGAACCGGTTGACGACAGTGCACTCGGGACCGGATGAGCGTTCTTCGTGCGTCTCGCGATCCAGGAAAAACGTCAGCGCAGGCTTCGCGGGGGTCTCCCCGCCTTTGCCTTTCCCGTTCCCGCCGCCGTTGCCGGCCCCTTTTCCGTTCCCGTCTTTTGCTTCGACGGTCGCCGCGGCGGCGAACGCCAGGAAAGCCACAATCGACCACGCCGCAATCCGCTTTGAGAGGTCCACCACAGGTGTCACCGAACGTGGACACAGGGCTTTCATGCAAAATACGGCGAACAGCGGCTCGGCTGCATATCCCACGATGTGCAGCCAATCGGCTGTGGTCCCTCGTAAAGCAGGACGGTCGGTTGCATGATGTAGGCACACCCGCATCGGTGCCTTGGCGTTGTCCGCATGGCCGAAGCCCAATCCAGTTCGCAGCAGGTCGATTACCAGGTTCTCGCCGAGCAGCTTTCGGCCCTGGCGTACCCGGCGCGTCTTGAGCTCCTGGGACTCCTGCGCATTCCGAAACTGTTCTCCGAAATCCGCCTCACGCCTTTGCGGGTCGCACCTGGGGAAAACAAAGACAGACCGTCGTCCCGACCCACGGTCCAGGCGCACCTTGAGAAGCTCGTCGACTCCAACTTCGTGTCAATCCAGGACGTCGGCAGGGGCGCACGCAAGACGTACCAATACCATGCGAATGCGCAGGTCATCTACGCACTTGTCGAAGAGCTTCGCCGGATCAACGTCATGCACGCCGGTCGCGGCCCGATCGGCGAGGCGACGGGGACCCTTGCCGCGTCGGCGGTCGTGCAGCCCATTACCGGTCCGCGTCTCATCCTCGTGCACGGCGTCTACGAGGGCAAGGCGTTCCCGCTACACGAGAACACCGCACAAGATGGGCGATGGGTATTGGGTCGTCGACCCGGAGCCGCCGTGGGACTCGATTACGACGGGTTCGTGAGTTCAGAGCACGCAGCGATCACGCAGATGAACGGACGATTCCTTCTCAGCGACCTTAGCAGCAAGAACGGCACCGCGGTCAATTGGCGGATGCTGCGCCGCGGGGAACAGCACGCGCTCAAATCGGCCGAGGTGATCGGCGTTGGGCGCTCGCTCTTCGTGTTCGCGGATGATTGACATGACGCCAACCGGCTGCACGTCCTTGATATCCCCCCTGACGAAACCGCGGCGAACGATTAAGATAGGCGTCGCCAACGGGGGACGCGTGGGTCGAGGCGGGTTAGCCCTTCTCGTATTGCTTCCGCTCGTGATTCCGGTCGGCCAAGCCGATTGGATGATGTTCGGCGGCGACGCCGGCGAGACGGCTTACGTCGAGTCGGACGCTCCGCTTTGGAACGATGTCCTCCTGCAGACCCAGCTGCCAGGCCTCGCCCCGAACCGTGGCGGGCCGCTGATCGTTGGGCGCCACGCGTACACGGCGACGACAAACCTCAGCGAATGGCCTCTGGCACATCCGGCCGAGTATTCGAGCGGGAGGCGAGAAAACAGCACAAACATGGTGTGGCGGATCGATCTTGAGACCGCTCGGGTGAAACCGTTCCTCAGCCCCCCGAGCGGATTTGCCCACATGGCAAGCGACGGGGAGCGTTTGTTCGTCCAGATGCCCCACGGGATTCAGGCGTACTGGTTGTCGGACGCCCAGCCCGCATGGCCCGAGCCCTGGATTCCAAAGTGGGGAACTGCCGACCAGTGGAAAGACCGGCAGAACCTCTTCTGCGTCTCCCTACGAGTCGTCGATGGGTTCGTTTACGCCGGTTGCAACGCCATCGGCCGACGAGGCCCCGATCATATGGGCTCAGGTTTCCCGCCGGATCCTGGTTTGCCCGATCCCCCAGCTGGTCTGCCGCCAGTCAAATTTGGTGATTACGAAGCGCACAACAGCACAGGATTCCCCGAACCCGTAATCGTGCGGCTGGATGCCGCAACGGGGGAGCAGTCTTGGCGCTGGGAATTCTTGGAAGGCGAACTCGCGAACGAGACGGGCAAAGATCGGACGCGGGAAGGGATTTCGTTGGGTAACGCCCCTTTCCTGAGAACGCTCAATGTAGTCGGGTCGACCGTGGTCACGACAATCGAGACTGGGTACGCCGGAGACGGTGGTGTCTGCTACTGGAATGTCCTGGCGTTCAATGCGGCGAACGGGAAATCATTGTGGAAGGCTCAGCCGGCTCCCGAGTCCTCCGGGGGCTGCATCCGGGAAGCGCGAAGCAAACAGGGACTCGGCCCTGAGGCCGACGAGTGGATCACAACTCCGCAAGGCACATTCGGTCAGGCCTACCTGAAGTGGGGACCCGACCTTTGCAGGATTGATCTTGCAACCGGCGACCGTACTCCATGCCAACCGATCCATAATGAGGATCGAAAGGGGCAGGACCGGGGCGTTCCCGTCATCATCCGCGAAGACGCCGTAATCGTTCCAACCCTCAATACGCTCCGACGCCTCCATCCTGTGACCCTCGAACGGATGGGGGACGTCGTGGCCTTGAAGCCGATCTACGAAAATGAGAGTTGGTCAAAGTGGAACGCAGCGGCCGACAATGTTTTCTTCATGACGTCGCAAGGCATCTGGGACGAAAAGGCTCCGACCTACACGCCAGCCGGCGATCAGGACTATCTGGGACACAGTTCCCACTTTACCGTGCGCGCCTATTCGGCCTCCACGCTTGAACCGCTATGGGTGCACACCATCCCGGAATCCCTTCCGTCCAACCCAGGGCGTTTCGGAGGCCCCCGACTCGCCGTCAGCAACGGTGTTCTCGTAGCCGCCAGTTACGACGGCAACCTCACGATCTTCGGAACCTCGGGTGCCTCGCCCCGTGTCTCCATGACCCCGCCGGGAAGCGTCGTCCCGGGAGTGCCGGTCTTGATCGACCTGTCTTCATCCGTCCCCGGCACGATGGGTCCAATCAAGGCATACCGCGCCGACTGGGGTGGCGAAAGCGTCACCGACTGGCAATCGTCTCCACGATTCAACCACACGTACGCCGAGCCTGGTCAATACGATGCCCGCTTCCAAGTGCGAAGCGCGCTCGGGCAGACCGCCAGCCTGGTCCGCACATTCGACGTGCGCGAGCCCGAACCCGAGCCAACGATCTTGGGCATCGACGCGCCCGTCCCGGCTTCCAGCAAAGGTTTTGCTGCCGCGCTCGCCTTCGCCGCCTCGCCGGCCGGGCAACTCATCGCGGCGCTTCTCATCCTCGTCCTCGTCCTCGTCATTCTCCTGCTCATGCAGCGGAGGCGTACACGTCTAGCCCGGGAGATCGCGTACGCCGAGCGGGCCTTCGCGAGAGTGCGAGGAGACGCCACGGCCGAACGCGCCGTCCTCGCCGATCGCCGCAGTCGCGCCGGGCGACTGCTGCTTCGGTCGAAGTTGACGGCATCGGAACACGCCATCCTCATCGGACGCGTCGTGGCCCTCGAGACCACTATCTCCGGCGACGCGACGGGGGAACTCATCGATTTCGCCCCCGGTGTCCTCGTGCTCAACAAGTTCCGCATCCGGAAGACCTTGGGCGAGGGCGCATTCGGCCGCACCTTCCTCGCGCACGACGAACTCGTCGGACGCGAGGTCGTGCTGAAAGTATTGCGGGAACGGCTGCCCGAATCAGCGATCCGAGAAGCCCGCGCCGTCGGGGGGATCCGGCATCCCAACGTCGTCACGTTGTTCGATGTAAGCCGCGCAGGGGACCACACCTTCCTGGTGATGGAATACGCGGAAGGCGGTTCCCTACGACAACGCCTGCAGCAGGGGCATCTGACGCCGGCTCAGTTCTCGACCGTCGCGACGGGCCTCCTAGCAGCGCTTTCCGCCGTGCACGCCGCCGGGGCGGTCCATCGAGACATCAAACCCTCCAATGTCCTGCTCGATGGGTCTGGAACGGCCAAACTCGCCGATTTTGGCATCGCCCGCACCCCGGGGACGGATCGCACGAAGAGCGGACTTGCGATACATCTCCAAGGAACCCTTCGATACATGGCGCCCGAACAGGCCCGAGGCCGGGCGGCAAACGACTCCAGCGATCTCTACAGCGCCGCCCTCACCCTCTTTGAAGCATGGACAGGCAAACCCTACGTCACAGCGCCCGCGACCGCCACGGAAGAGGAACTGCGCGTCGTGATCGCCTCCGCGGGTCCCTTCGCCGCGCCCGTGGGTCCCGGTGCGTTGCGCGACTGGTTCGCAAAGGGACTAGATCCTCGACCGGAGGGCCGGTTCTCCACGGCCGACGAGATGCTTGCCGCTTTCACGG
Source organism: uncultured Halobacteriales archaeon (assembly GCA_964408365.1). Taxonomy (GTDB): domain Archaea; phylum Thermoplasmatota; class E2; order JACPAO01; family JACPAO01; genus JACPAO01. The sequence continues at coordinate 45,286 of CAYOZB010000004.1, read as the reverse complement.
CCGCCTGGGCCACATGGGGCGGCGAAGATGCCTTGCGAGTGGGGCGCGAGGCCGTGGTCTTGCCGAAGCACCGGCTTCGCCGTTCCGGGAAAAGTCGCCGCACGGTGCTTTCGTAGATTGTTCTCAGCCCTTACCGACAAGCGATCCGAGCATCAACATCGGCGTTGTTCAAGGCTTAGTCAACCTGGATGGCGATGTGGTCCCCGTGGCGGCCGACTCTCACCTTTGTCCCAGGTTTCGCCCGGCGCAGGACATCGCGCAACAAGTCCGGATCTAGACTTACGGTCACGCTGGTCCCCGTTCGCTGGAGCGTCCGGGTCGTGGCGTTTTCGATTCCAAAGAGGCCGAGCCGCCGCGCTTCGGCCTGTCCGCGCTCCACCTGATCCGCGGCAAAGGCTTCCTCTCCGCATTGTGGGCACTTGAACCCAGGGGAAAGCAGGATGCCTTCCGGGTATCGCATCTCGACCTCGGCCGCTTCCATCGCAACCTTTTCGGGTCGGTGGTTGAAGCAGTTAGGACGGAAGTCGTCGGCGGGTGGCAGAGGCGCTGCGAATGTAAATTTGGGCATCGTCTTCTTCGTAGTAGACGAGGATGGTCCGGCGGCCGAGGCGCTTGATCGCTTGGCGGCCGTTATCTTGGTCGGGGTCTTCGCGGACTTCGCGGACTTCGCGGACATCGTTCACATCCAGCGGCGGCCGCTCAGCGGCCATCGCAGCGCTCGCGTGCTTGCTGAAGGCGGACCATTTCCCGCGGATCAGCGTCACGCTGGCATAATATTGTAATAATTATGCCATAATACTTTGGTAAGGTTGGAATGGGCATGACCGGATTTGAACCGGTGACCTGCGCACGATGCTAGCTATCTTAACATCAGGTCTTTGTTGCTAGCCGGCGGTACATCCGCCATCACGCGACCGCCGATCTCGGTCCAATTGGTTTCGAGGCGGCACACGTACGCCGACGTATACGGGGTTTCCGCGGACCCTTCTCGCCCGTCCTGCCACATTGCGAGGAACGAGTCGTCCGTGAATGCTGCGCCAAAGTAGTCTCCGACGTGTGCTTGGATGCCGGTCCCGCGTTGGCCGGCGGCCTCTGAAATGCGGGTGACTTCTGAAGAAACTTTCACGGCGCGACTCGTATCGCCACCGTCTTCGGAGAACGTCGCGTATGCGTCGTATTCCTCGACGTCGGCGGAGAACTGGATGTAGTGCGCGCCGAGGCGGCCGCTGGTAGAGACCGCGACGACGGGCACGAGTTGATCCAAGCCGCCGGTTTCGGGCTGTGCCGTCAAGGAGATGGGCCCTGTCCAGGTCTGGCCGTAATCGTCGCTCCGGATCACGAGGACGTCCGCGTCGCCGCCTCGAGAATCCGACCACGCAACGTACAACGCTTCGCCGACGCCGGAGGGCCCGGGCCCCACGGCGACGCTCGGCAGCGGGGAACCGATCGCCCGGGCGTTGCTGGCCAGGGAGACTTGAGTGGCGATGGTTCGAGGCGATCCAAAGTCCAGGGTGCCGGTGCGTGCCGACGAGATCATGATTGCCTGAGCTCCTTGCGCGTACCACACGATGTGCGCGTTGCCGTCCGACGTCGTCACCGGGAACATGCCTATGTTCGCCTCGTCGCTCGTGAGGCCCCCGCCCAGGCCCCCGAAAAGCATCTTGGGGTCGCTCCAGGATTTGCCTCCATCGGTCGACATGACTACGACGGGGACCGAGCGCACGCCGTCTGTAGGGCTGTTGTGACGCCACATCCACGAAATGTATGCGACCCCCGTTTCGGCGTCCACGTGGACCTCCTGTTTGTCGTTGTAGAGAATGGTCCCTGGCGAGGGGACATCGTTGAGCCGCGAATCGCCGTACGCGCCGCTCGAGAACGTGACGATGTCCGTGGGTTCTAGACTGTCCCCTTCGAAGCGAGCCGAGAACATGTTGTAACTGTACTCGGCGCGGATCATGATTCCGGAGAGCAGGAGCGTACCGTCGGGCAAGAACGCGACCACGGGGTCCCCTGTGATGGCCGACCCGGCGATGGGGCTCGTCGCGTCCGTGGAGCCCGGGGAGCCTGGAAGGTCGGCGCCGACCCACGTGGCGCCGCCGTCGTTGCTGCGGACGATGCGGATCCAGACGGGTTCGTCGTCTGGTGGCGCCGTGCGTGTGGCCGGGATCGACGACATCATCCCCGCGGCGAGACGATTGCGGTCGTTCGGGTCGACGGCAAGGTCGATCTCGCGGGAGCGGATCCGCTGGGGCTCGACGGGGCCGTCGCAACCCGGGGCCGCGGCAGGCGCCGACGAGGCAGGTGGCTCGGCGTCGGGCGTGCCCATGCACGCCGCGAAGGGAAGAACCAGGGCAACGGCTAGGCCCGCGATGAGCTCGGTCCGCATTCGGGCCCGGATGAGGCGCCGGGCTTTATGTGGACGGGCTAAGAGAATTGCGGCCCAGTATCATTTCGTGCGACGGTCAACATCGTAGTCTTGTAGCTAATCAGCTACAATACTACATCATTGTTGTGCCGGTGAGGCAGAGGCATAGCTCGGACAAGAAATGGGCATGACCGGATTTGAACCGGTGACCAGTCCATTATGCCAGCATGCTCCAGATTACGCTAGCATGCTACGCGCGGGTTCCACCGAATTTTCGCCGTCCCGGAAACCACTTTGAATACTGGTCGTGGTCGACGATCTCAAGGATGACCACATACCGCTCGCGGTCGACGTGGTAGAACGAGTACAACAGACGCCAGCCGTCGGGTAGGTCGGCGCAACGCAGTTTGTCAAGGCGACCGTGGCGGTTCTCGAGCGCCTTGGCCGCTGGCGACAGGGGCAGTGGGATCAGCTCACCTCCATGGACGTCACTCAAGAGACGGCCGCGAAAATACTCGACCCGTTTGAGGATCTGCTGGGCAATCTTGGTCCGCTTGGTTCCGAGTTCGGCGATGGCGGCGTCGGCCTCATCAGAGAGGATGACCTCTCGCGCCGCGAAGGCCATCAGCGAGACCGTTTCCGGATGATGGTCTCGAGGATGCGGCCGCGGGCGGCAGGGACCCATTCCAGGCCTTTGCTGCCTTCGATGATCTGGCCTTCGCTCGCAAGAAATTCGAGGACTGCATTCAGGCTTGGCCGGCTCATTCCCATGCCCCACGTCTTGAGTTCGGCAAGCAACTGGTTGCGGCTGACCGGCGCCCGGGTTTTGTGAAGGATCTCACGAATCGCCTCCACCTTTGCAAGGCCTGGGTTTGCGCCCGGCTTGGCGAACCGGGGTTGGGGCGCATGGCTAAGAAGTGCCATTCGGTAGTATATTGTTAAGGGTAGTATATCAAATTGTGTAGTAGGAGTGGGCATGACCGGATTTGAACCGGTGACCGGAGGACGATGGCCACATCGGGCCTCTTCGTGGTAGACGATGAGGGCCCTCCCCCATAGTTTGCGTATGGGGTTAACTATCTATACAGTTTGCATCATACGTTGACTGTGAGGAAGGTCAAGTCCTTCATCCGTTACTTCACGGCGCTGGACTTGGTCGACGTCGAGATGACACTCGAAGGAAACCGAATTCAGGGGTTTCGGATCAACTACCGCGCCTACATTGAGGAAGCATGGCGTGAAGTCGTCCGATACGACAATTCCCATCGGACTCCGCTCCACATCCACCGATTCTGGCCACCGTCCAAAGGGTCGAAGGACTTCCTCGAGACGGAGATCCGAACCGACTACACCGACGCCGTCGAGGAAGCTCTTTCCGACCTCGACACGAATTGGCCTACGTACCGCAAGAAAATCGAGAGACACCTCGGAGAGGGGGGCGAATAATATGCCGAGGAACGAAATCAAAGGCGCAACGGATTTCATTCGAGCCTTCGTGAAGAACCCGTCCGCTTACCCGGACACCTTCATCAGTTTACCAATGGACCCCGAACTGATTGCCACCGTTCTCTCGCGCCAACGGACACGCTTGGTCCAGTATCTGCAACAGCACGGCCCGTTGGATAGCGTGCATCGATTGGCCGATGCGTTGCACCGAAACTACGCCAGCGTCAGTCGAGACCTTGGCGTCCTAATCGATCTTGGCCTGGTGTCCGCTGAAAAACGTGGAAGGACAAAAGAAATCCACGCGACTGGACGGCCCATTATTATCGTAGGGTCCGCCGGGAAGGGCAAGACTCGGTAACGCGCATCGATGCTAGCATCCGGGTAATTGATGCTAGCATCATTTCCGCTATGCTAGTGGGCATGACCGGATTTGAACCGGTGACCTGTGGTGCACCGCCGTAAAAAGTCGTGTTTTACTAGTAAAAAGTGAGGATTTGACAAATGTGTACATTCGTCGTTCCTCGCCTATCGAACGCCGGCCTGGGCGAGATGCGCTTGGCGTCGTTCGTGTCGGCCGGGCACTTTCTCCTTTAGGCAGGTGCGCCCGCCGGAGAGTTTCCGACCCAACGGGAAGGAAATGCACCACTAGAACCTGATTTTGGGGCCAGCTGTGCGAGCAGGTGCTGCCCGATTGCGTTTGGCACCGGTGCTAAAGAACTGCGGCGAGTGCGGCGCGTGGTTTCAATGTGGCCCGGAGGGTTGCTGGTGTTCCAAGTTAGCGCCCCGCGCAACGAAAGGCGGGGACTGTGTGTGCCCGTCATGCCTTGTAAAACGGCCAATCCTGGTGGGCGCCGCGCAAAGGCGGAACTGCTTGCACTAGATTGCGCTTGACGCAACTGCGTATCGCCGGGAGCCTCGCAGGGGGCAACAGCATATCCTCTAACACTAGCAAAGCCATAGCTTTGAGCTGTGAAACTACTCCACCTTTCCCTGCGTGGTGACAGCTTGTTGTCAACCGTCAGCCGCGACCTTGCGGACGCTTCGTTTTCAGTTTGGTGTACGCCTCGGCGCGACGTTGTGGAAATCCGCTCAGCGGAACCGCGCTCGCTTGAGGCCGCCCGCAAGCGTATACGCAGCAAAGCGGGACGCTCACTCGAAGTGTTGGCACAAGAGCCGGGACTCCTGCGCATAAGTTTCGACTGCACCACAGACCCCACCAAGCACCCCGACGCGATCATGGCAAAATATGGGGCAGTAAGCCTCCACCCCAAAACGTACCAAAACGGGTGGAAACTGCACCGCGTGGTCTCGCTTGACGAGCGGCGCCTTCCTTCTCTCTTCCGCGCCCTTTCCGCGATCTCCGAAGTTCGCGTCGACCTTGTCCGCCGCATCTCCGTCGCCGCCTTGGGCGACCTCTTGGTCCTTTCGCCTCAACAATTGCTCGCCGGCTTGACGACAAAGCAGGAGCGGGCCCTCCTGCTGGCGATTCGGCAAGGGCTGTATGAATATCCGCGACGGATCTCCATCACCGAAACGGCGAAGAGGAACGGACTGGGCCGCGCGTCCTTTAACGAACAACTCCGTCGCGCGGAAGCAAAGGTCATCACCGCCCTTGCTCCCCTCCTGTCGCTGCGCGTTCCGGACCAGCATATGCTGGGCAAGCCAAAATGAGCACCAAGCCACCTTTCGCAATATGTGGTCCGGGAAAACCCACGCACCGTCCTTGACGCCATAGGCAACACCCCTCTTGTGGAACTCCAACGGCTCCCGTCTCCGAAAGGCGGTCGCGTGTTCGTAAAGATGGAAGGATCCAACCCGACGGGAAGCATGAAGGACCGCATGGCCCTGGCCATGGTCACGGCAGCTGAACGGGAAGGGTTGCTTCGCCCGGGCCAGCCCGTCGTCGAAATTACCGGTGGAAGCACAGGTTCGAGCCTCGCACTCGTCTGCAATGTCCGGGGCCATCCCTTAACAATTGTCACCGCGGATTGTTTCGCACCCGAGAAGGCACGACTCACCCAGGCCCTCGGCGCGACCGTCGAGATCCTAAAGACCCCGGGCGGTAAAACGTTCCCCGGTCTCCAAAAACAGTTAGAGGCGCGTGCCGCGGAAATCCGCGACTCCACCGGGGCCTATTGGACGCAGCAGTTCGCAAACCAGCACCAGCTCGAAGGATACCGAGCATTCGCCGAAGAAATCCTCCGCGACTGCCCGATGATATCCCATTTTGTTCAGTCTGTCGGGACCGCCGGGTCCTCGATGGGCACAAGCCGAGTACTCAAGGCCACGAAGCCCTCGGTCCGCACGATCCTGGTGGAGCCGGAGGAGGCCCCATTTCTTTCCCGAGGCATCAAGGGGAGCCACCGCATTGATGGAATCGCGACGAGCCACCGCCCTTCGCTCCTCAACGATTCGCTCTTCGACGACATCAAGGTCCTTCCCGAACGGAGGGCCCGCGAAACAGCCCGCTCTTTGGCGGCCCAGGAAGCTCTCGCGGCCGGAACCAGCACGGGCCTCAACGTGGCGGCCGCGCTCGACATCGCCGCGACGCTGGACCGCAAGCATGTCGTCGTGACGATAGCCGTCGACACCGCCCTCAAGTATCTGTCCGGGGACCTGTACCCCGAACTGCCTCCACCCACCGTGCCTCCTGCCCAAAAGGAGGCGCCAGTAAGATGAAAAATTCCTGGAAAGGTTCGGGGGGCGTGGCGCGCCGTTATCGTGTGGTGGACGTGTTCGCGGAACGGCGGTTCGCCGGAAACCCTTTGACGGTCGTGGTCGACGGCGCCGGCCTTGGAACGGACCAAATGCAGGCCATCGCCCGCGAGTTCAATCACTCGGAGACCACATTCCTCACCGCCGAAAAACCCGGGAGGAACGGTTGGCCCGCGCGGATTTTTACGCCGGCACGTGAATTGCCGTTCGCGGGGCATCCGACACTAGGAACAGCGGCCGTAATCCTTGACGTCTTTGCCGCGGAAGCGCCGCTGTCGCTAGACCTTAAGATCGGCCCCATTCGAGTCACCCGAGAAGGCGACCTTTTATGGATGCAACAGAACAAACCGACGTTCTCCGGCAAATTCGATGCCGCGGCAATGGCAAAATGCTTGGGAATCTCTGAAGCCGACATCGATAATCGATTTCCCCTCACCGGGGCCTCGACAGGCGTACCCTTCTTCATCGTCCCCCTACGTTCTCTAAAAGCCGCCCGCTCTGCATCGCTCGACCTGGAACTCTTTCGGGAAACCGTCGGGACAAGTGACGTCGAGGCGGTGTTGGTCTTCGCTCCCGAAACAGAGTCGTCACGAACGCAGCTTCACGTTCGTTGCTTCACGGGAGCGTTCGGGATTCCGGAGGATCCCGCGACGGGAGGAGCAAATGGGCCCTTGGCCGGCTGGCTAAGCCACAACCGCTACTTTGGAGCCGACAGGGTCGAGGTCGCAGTCGAGCAGGGAATCGAGATTGGCCGGCCATCCGTGCTCCATCTTCGGGCCGAAAAACATGATGAAGAAATTCGAGTCGCAGTAGGAGGTCGCGTTCAACGCGTCGCCGAGGGCAAGCTCTTGGATGATTCCCCGCAGCCACCTGACAGCTAACCAGGAGACCCGGAAACCGGCGGCGTGTCGACAGTGAAATAGCGTTTCCGGCCCCTCACATGGCCGAAGCGAAGAAGCCCATTTGCAACGAGACGATCAAGATGGTATTGCGCGGCTCGTCGCTCGAGTCCGATGCGTGAAGCCAGCTCCGCCGCGGACAACCCAGGTTCTCCCCCCAAAGCGCCAAGGATCTGGTCCTGGCGCGACGTTGCTGGAAAGCCTTTCGTGGGGACGGCCCCGGCCATGTAGAAGCGGGTCCAAACGCCGTGTCGACGAGACACGATGAGCCCCAATCGTTCCAGCGTCCGTATGTGGTGCGCCAAGGCGCCTTTAGGAATCTCGGTGACGCGGCCTAGCTCGTTGAAAGCGATCCCGGGGACGGCCTCGACGGCCGTCAAAATGGCTTGCCGCCGCGGATGTTCCTGCGCATCTTTGCGTTCGATGCGAGTGAACAAGCGCAGTCCATACAACGAGCCTAGCAACGGTACGCGGAAGCGGTGCCATACGACGACGGCAAGCCCAGCCAACGAGAGGCCAATCGTCAGCGTTGTCCAAGCGACCACCTCTCCTTGCATCGAAGGTGCCTCCCGCACAACGTACGTGACACGACCCGTTTGGAACTCATTCATACCCGCTGCGTCGCGTGTGAACAGCCCGCGACCATCCCAGTAATCTTGGTAGCCCTTTGGCGCAACCGAATCCACAATCATTTCGGCGCGAGCCGCGGGCAAAAACGCGTAGTGCCGGGGACCCGGCACCGCATCGTCCGCTCGGGAGCCGCAGGTGTGGTCGCCCCACCAATCGGTGTGCATGCCGGACGCGCATCCGAACGCTTGGCGGAACGCGTTGTAGGATGGGACCACGGCCGAAACATGCGACTCGTCGCCATCGACGGGGTAGGCCATGAGGAGGCGCATCCGGTACCACATCGGGTCCTGTCGGGCGGGACCCTCAAGATCGATCATGTGCTTCTCGACGCGCACCATCGCGACAGGGCGGGTGTCATCCAGCGCGAAGAAGTTGAACGTGTTCGAACATGCATTTGTCAAGGTGCCGCCGTCCCAGCTCCACTTCTTTTCGAAGGCGCGAGCTTCAGAAGGGGTCAGTACGCCGTCACCGTTGCCGACTTCGCCGTCGATGCTTCTGCGGTCGTCCTCGGCGTCCGCGTCGGCATAACGGATTCCGATCTCGAAAACGACCTGATTCGGAGCGGCTTCGGCCTGCCACCAGTCTCCGCATACGGTAGCCTCGGCTGGGGGCACCAGGGCCAACAATACAAGGATCGCTAGACGGACGAACCGCAACCAGTCAAGGCGCCCATGTGACGCGACATAAGGCTTGTGGCCCAAGAACTTGCAAAACGGCTGCGGTGCAAGTAGCTGGACCACTCTCCACTTAATCCTTGGTCGAGCGACAAGTCTGCGATGCAAGTCCCTGTTGCAATTTTGCTCGCTGTGATGATTGCTGGCTGCACTGAGCCAATGGAAAAACTGGACGCCGGGCCACGGACGGACGAAGGCGCCGAACGGACCGGAACGGCTCCGTTTACGCCGCTCACGTTCGACGGCCCCGACGCATACTACTACGAACAGTGGAACAACGGATCGTTTGCGCCCCACGAAAGTGGGTGGCCTACGGGCGGACCGCGGGCCGCTGCAACGGGGCAAGCCTATTGGGACCGCACGTTCGACATCACCGAACACGTTCCCCTGGGAGTGCCCGTGCTAATCAAGGCGGTCGGTGAGGCGGACGTGGGATCCGGTCCTTGGCCGCGCGGCGGGAACATTTACCTCAACGTCCGCGGCGACCTACAGGACGTCATCATGACACAACTCAAGATTGAGGGGGGCGGTCACCGGGAGTTTAGCGTCCTTCTGCAAGCGGTCAGCGGTAAACCAATCGTGGTCGCGATTGGGTACTGGTCGATGGCCCCATCCGTCGAAGTCGCCTACTCGATCCACACGGTGATCACCGCAAACCGCTCGCTGGTGCCGGCTGCGATGCATGCCGCCCTCGACTTTGACAGTGGGGAAACCGTTCGCTTCGAACCCGAAGCGGGACGCCTTGTCGCCACGCTGTGGAACCCCGATGACCAAGTGGCCACGCAGATCAACTCGACGGAACCGTTCGAGTACACAGTTCCGGATGACACGCCCGGGACCTACGTGTTGCTCAATCACCAGCAAGGTGCGCCCTTTCGAATCCTGACAGACTCGTCACAATCACGAACGTTGAACCTCCTGCCCTTGGAATGGGTCGAAGGGTCCCCTCCCCGGCTCGTGAGCACCGAAACGGTATGGGAAACCAGCGTCAAGCGACCAATCCTTCGGGCCGGGGTGATGATGCGTTCTACGGATTCGCCGCACTATTGCGACACCTTCAACGTGCAAATTACGACCTCGACTGGAAAGCCCGTGGTCGAGGGAGAATACGACGAAGAGGACACCTGCGCCGGGGTTCCTCCTCTTTCCGAATTCGAGTGGTTCCAAGGGAGCATGATTGGTGACCCGAACCTTCTTGGGAACGATTTCAAGATCCGGGTGCAGGCTCCTGCCGCCACCAACATGGAAGCCCTGGACTGGTACCGGCACTACAAGCGGAGTGCTTGAGATGATCCGAACATGGCCCACAGTGGCCCTCCTCGCTCTCCTTTCCGCGCCTGGATGCGTCGCGCCTCTGGAACCGCAGGACGGGACCGAACCGCTACCCCAGGCAACGCGTCTAGTCTTGCCGTTCGGGCTGGAAGATTGCGACTTCGTCGTCGCGATGGTCCCGGTCGATGCGGTCCTGCTAAGCGAGCGGGTTCCAAGAGGCTTCCAACTCGTGACGACTGGGCCGCCCATCGACGGCGTTCCTTCAGCATTGTTGGGACTCGAAGCGTTCGCCTGCACTAGCGAGGGCCTTGGCGACGAACCGGTTGGATACGCCTATGGTAGCGTCTTCACGGCGGTGTCTCCAAACGCTACGTTCCTCAAGGAATCGGTCGACGAATACTACGTCAAGTGGGACACGTTGGTGGCGAACGCCACCAAACGGGACGAAATGAGGCCGTTCGGGGTCGCGGCCTTCGCCGGCTCCGTGAACGTTGCGCTCGACGTGACCGGCCCCATCGGGATCGTCCAAGCGGACCTCGACATGGGCGAGGGAGGCTCGTTCTCAATCCAAGCAACCGGAAACCAGGTTCAAAACGCGCCGGGCTTCGAATACATCGAGTACGTACCCGCCGCGAACGAATCCCTGGGCGCGTGGCACTCGACGACCCAAGCCCGGACCCTCACGTTCCGGGGGCAAGGCGTTGTCAACGTCGATCCCACCTCGTGGTTCGGCGCAATCTTAGGGGGCGGACCGATTTCCGCGCAAGTTGCGACCGGAACTTGGAGTTTCGCGCCAGGCAACATCACGGTGCCGGTCGAAAGCGCCAACGATGTTCATTAGAAATGGCCGTTCGGAAGAGAACCAGACTACGGTCGTAAGGAACCCGAACGGTCGCCTTTGCCGCGATTTTCCACATCGCCGCGACGCGCAATGGGAGAACCGGCGCTCAAGAATCAGGATCGCCAAGGTATGCGCGCCCCGATTCCTAAAAGGATTGTACTTCTGTCGACAAATTCCCCGCCGGAGCTACATCGGTATTTTCACCTATGTTGGTCGAAAACGTAAGGGGGACCAATGCGCTCGTGCCGCGCAGAAGTGGAATCGGGGTTCGTGGCGGTAGCGCCGTGCATCGGAGTTCGTACACAGCGGAGTTGGGCCGTTCTCTTAGGGAGTTGCGAGTTCCCCGGCAAACACGCAACTAATGCGGTTCATCCTTACCGCGCAAAGGTGGAACCATCAAACTGACTCTGGGCAGTTTGTCAGCCCTCTTTCCATAGTCGGGAAGGAAAAGCCTCGACGCCAAGTCGGACGCGCAGGCTATGGCGCCTCGCGCGTGATTCCCATCGTGGCATCGTAGATGAGGTGCTCGGATGGTTCGGTGGGCGGCGCCTTGTTCAGCCGCTCGAGAACCAAACGTTTCACTCCTTTGTAACACGATAAAGATTAAACGCCTCCTCCTCCGGTTTGGGCGTCGTGGGGCCCGACCTACGGCAGATGCACTGTCTCGAGCCATCCTGCAAGGATTTCAAGAAACGCGGAGGCCAGAACCTCAAGCCACATGGCGAAGCAGCCGGAACGCCTCGGTTTCGCTGCGTGACCTGCGGCCACGCGTTCACGGAACGCCACTTCCACCCACTTTTCCCGCTACGCACGGGCGAAAGCAAGATCGCGCGGGTCCTATTGGACCTGGTCCGCCGCAAGAGCATACACGAGGCGGCGGCCGACGCCGGCGTCGACAAGAACACCGTCTTGGCAATCATCCGACACATGGAATCCAAGAAACGCGAACTGCACGGGTTACTCGTCGGTCCACTGGGCGTCAAGCCGAAGGACGCAGCCCGCATCCAGCACTATCTGCGCAATCGGGACAAGTTCAAGCGGAAAAACCGCTTCGCATGAGGATTACCCAGTCCTAGACCGGAGCGCCTCTTCGGGAGCCGCATGCGCTACGCGACGGGGGCCAGGGGCCTTGGTCACGCCCTCCGCGGCGTCGAGGATCTCGTGCCCGTCATGGTCGTCAGATTGGTGATGGGGTTCGCATCCGTGGACGCCTTGCTCGGGTCGTCGTCGGCCGGCGTGATGATACAAGCCGGCGGCCACGGCGAGCGAAACCGCGATCAATGCGGCCACCGGTGCGGGAACCGGGTTCGACTCAGCGGGGTCATCGGCGTCTTGGGTCGAGCCATTGTAATTCGCATCCGCGGGATGGTAGGGCCCGAGGCCGCCTGCGGCACCAGCGTACATGGCGACGCCGCTTCCTCGTATGGGAGTCTGGGAAGCGCGCGAAGATTCAGTCTTTGGCAAGGGGCTGACGGTTGGGCTTGTCTTTGACGGGGCGGTGCTGGTTGTCGGCGACGGCGTGGCGGTCGTTGGGCTTCGGCCCGGTATGTAGTAACTTGGTTGGATGAGCGTCCCGTACCATCCACCCTGATCTTGGTCGCCGCAGCATGCGGGATCGATTAGGGTCAAGTTTTGCCATGTCGTCTCGTTGGCAACGTCGAACGAAGTGAGGCTCCACGTGCGGCCTGGCCCGGTCGCAGCCAGCGTGTAACGCCCCGGCTGTACCGTGAATCGGAAGGAACCGTCCGCCCCCGCGACTGCGTCTCCCCATTCGTAGGTGCCTTCGTTTCGGATTTGGATTGTCGCGCCCGCGATTCCGGAGTTTGTCGACGAATCGACGATCCATCCAAGGACGCTGGATGGCGAGGTGCCCTCCCAGGTGTGCGTTCGCGGTACCAGTACGGTGAGGTCCCGGGCGACAGGGAGGGCAAACGTCTGGTGGACCGGGTCGTAGGTGTAGCCGTATCGGGCCCGCGTCGTGTTGTCGTAGGGTTGGATCGTGAGGCGGACGGCGCCAGGAGCGACCATCGTGCTGAATCGTCCATGGGCGTCCGTCTGCAGTCCGTTGGTGTGTTGTCCGCGCGGCTCGTTGCGGATGTCAACGAGGATTCCTTCCAGGGGCTGCCGGGTGGTTTCATCAAGGACGGTTCCGCTAAGGACTACGCGGTCGTCGCGTTCGGGTTGCAGACGTGCCTCGAGTTCCCACGTCTGGCCGGGCAGGATCTCCAGCGTGTTGCGCGCCGTACGCGCGTCTCCGCTGGCGGTCAACTCGTAGACTCCGGGCAACACCTTGGCGGCCGAGTAGGAGAATCCAGCGGCCACTCCGAAGTGGGAGGCACCCATGATCTCGCTGAATCCGAACCGTTCGTCGGGACTCGTCGAGGGCGGCACCGAACAGGCGGCCGCATCGCAGTCCGATAGACGGACCGCGTCGGCGCTGCCGGGCGCGGTCAACTTCACTTTGACGTTTGCCTGGCCCAGGTAAACGGGTATCACCACCCGCTCGTCGCCGTTGGCCCCAATCTCGAATCGGGTCTCGAGGGTGTCGACGCGGCTGGCCACGATCGGAATCGTGCCTTGTGGGAGTTCGAGGAAGTAGGTGCCATCTTCGCGGGACGCCGTCTCAAAATAGGTGGAATCGGCCGCGGCGCCGACTCGGACCCACGGCAATGGTGTGCCCGTGCGGGCGTCGTAGGTCTGGCCCCAGAGGATGCGAGTGGGTTCGCCGGGCATGACGTTCTGCTTCCAAACGTTGACATCGATCTTGGCCGGCGTATCCCCGACCGGGATTTGGACGTCGTGTATCTGGGACGTGCAGCACTCCGTTTCGACGCGTAGCTGCGCGGGACCCGCGCTGATTCCGGAAAAAGAAAACTCGCCGATGGCGTTGGTGCTGGTGACGCGTTCGGTGGGTCCGTCCTGCAGGAGGACATGCGCGTCTGGAACCGCCGAGCCGTCCTCCATGTTGACCGTGCCTTGCAAGGCTCCTTGGCTGCCTTGGGGAACGCCCGTGGGCACGGAGAACGTCAGAAGGACCAGCAAGAAAACCGCGTTTCGTTTGAAGGAACTCACGTGAAGTGTCTCCTTGGAGCCAAACCGACGAGCGAGTGAATCACGAGCATTCCATTTGTCCCCGCCAGCCGAGGTTGGAGATCTCCAGCGTAGCGAAGCCGGCTTCGCCAAAGGCATCGGTGAGACGTTGCCGCACTTGTGAATGTGATTCCTGGGTTGGTGTGCCAGGCGTGAGGGAGGAGGTGTTCAACGCGTCGACCGTTAAAGTGGGGGCCCCCGCATGGGCTCGGGCTTCATGAATTGCCAGCTTCAGGTGGAACGCCCACGAGTCGAACCGGAAATCCACCTGGCCGACCTTGGTGTTGGCCCCAGGCGCCGGCAGGGCGTCGGGCATCCATTTCGCATTCCACAATTGCTCAAGGGCCGGGATGATTTCCACTCGCGCCGCAAAGTTGGCGACATCGTCGGGGCTTGCGGCGTCGACGGTTCGGGATGCCCAGAATGAGTCTCGAAAAGCTTCGTAGTCGGCTCCCGGCAAGCGTAGGAGTTCCGCGTTCACGGTGGCGAGAATCGTTTCCAGGTCGTCCCTCGTCCGGTCTGCTCGTAGGAGGGCATGCACGTCCCCGTTGAACATGACCGTGACGCTCTCGTCGGTAGGCCGTTCATCCTGGACCAGGTAGTTGGCGCTTTGGATCGTGAAGTTTTCCGCTCCGACCCCCAGTTTGTCGGCGGACTCTCCCATGCGCAGTCCCCCGCCCGGCGGGAACGTGGTGGCGTTGAGACCCATGTTCGGCACTTCCCGGAAAAATCCGGGGGTCCTCCACATGGGAATCCACGGCGCCTGCTGGGAACACGTGTGGCCGGCTTCAAAGCACCCGCTCAATGCCACAATCAGGGCGATTGCGGCGACCAGGCAGACGCGGCCTCGTTTCATTGTCGCTGTAGCACCCGCGTGGGGCGTCATGTTTCTTTTGGCCTTGGGCTGCCGGTGCCGGGGCCCCTTCCCGTCCAGCCTAGTGAACGTGGACATGGAAGGGCAGGCCTGGCACGAAGTCGTCACCCATGCGTTTGTCCTGGCGGTTGCTCGTCGGCACGGCCAGCAATCCCTCGCCCAAATCGTCGATGTCGCACTGGTTGTCGACCGGGGAGATGCAGTTCCATCGGTTCGTGTGGTAGTCCGTTGCCGTGTTCTTGAACCACCACATGATCTTGTCCTGGTAGATGTCGTGCCCTGGATAGCCGTGCAGGTAGTTTCCATTCGAATCGCAGCACGTCTTGTCGGCGTCTGGGACGTCGGGTTCAATGTCCCCGAACAGGCTGTGGCCCAGTTCGTGCAGGAACGTGTTGTAGATGTAAGTCGCCGAATCGAACGGGTTCTTGAAGACGATGCACCCGCGGAACACGACGAGCATGTCGCCGGAGCTCAGTCCATAGGTGGCACCGGTGTTCACTGGGCAGTTGTCCTCGCCGTTGTGCGCCATGACAGCGTAGTGGTAGACACCGCGACGGGGCGGCGTGAGGAAATGGCCGTCCTTGAACCCCTGGCGGAGGGATCCAACGAAATCGTTGTTGTACAGGCGGTCCCAGTCGTCGTACAATTGGCCGTCGGGGCTGGTGAATTGTTGGTCCCACGTGACCTCTGAGCCCCCTCCGAGGTCTCCTTGGTCGATGTGGAGGCGGATGTTGTGCGCGCTGAACAAGTTCTTCATGGTCGTTAGCTGGGCCGCGGTGAGCTTGTAGGGCTGCCCGCCGGCGAGGTTCATCCAGTCAACCTCCACGTAGACGTCGCGAACCGTCGGCGAGGGGGACTCGCACACGCTTCCGCAGAACAGAGAAATGGGCGGAACGAATTCCAGCCCGTCCTTGAGGCCGTCCCCATCAGCGTCTTTGCGGAGCAAGTTGTTTTGGGGGTTGGCGGCGTCCGGCGTTAGGACCTGATAGTTTGTTTGCCAAGCGGTAGAACTGATTCCGTTCCAGTAGGCTAGTTCGGTGCCGTCATTGAGGCCGTCTTGATCCGTGTCGCGCTTGGTGGGGTCGGTGCCGTATCCACTCGGCGTCTCCAGGCAATCCTTGAGTCCATCGCCGACGTTTTCGTCATTATCGGCCGGGTTGGCCGTCACGACCTTGTTTGTCGAGACGGGACTTGCCTTGCCGTCGCTGACCGTCAACGTCACGGTGAACGCGCCGCCGGGGCAGGCGTACGCGTGGTCGGGCGGGGTTGCGCCGCTCGACGTGGGTGATCCGTCGCCCCAGTTCCACGTGTGGGCGAGGGCGGCGGTGTCGCCGGGGTCCGGGTCGGTGCTGCAGGACGTGATCCGCATGGTCAACCCGTCGCCCGTGGGCCACGTGGGGTTGTTGATGCACGCGGTGGGTGGATTGTTGAACTGGCTGATCGTCACCACATAGTTGTCCGACCAAACGCTTTGCAAGGCCGGCGACGCGGTGTCCTCGGCCTTGACTTTGACGTAGAACGTGCCCGCAGAGGTCCACGTGTGAGCGGCCGTACCGTCGGTGTTCTGCGCCACAAGCGGGGTCCACGTCGTCTGCCCATCGTACCAATCGAAGAGGTAGCGGACTTGACTTCCGTCATCGCTGGAGCGCGCCTTGTACGTGTACTGCGTTCCCACGAAGCCCGTGGTGGGCCCCAACGTGAATACGGGCTTGCTGGGGGCCTGGTTGGCCACACCGTTCACGACGATGTCGTCCAAGTACCAACCCTCATAGGCGTTGCCGGCACTATCAATCGTGTTGAACGACCAGCGCAGATTAGCGGTCTGGCCGGCGAACGCGGTCAAGCCGACGGTCTCGAGGGCCCACGTTGATTGGGTGCTGGCGAGCGGGGTCGGGCTGCCGCTGATTCCGTAGCAGCTGCTGTAGCTGGAGGCGATGCACGTCCAACTTGTTCCACCGTTGGTTGAGATCATCACGTCGCGGCGGTCGTAGTAGGTGCTAAGTTCGCTTTGGAACCAGTCCCGGAACGTAAGGGCCGCGTTCGTGCTTGGAACGACGAAAGAGGGGCTCGTGATGGAGCCGGAGTTGCCAGCGCCGTTGTCGTACGTGCCCGTGGTGGGGCGGCCGTACCAGGCCGCGTAGCTGGGACTGTAGGATCGGCGCGTCGTCGTGTGCCATTGCGGATCCGTGGACGACGAGGCGCGTGTCCAGCCCGTGGGCAGGTTCGCGCCAGAGTTGAAATTCTCGTTCAGGCCGTTGCCCGGCGGCGCCGTCGTGGTCGGGGGCGGGGCGGGGGTCCAGAAGCACCAAGGTCCCGTGCTCGCAGATTGGGCGCCGAGTCCATCCTGGGCGACCACACGCCAGCAGTACTGCGTGTTGTACTGGAGGGCGCTCGTGATGGTCCAGAAGCTGCTGGACGGGTTCGCGTAGGGCGTGCTGGAGGGCGCGCCCGCTCCGAAGTACAGGAGGTAGTTGACGCCGTTGGGGTCGCTCACGTCGGTCCAGTCGATCGTGGGTGTAGTGGTGGCGACGGTCTGGCCGTTGGTGGGGGAGGACTGAAGCGGTGTGGGCGGCGGCGTGTTCGGCGTGCCCGCGCTGGAGACCCGCACGTAATCGATGCGGTGGTAGTTGCTTAGGCCGCCCGTGGCCGCGGTGAATCCAAAGCCGGAGTAGGTGCGCGTGAACGTTTGGCTGTTATAGTAGAACAGGATGTTGTCGTACCAGACGCTGACGTAGTTGTCCCACACCTCGATGTCGACGGTGTGCCATTGGCCGTTCTTGATGTTGGCGGGTCCCGCGACAGCGACTTGTTGCGTCGCGTCGTTGGTCACAAAGGCGACGTAGTCATTGGACGGGTCCGTGAAGGTCGGATTGGTCCAACTGTTCTGGTACTCGTCGGCGATGAATCCGTAGCCCTCGTGGCCCGCGATGTTCACATGGTCGGTGTCCGCGAGTCCGAGTTCGCCGCCGCCGGCGGGCGGGTAGGCCGTGTAGGCGAGGTTCTTGAAGAAGAACATGGCAAGGCCGTCGGCGCCGCCCGTGTTGGGTCCGGAGTAGAACCGGAACGTGGCGGAGAATCGGGCCGCGTTCATGCCCGTGTTGTAGTGAATTCGGCCGATCTGATTGGCGACGTTGTCGGTGAGTTGGACGTAGCCGCCCGTGCAGCAGGTCGTGGATCCGTACGTGGTCCAGCCGGAGGTGCTGCTGAAGTCTTGGTTGATGGTGCTTCCAACGGTCTGCGTGTAGACGAAAGCGTCGACCCATGCGAGCGTGGTGGATTCGAGGCCATCCGTATCGAGGTCTTCGGATCCGAAGGAGATGACGTCGACGGTGCTCATGGGAAGTTGGGAGTTGAGGACGCTGCCGCTGGGTCCCTGCGCGTTGATGTCGAGCAGTGAGAACGTTGTGGACGTGGCGCCGACGCTAATGCTGAGGGTGACTTGCCAGTTCTCGTGGGTGGTCGGGTTCCAGGGAGTTGGCCAAACCATCTGCTTGGAGCCGCCGACGGGATAGTAGTAGGCCTGGATCTCGGGGAGTTGGCTGTAGTCGTCGCGGGAGTAGTAGAAGAAGCCGAAGCTTCCGGGGGCGGCGTAGTTGTCGGCGCCGCTGGGATTGGTTCGTTCGGCTCGGTTGGCGATGATGAACGGGTACAAGGCTTGCCAGTTGCCTTGGCTGACGACTCCAAAGTTCATGCTCATGGCCCATTGGGCGCCCGGTACGAAGTTGCGTACCATGCTTTCGTCCAGCGTGTCGACGCGGTTCTGCACGATCTTCATTCGGCCGTTCCCCGACACGGATTCCCAGGAAACTTCCGAGTTGGGTTGGGCGGAGACCTTGGTCCACATTTCTTGGTTCGAGTTGAAGATGTGTACGACGCTGAAGTGTTCGGGTTGCAGGAGCCAGTGGTTGCCGACGCGTTTCATCGGGATGGGGGTCTCGTCTTCGTGGCGGGCCGCGGGCACCGTGATGCCGACTTCCTCCAACCAGGACGCCTTGATCCAAACGTCTTGGCCGTCGTGGACGGCGTCTTCGAATGCGATGGAAAGCCGCGTGTGCGTTATCGGGATCTCTTCTTGGATGGTGCCGTTGGGTGTTTCCAGTTCCCGCTGGACGATTTCGGTGTGGGGTTTGTCGATGATTGCAACGCGCATGGGGCGGTCGCCGAGCATCACGTTCTGCAATGACCCGCGACCAAATCGTGGCTCCTCCGCGGGCTGGAAGGGTTCGAACGTGTACGAGCTGGGCTTGCCGCCCGGCACGGAGAACGCGTAGAAGGCGACGCCGTCGCGAAGCGTCAAGGCGAACGTTCCATTGTCGAGGGCGGCGACGTCGATGCGACTGTCGAGCCACTCCTGGTGGACCAAGGCGACGGTGTCGCTGTTTCCTTTGGGTTTGATGGTGAGTCGGAGTTTTCCGTCCTCCCATTTGGCGTCGGGGGAGGCTCCCGCATCCGCGTCAGTCCCTTGTGTCTCGAAGCGGATGGGATGGTCGACGTCGACGGGTGCGGCGTAGGCGCGGTGGACGAAGGTGGAGGCGAAGTTGTTGGTCGGGTCGGATTCGGCACTGGTGGGCGGCTCGTTGATCGTGAGACTGATGCGGTGTGTGCCAGGGGGCACGGTCCAGGGGAATTCATACGCGTGGGACGCGCCGGGGGCGAGGGAGGGGACTTGAAACTCGTCCAAGACGCGCTCGGTTCCCGGCGTGCGAAGCAACAGTTGCCCCGTGGTCGGTTCGGAGGTTTGGCCGTGGTTGGTGATTCGGCCTTGCACGTTGAGGTCGGTTTCGTCATCGACGTCCACGGGCGGCATTATCTCGACGACGAGGTCGGTCGGGGCGACGGGCGCCGACGGGTCTTGGGATGCGCTTTGGGTGGGCGCTGGGATCGGGTCCGGCGCAGGGTCCCCCGCGGAGGCGGCAGGCTCGCCTTCGGATTGCGACGTTGGCTCAGAACCGGGTTCCTGTTGGGCATTCGAAGAGGGAAGGCCCGGGCCAGTCAGCATCATCAGAGCGACGGCCACCGTCAGCAGTTTTGCGAGACGGTGAGAGCTTGCTGCCTTCCCTCCGCGACGAAGTGGGGCTGGCTGATTTGATTTCGAGATCTGGTTCGCGGCTTTGTTCGACTTTGGTTCCATGCCCAGCAAGTTGGCCACCTCCACGTGGCGCGCGCACCAGTGGTGCGGCGGGGCCGACCGATGCGGCCCCCGCATTTACGAGTTTCGTAGCATCTTACCCAAATGTAAACGCGCGAACTGTTGCCATCGTATCCACAAAGGTTGTCCATCGAGCCGTGCGCGGTTGTGACGCACGTTTCGCACTGTTTGGGCCGAAACGTGCGTAGCGGTTGGCGCTTCGCTAAACGTTTTCTCGCCCAAACGGTAACACTCGTGAATCAGCGCGACGCAATCACGGGGCGGATTTTTTTCGCGAAATCCGCGCCCACTACCCATTCCGATCAAACGATGCTAAAATCCGGATGTGCTGCGACCGAGGCCGGACGTCCCTTGGTGATGCGGGCCAGTCCCTTCTTGGCGAACCGTCTCATCACGCGCACGGTATCGCGCCTGGATTTCCCCGTACGCTTGGCCACCATCGCGACCGTCGATTCCGGCGGGCAGCTTGAGGGGCCTCAGCTCAAGGTAAAGCTCCAAAACATTAGCGGGCAACTTGCGGGCCCCGCCACCGTCTATCTGCATTCGGCGATCGCGATGGTAGAAAGTCCTGCCGGCGATCTTCTACTGGCAAGTCGGTCGTGGATTGAGAATTCGGATCCGCTCGGCCGCGTGAAACGACACCACGTGATTTGGCATACGCTGGAGTTGAACGAAGTATCCGGCCAACTCGTTGCAAAAGGCGGAGGGGCTTCGGCAGTCGACATGTATGCCGCAAGTGTCAGCACGAATAACGGTTCGATAATCTCCGTAGATGGCGCCTCAATCAAAACCGGTCTCTTGCCAACGGCGCACGTGGTGCAAGGGGAAGCGATTTGGATTCGTGGCGATTTCACTTTTTCAGCATTCCCGCAGGAAGACCTTCACACCGCCGTGGCAATCCGCGGGTCGGCGAATGCGATTTCAATCGGCGGAGTTCCTGCGCTGGACTTAGCGCCCGTGGTAGCGTCATCGATCGTCGTCGGACTCGGCACCGCCCTTGCGGTATTGCGATCGGTATTGGTAAGCCGCGTCCTACTGCCTCTCTATTCGTTGGTTCGTCGTGACGACGCCCGAGACCATCCTATTCGTGGCCTGGTCCGTGAACTCATCAAGCAAAATCCTGGAATTGCATACACGGAACTGAGGACACTGGCCGCATCGGCTTACGGCGCCGGCGTCGGCCATGGCACACTCCAGTACCATCTAAACCGCATCGAGCGACAAAACGTGATCACGTCTGGGCGAACAGAGCGGCGGCGCGTGTACTTCAACGCAGAAGAAGACGCGGCCCGTCATCACATTCTCTTGGCGGGGAAGGCGGTCGGCGGCCTGGCCAAGGCCATCATCCAGAATCCGGGGCTTTCTCACAAGGACCTTAGTACTCGGCTCGGGGGAAACCCTGCAACGGCGCGCCAGCGTTGCCGTCACCATTTGCGCAAACTAATCCTGGCTCGCCTCGTCCATACCGTCATCGATGGTCGCCAAAGAAGGCATTACCCGGAGCCCACGCTCGTAAAGCTGCTCGAGAAAACACACGTCGCGCGCAACCAGACAAGGCCAATCGTTTCGCCCCGGACGGTTACCGTCTCGGCCACATTGGCACCCCAAGCCGTCGACCTCGTTCACTAGCGCCGTTCCATTTTTTGCGCCTTTCTTCCGAGGAGTTGGCGTAGCTTGCCGTGGGCTCCACGACTGCAGGCAATGTTATGCGGGGAAATGAAAACGGGGTGCCCAAAAGCCGTACATAATCATCGCGAGCCTGTTACGTGTCGTGCGGCCATGAATCCACTTGATTGGCTGTTTTTGTTTACGCCGACCATCGCATTGGCGTTGGGAATGGCCCAGCAAGGTCGCGAGCGAAGAACAAATGCCCGTGCGTTTCGCCGGCACTTAGTGGCCTCGATTCAGGCCCAGCCCGGAATCTGACATAGCGATCTGCAGCGCGCAGTGCACTGCAATCGAGGCACCATGCAGTACCATATGGGACTCCTGGAAAAATCGAGGCTGGTTTGGCCCCACCGCAACCAGGGCCAAGTCCGGTACTTCCCGACCTCATACGCCGACACCAACCTTGCGGCTTACTCCCTGCTTTTGTCGGGCCGAATCTTTGAGATTGCACTGGAAATAATTGCGACTCCAGGGCAAAAGCAAAAGCGCCTTCTTGCGGCGCTCGGCATGAGCCGAAAAGTGTTTCACCACTACGTGGCGGATATGTTCGACCATGGCCTTATTCGCGAGCAACGAGAAGGATCGCGGGTACACTACTACCCAACCGCCGACCTTGAAAAAATCGTCATTCGGCTCCAACGCCTCAGTGCAGCCTCGAGGCCGCTGCTCACTCCCTTCGCAACTGCCGCTTCGGAGAATGACGGCCAACGCGTCACGATAGCCTCAATTGCGTCGTCGGTAAAGGGGAAGTGCAGAGGCTTCTCGGAGGCGGCAGCGTCCATGCGTAACCGCAACATTTGAGCGGCCATTTCTGGAGCGAACTTTGGGATGCTAAGTTCGTCATCAAAGATTGCGCCAAGAGGTCCCCCAGAGCGCGTGGCCTTGGCGAAGCGCTCGTCGCCCGCCACGACAACGAAGGCGCCGGCCAACTTCCATTTCTCGAATTCGGCTTGGTTGTCCTTAAAGAACTTCTCTGCGAGATCCGTATCGACATTGTGCAGCTGATCCAATCCTACGAGGGGTACACTCTGCTTGCCCAGGTTTGATTGTACCAACGGCCACAAGTCGTCGCGTAACATGCTTGTGAGGGCTTCGAGAGTCTTGTGTTGCGAAAGGTCTCGGTAGTACACCTCGATTGGGCGTTTTTCGCTGAGTTCGCCAAGCAGGTTGAGCGCTGACGTTTTTCCTTGTCCATATCCCCCGCACAGAAGATAGGCGCCCCCGCGCTTGGTGGGTGATGAGAGATAGGCGGACAGCTCGTCAATCGCCTTTGTTCGGACTAGTAGATCCGAGGAATTCGGATCGAGCGGGTCGTTCCACATCGGGTCGAACGAGAGGCCGTAGGCGCGCCACCACACAAAGGCCCGATGGCCTCAGGGTCGCCATAAATGCAACCATCGCCAGACGTCCAACTTGCAGGCGATCTGAGAATTCCGGGGCTGGCAAGATTCGCCGCATATTGCCGGGGACCGCCCAAACGCCGGCGGCACGTTTCTCATTGGAACACAAAATTATAGTCTTTATCTTGGAGTCGGCTGTTGGGAATGACTGGCTACCGTGTGATCTGCACGCTCCAAGATCCTCCCGGTGTATCCCACCTTGATGCTCACATCGTAAAGGTCGGCACGGGGGTGACGACCACGACGTATTCGCGACTTTGGTCGGTGGCCGAAGTTTACGAGGCAATGGACCGGGGAGACCTCTTTTACACCGAGGGTCCAACCAGCGGAGTGCGCGCCCGCGTCGGAAAATGGGGTTGCCGGACGTGCAATGCGCCTACGCTTCGCTCGTCAGCCGACGCCGTGCGTGATAACAACTTGGATTACTTGCCTCGTTGCGGATAGGGTGCAGGGCGCGCCATCGTCTCATGCCCTTCTCCACGGTAACTGGAAACAAAGCTCTAGGCCAACCTGGCCCGCCCGTTCGCCAGTTTCGCATTCTCGGTAGCCCGCGTCGGACTACCTTCCACCCGCCGCGCGAAGGTCGGCGATGTCATCTGTATCGAACTGGTTGGGAGGCCCGCCTCCCGCGAGCCCGTCGAGGACGCCCGCCTCGGCTTGCCACCACATCACGCTCTGCATGTTCGTGCTGTGTCCGCGTCCCTCGTGGTGCGGAGTCTCGGGTTTCGGATCCATGGTCATCTCATGCGGGCGCACCATCGGCGTGCCGATGTTGACAAGGCCTAAGATGTGTCCGAACTCATGGATCAAGACGGACTCCTCGAGGGCGTCGGCCGCAAACAGGGGCACACCTCCCACCGTGTTGGCTCTCTCGATGTTGTCCTTGAAGATGGCGATGGACGATGGGCCATAGGCGACGCCAAGGACGGGGTGACCCCCGTACGATCCGCCGAGCACCAGTACGTACAATGCCGCGGTGTCGCGAGTTCTCGCCAAATCCCGGTTCTGCTTTTCCAAGCCTTGCAACTCTTCGACGGTCCACTGGGCGTGGTTTGCTTGGATAGGTTGAATGCGGAACGTGATCCCTTCCGGCTTGTGGAGGCGTTCTTCGCTGCGCTGTCGCAGCAGGTTGACCGCCGAGTCGGCCGGGGGTCGATTGGCTTGGTGGTCGATTTCGATGACCATCTTTGGGCGGTCGTCGGTCAGGAAATCGGTCGCCCGCTCTCCCGGGCTGACAGTGCAGCCTGTCAGTGCCAACAAACAAACTCCTAGGCCGGCAAGTTTACCGTTTTCCATCTTGGTTCCTTGTCGAGGGGTGGGGCTATCTTTCCGCCCATGGCGGCGGACTTGTTAGGCGCCGAGTGCGAAGGGGCTCATGAGTCAGGGCGGGGCGCCCTTACGGGGTGTCGGCGTGCAGGCAATTGTCGCCGGCGTGGTTAACTCCTAGGCCGACGTAAACGGGACAATAGACGCTTTGGCAGTGCTCCGTGCTTGGACAGTTAGTGCGTGAAGAGCCCGGTCGCTGGGCCCCCGCACGATCCGAACGTTGGCTGGGCCGTTGCCAGGCCTGGGAGAACGAACAACGCCAGGACGACCTTTGCCAAGGCAATGGAGTAAATCTGGACGCCGCGCATGCCCCGGAAAGACCTGAGAGGAGGCGAATGGTTTGTGGTCCAACCGGTAACATGTTTTCTCCCGACGACATGTTTCGGTTTCGCCCAAAACAGCTACCATCCGTCCGACAGCTTGCGTCCGCCGCTCAATGATGGTGAAAGTGCCACGGTTTTCGATTTGGCTCCTTGTTGCGTTAGCGGCGTCCGGGTGCGTCTCGACGACCCATGAGCACGCCTGCGTCGAAAAGAACATCGACGTGGTCCTTACGGTACACGATTACCCGCAGAGCCCCGCCATGGCATCCTTCTTGGGGCCAGATGGCGTCGCGATTCAGCACGCGACGTGCCCGGGTGCATCCGGAACCCAGTTGACCCCGAACGGCAGCGGCGGGCTGGCGGGCTCGGTACCCCAGCAAACCTACCGGGAGGTGCGCGTCTTCTTCAACGAGAGCGTGTACCGTGCGGCGGCTCCCCTCGCTTTGCGATCCGCTTCAACCTCCATCATGCTAGACGCCACGTGGAACGGCACCGGGTTCTCGTGGACCATGGACGGCCAGCCCCTGGCGGTGGACCGGTCTGAGGTCCTCGACGGCAGGACCGCACTGACAGGCGTGACAGTACATTGGACGCGAAAAGCACCAGACTCCAACTTCACGTACACATGGACGGCGAACTCATCATGGAATCAGGGATTTGCCGCAGGCCTCTCAATCCTGGAGGCCGGACGTGCAGCGCCAATCGATTCTGGACAACGCCCCGTAGAAATGAGCTTGACTGGTCCGGACGGGAAACAGCACGTAGCGTACTATGACCCGACCAAGCCATTGGCAACCCTGAGGGTGGATCAACTCGGTCAGGGCAGCTGGACGCTGGAGGTCCGCCTGGCGCGGCCTTTGCCGTCGGAATACGAAGTCGCCCTGGCCGCTGTTTTTGCGTACTAGTGTGTGGAAGCTCGGCGGCGGAACCAGACGCTCGTTTCACGGTGCGTGAGGGGGGAAGAGAAGACGGCGACCTCTTTTGAATGGAGGTCGCCGCCGCACACCGCAGTTTACGGCGTATCGATGGTGTGGAAGCACTGGAAGGTGATGTCGGGTCCGGGGTGGAACGAGCCAAGTCCCACGTACACGGGACAATAGTACTTCAGACACAGATCTTCGCCGCCCTCGCTCGCGCAGTGGTAGTGGGCGCACAGTCCCGTCGCGGGGCCTCCGCAACTGCCGAATTCAGGAAGTCCTTGAGCCGTTACGGGCGTGGTCGTCAAGAAAAGTCCCACGAGCATGGCCGCTGTCGTAATTGCGATGGTTCGCAGCATGTTTGTCACCGCGAACGCGTACACCGGTGGAGGATAGATGGTTTGTAGGCGAAGGGGTAACAGATGGACACCCTGCCCGCGAAAACCGGTAACAGCACCGAGGGTGCGCGCGCGCTCCGCCGGGGGAGGGGACTTTGTTTTCGCGTTACCAATAGGGACAGAAGACGCATGGCCCCGGAAGATGCTCAGTCGCTGCGATCCCCTCCGTGTCCCCTGCGCTTCCAACCGGCGTACTCGTTGCCGGCGAACCATTCTCAACCCCGCATCGATGGGTTCTCAAGGCAGACTTAGCGGGCGCGGCGCCCCCCACGACTACCTCACAGGTACCGGAGGCGCAGGATTGATCGGGCTTGACCTTCGCCTGGAGGAATATTGGTGGTTTGGCCTCTTGGGGTTCGCTCGGCTAGCGCGAATCATGCCCATGCGTGCCTGCGAGCACCCGCTTCGACGGCTGATCCTTCAACTGGTGGAAAGGGCTCCGGGCAGCCGTTTCACCGACGTATGGAAGCGGGTCGACGTCGGGAGAAGCACGGTCGCGTACCACTTGATGGTCCTCGAGCAGGCCGGCGCGCTCAAGACGTTTCGCCGAGGACGCATCCTTCATTATTTCCCGACGACCCTAGCCCCGGTGTTCCATCCCCAATTTGCTGCACTTCAGCGCGGCCGGGCCCGCACCCTTGCCTGGCGAGTCATGCGACAACCAGGGAGCATCCAGTCGGTGCTTAGCCAAGAGCTCCGGATGAGCAGGAAGATGTTCCGCGAGTACGCCGAAGAGTTGATTCTTCACGGGCTCATCCGCGAGCACCGCGCGGGGAAACACCGACAATACTTTGGCACTGAACGGTTACTGCTGGTCATTCCTTTGCTAACGCAATCTCCAGGCGCCGTTGACGAGGCATTGCTACCGCCACGAGTGGTGATTCCGACGTGAGGCCCCTCGGCACCCTAACGTTACTGCTGTTCGCTCTAATGCCATTCCCAGGGGCAGCAGGGGAAGGTGACCTGGAGGGCGTCGTCATCGTCGAGGATCCGGCCAACGACGTCCGGATGGGGGCACCGGCTTCCTCCCAAGGCGCCGCCGGCGACCCGCGCCACCTCGACGTCGTCGCCATGACGATCGGCCCCGAGACCACGACTTCGATACCTATGAGCATTCGACTTGCGACATGGGCACAACCCGCGCCGTTCGGCGCAGAAGGAGGACGACGGCTGACGATCGAGTTCGAGCTGTCTCAACGGCTGTTCTCGGTGAATCACCCGTATCAGAGCACGGGGAGTGACTGCAGCGTCGGCCAAGTGTACGTCGTTACCGAGAACCCGGCCAGCCTCATTCAATGCGTGGAATCATTCGCCATCGATGAGCAGAGCGCCACGCTCCAAATCGACCTGCCGAAGCAGCTCCTGCAAGACGAGAACGGGACCGCAATCCAATCAGGATCCGTGCTCCATAACATCGTCGGCCGAGCGTTCCAAGGAAGCGTGAACCTGGATTCGGGCCTCTGGGACCGAGTTCCAGATTCGGGCAGCGCCCCTGAATTTGTGGCCCGCGTGTTCGACGGCCGACAAAGCGGCGACCTCTTCTTACGCACCCTATACCCGACGCGCGCCAGCAATGGCGAAGCAACCACCTTCGTGTTCGAGGCCGCTCTCGAAAATCGAGGAACGTCAGAAAAGACCGTGCTCTTCGAAACCGACAACGACAACCCCGAATGGACGGTGAGGTTGCCATCCAGGCTGAACATTGGCGCAAAGACAAACTTGACCTTCCCCGTGATTTTGTCCATGAACTTCTCCCATGCTCATGGCGAAGCCGATTATTTCCTGGTCCGGGCGTCGACGCCCGACAACGCGCACTTTGCAGAGCTCCGCCTTGGAGTCCACTGGCTTGACATCCCACAGCCCGCAGGGCATCACAACAAGCTGTGGCTTCACAGCGCCCCGTTTCCAGAAGAGAACTGCCAAGCCCTCCCATGCAGCGTCCACGGCTTTCGCCATACATGGATGAACACGCAGGAAAAGGACCCGTCGGCGGAGACGACAGACGTCGGCGGATCGCAGCAGACCAGCACCGGAAGTATCGTGCAATGGCTTTTCCCACTCTCCCCTTACTTGCAGACAGGACTCGACTTTGACCTCAATTACACGGCCAGTCTCCACACGGCGGCGAAGTTCACCGTGCCAGCGAACATTGTGCGAAGCGGCGCCGATCTCCTGCTGTGCGAGTGGACGCCGAGCCCGGCGGGAAATGGTACGTGCCCCTTCGGGGCAGCGGGCAAGGTGCTGGCGCAAGGCCTTGGCCCGAAGGGTGCCGTCGAATCCGGCCGCGTCTTCGAGTTGCCGATCGAGATCGATGTCGGCCAAGAAGCCGATCTCGTTCCGTTTCAAACGGATGTCAACTTGGTCCTCCGCGTATGGATCGAAAGCGACAGGATTCAGGTCTTCCCGGGCCTTGGCCGCGAACCCACGGTCCTACTTCGAGTGAGCGAATCGGTCCTGACGTTACCTTTGATTGACTATCACGATCCTGTGGAGCAGCGGTTCTCCGACGTTGGCGCCTTGGCGGTGGTCCCCATCGGCTCTTCCGAACGATTGGTGAACCCGGGCGAGGGCATTCGCTTCGGATTTGACATCCGCGCCGACGGTGCTACCGAACGGCAAGTGCAGGTTGAGATCATCGGGCAGAACGCAGCGTGGGCAACCGCATCGACACTCGGTCTCCGACTCGCGCCCGGTCAGCGGGAACGGGTCGAGGTCGTGATTTCTGCACCGGCGGACGCCGGCGAAGGCGAGCGCGCAGAACTCTTCCTCGTCGCCCAGGACCAGAACGACCCGAATGTCGTCGCGTTGAGTCGCATCAGGGCAACGGTCGTCGACGTGGACACGCTCGACATCCCCGACGACCTCGCCGAGGTTCGCGAAGGTGGGGATACGCCCGGGCTGGGCCCTGGCTTGTTGTTCGCCACCCTCTTCGTTACGGCCCTCACGAGACCAAAACGCTCTAAGTAAACCGGCCGAACTGGCCTGAAGACCAGTTTCTCGGTCCCTCCTGCTCCTCCACGACGGGCCTCTCATTCGCCACCCATGGTTTAGGAATGCGCGTGAAACCGTCCAAACGTTACCAATTGGAAGAGCATCGCGATAGCCAAACCGGTGGCTGACGGCCCGGCCGCCGCAGGTCGCGACGGCGCAGAGGAACAAAACATGAAACAAAAAACGCGCATAGCGGCGTTGTCCACCCTCTTGGTCGCCGCCACGTTGGCCGTCCCAGCGGTCGTGGCCACCCCTTGGGCCCAGGCTGGAGGCAGTGTCGAAATGAGTCCCCCGTACGGCAGTGGCTCCCGCGAATGCGATTGGGGTGCCGGAGCGTGGGGAAAAGCTGGGATCGAACTCGGCGACGTGGGTGCCTTCCTTTTGGAAGTATCCGGAAACGTTGCGGGCTCCGAAGGAAGCGTACCCAACGGTTGGGAGCACAAAGAAACGGTCGCCGTGGCGGGGCCCGATGACATCTACGCAGACACAGGATGGCTAACCGGCACGGTGCTACGCGGCCAAACCATTTACGTCATGGGCGCCGCCGACGTGTTTGGTGGAGCGGGCTTCGTCGGTTCTCCCTTGGCCACTGATCGCGCTCCGGGACAGGCTGCCTGCGGTGCCACCGAGCTCGTCGATTGCCTTTTGGACCTGACCGCGGCTCCCATCGAGGATTGCATCTGAACGAGCACGCACGAGGGAGGCGCGCCTCCCTCTTCTCTTTCTTGTTACTTCTCGGCGCGCCAGGATGCATAACGTCACCGCCGCCCGTGGAGGTGAGCCCTGTGCCGTCGTGCGTCGCAGTGCTTCCGTCGCTAACCGCTGGATCGAATGCAACCTACACCGCGAGCGGGATGGCGTTGGCGCCCGACGGGATGCCGCGCATCGACAAGACGCGATGGCCGGCGTTCGAGGCGCTCGCAAACGGTCACTTCCGGGACGGTGACCAACTCCTCTTCACGGTCGGTAATGATACCGCGGAGACGTTTGATTGGCACGCCGAAACCCATCCCTCCTTCGAATTGCAAGCCACTGTTCGAGCCAGCGACGGACAGCAACTGCTTTTTCGGACCGAACGACTTAACGCGGGCAGCGGCGCCGTCATGGAGATCGTCCATCCGGCTGTCGGCGGACCTCGGCATGAACCACGCATCGAATCATTTTACGGGCACCCGCACATGCCTCCGATGTTCGGGCTTGGAATATTTTGGGGCCGCACCTGGAATAGCAGCGACACACTCCTAGCCCATTACCCCGGCACTATTTTCGCTCCGACCGTGCCATTGACCTGGGGTACGATCCAAATCAAACGAATCGTCCCGGCCGAAGCCATGCCTCCAGACGGATGCGCCGCCATTCTGCAAGGACACTGGCAACCCCCGGATTCCTCCCAAGCTCACCCAATCGAGGTCACGATTGAAACCGGCAAACCGGTTCCCACCAAGTACGTCGTGGGACGTGCAAACGAGCCCATGATGACACTAACCCTCGACACCTGGAATGCAGGCTTGGGAACGAGCCTGCCGAATTTTGCGCCGCGGGCCGAGAAAAACCTCACTCTTGAAGGCGGACTTCCCACGGAAGCCTTTGTGGACGGCTTCGCCGTTGGTAGCTGGAACCTTCCCACGTCCCACGAGGAAGCGATGACGGCTGTTCGCAATCACGAACAGGCATCAAGGTGGCTTGATGACCACCGGGGCGCTTACACCATCTACGTCGACCACCTTTTCGGCCAACCCAATACTTCCGTCGTCGATAGCTGGATGATCCAGTGGTACGATCCAACCGCAAAAACGGGCGCGCGGGCCGTCGCAACCAAGGCCGAAACCCTTTGGCCACTCACGGGGTTCCAAGAGATTTCCGTGAGTTTCAACGAAAAGGCGACCGCCTCCCCTGGACAAATGACCAACGGCCCTTCCACGGAATCCTTAGACCGGCTTTCCCAGGCGTTGCATGGCGGAAGCCTCGAGGCCATCCAGTGCTTTTACGCAACCCAACAGTGCGATTTCGGGACCCATGCCAAATCCGGAATCCCCTACGCAGGATCTTCTGACGTCTACTACGGGGGGATCAAGGTTTGGATGTCTCGCGGATTGTTGCTCCAGAACGGCTACAACGGCTGAGACCCTGCCGTCAATCCCAATCGTTGCCTAGCATGGCAATTCGAGCAGCCGATCGACGCGCAGGATCCCGTACCCAAACCCATTGTCGTGCCCTTCCCGTCCTTTTGGCGCCGCGGATTCATGGAGAAGTTCTTTGATTCGAAGGACGGCCGCAGAAGAATTGCTGGTCCTCAATGACGGGCACTGCTCCAACTTCAGCGCGGCGGCTCCGCACACAAACGGAGCCGCCTGGGAGGTGCCGGATGCTGTCGCGTACCCGCCGTCGAGCCACGCACCACGGATGCCCACTCCAGGTGCCGAGATTTCAGGCTTCTTATGGGGGTCTGGCCGGAACGTGCCGGCGAACAAGCCATGGTTGGCTTCTTCGTTCCCGCGGATCGAGAACTCCGCTACGTTCTCCGATCGATCCATCGCGCCCACGGAAACGACCTCCCGGATTCTACCGGGCACCGCAACATCGTCCGGGCGTTCTCCCTCCTTCGGATAATTCCCAGCGGCCGCCACCAAGACGATTCCGGCGCCGATCGCCTCCGACACAGCATCTTGGATCTCGCCGATGGGTAAGTTCAGGGCTGGATTGCTGCCCAAGCTCATGCAGATGACGTCAGCGTTGTTTTGGATGGCGAACCGAATCCCGGCTGCCACGGCTGTAGCCGTAGCAAGGCCGTCCGACCCGCGTATGACCTTGACCACGATCAATGTGCTCTCAGGCGCAACGCCCTTCAACCGATAACCATTCATTCTCGCTTCGAGCCCACCGTCGCGGCCGACCAAGATTCCGCTGATGTGCGTTCCATGGCCAAGGTCGTCGTATGGGTTGGGTTCTCCAGCAACAAGGTCAGTCCAAATAATCGGGGCATGCGACAGAGCCGGATGGTTGTCATCGATGCCGGAATCCAGTACGGCGATGTGGAGTCCCTGCCCTTGAAAATCCTTGGCAACGGCGTTAAAGCCGGATCCTTCGAGGGCCCACTGGTTGGCCGTCCCGCCGACGCAACCAGAAAAAAGAACGAGAATAGTGATGACAAACGGGGAGACGAGGATTCGCCGATCCGCGAGTGCCGTTCTCATTTGCCCCGCTCCCCTGAATCTGCACGCCGCAATCAGTCTCGTAATGCACTCGCCTCGGTTAAGCTTGCGATGCCCCGAGCTTGAACTTCCGCAGCTCCGGTTTCTTGGCAGAAGAGCCAAGTACCGGCCGCTGCCGGGCGCCTTCGTTTCCGAACACCGTTTCTCAAGTGCCTTTTGGCTCGCGTTTTGAGTCGGTGCGGCCTGGCGGCCGTTTCTTGCCTTGTCAGGGGAGCGGTCGGCAGCGCTGAACGGAAAAACAACGCCGCGGGCGGAGGTGTTTCGTTAGAGACGCCGAAATCACAGGGAAGGAGAACTGGCGGCCCCGCGGCCGCCAGGGGAAGGCGCTTAGGGACTGTCGATGGGGGGCGCGTGGATGCAGTTATCGTAGTGGTGCGATCCGATGTCGATGTAAACGTAGCAGTGGTCGAAGCAGGGCTGGCCCATCACAGGGTGGCAGTGCGAGCAGTCGAAGTAGATGTTGTTATCGCACGCTTCAACGGCGGCGGCGGACTCCGTGGCGGCCACAGTTGGAGCGGCGAACGCGACGGCTACGAGTAGGCCAACGAGCAACGAGTTTCGTCTTAGGTTTTTCATGTTGTTCACCGGGGTCCGGAAACCCCCGCGCCAAGGATGGCGCTGGCAACCGGATGGTTTGTGGTCTAACGGGTAACATGTGGGAGGGGGGACGCACCGCCGAGGGCATTCGTTTCGGATTTACAGGGGCCGGCCAGCGGCCCACGCAGGTGCGTCCCGGTCTGACTGAGATCGTTGCCCGACAGTTCTCGCGTGGTCACCGGTCAATGCCGGAGAGTGCGCGCACATCACGCGCGAAGGACACAATAGGCCCCACCCGGTTGGCCTGACGCAATGGGCGTTCGCGATACATGGCGCCGGATCCGTACGACCCGCCCCCTTCTCTTGGCCGTCATCGGGGGCACGTCCTTCGTGATGGCCGGCGTGGCGGTCTTCGGCTCGTTCAAGACCCCCGTGCTCCCCCAGGCATACAACGCCATCGCCATCGCACTCGCGCTGGTCGGATTCCTTTTTGGTGTTCTCGCGCTCTGGCGCAGTTTTTCGTCAGGCCAAGACGGGGCGAGCGTGTTACTCGTACTATCGTACTTTGTCTTGCTCGCCTTGGGCACGGGGTACCTGGCGACCTTGTCCGACCCCGTCCCATTCATCTCGACATTCATGGGCGTTCTTGCCGGCGTTCTCGCGTCCTGGACGCTTTCGGTCCTCCCTGCAGCCAAGACGTTGCACAAGTCTGAGCGAAGGGAACGTCGCCCCACTTCGCGACCGCGGAAACGTTTAACTTAGGCCTCGCCCGATTACAGGATTGTGGAACCGTTCCGCGATCCGTGGGACCCCGTCCGGTTCGAAACGCCCGACGAGCGCAAGCGCCGTGAAACCATCGAAGGATGGCTCTCCGCAGGCTTCGCTTTGGCGGCGATCGTGACCGTGGGTGCTATCATCGGCGCCGTCTTTGGCCGGCGATAGAAGCAAGCTTGGCGCCCGTTGCGCGCGCATTGTCAATGTGCATTCCGACCCTGACGATACGTTCCCGATTCGGACACAAACTTCACGTGCCCTTCGAGGGCCGCCGAGAATTCCTTGCGGACCGGCGCGGCCTCCGGTCGTGGCGGGGCCGTAACGCCAATGCGCTGTAGCAACGGAGGAGGCTCCGCGTCACTGCCTCTTAGCTTTGCTTCGCGAGGGGGCTTTGTCAAGACAGAGGTTTACCCCGGTCGCGGGGACGCGGTGACCAAACAAGAACCGCACACGCTCACCCAACGGATCCAGATGGAGCCGCTCGTACTCGGTGCCCTTCTCGCTCGGCGACGCCGAGATGTATCGCAATGCTACCATCTTTTCGACGAGCTGCCGGATGCGCGCGCCTTTCTGGTGCGCCGAGCCCTTGTCATCGTCACCCTCGATCCTGGGCCGGCAATTGCGCTTCAAGTAGGACGCCAGCTTGCGCCGCTGTAGACCCCGGTCATCGCTCTCGCATTCCCTACCGATGTAGTTGAGGCAAACGAGGACATCGTCGAACACCTCGAGGGGAAGTTGGGGCAGGGGTTCGAACTCGATTCGGGGGTGGCTGCCGGTTTCTGTTTCCAGCGGCCATTTTACACAATAGGCACGTTGACCTTGGATGGCAGCGATCGTGTAACCCATGACACTCAAGACGGGACTGCCGAGTCCGACGTTGACGTCGATTGCATACGTTTTCCCAAGTCGGTGGAAAAGTTCGTCGAGTTGTCGGAAACAATCATCGGGATGGAAGATGTTACACTTGACGATTTCCACCGGAATCCCTTTCGCCTCGAGTAACCCCTTTGCGGTCTGCACCTGGTCTGCGCATCGGTCGTTCACTGCTTCTGTAATGATGTAGGCCTTCGCGGTCTCTGGCGCCAGTCCTTCGAGAATGTATTCAGGATAGAAGCCGATGGAGCAGATCAGCGCTCGTTTGGCCATTACGGTGTCGCCCAACCTGCTGGATCAACGTACTTAACAATTCGGAAGAGTCAATCCGGTGAACCGTTCTAATTCCGCGAATGATGATGTTGCTTGTCATCGCACCGGTAACGCATGGCTCCGCCACCGGACCCAAAGCAAGGACCAAGCGTCCACTATAACGGCAACCAGATGTTCCTGCCAAAGCCAGAGATGACCGGGCAGGAACTCTATCAGTTCTTCCAAGTGCCCGCCAACCACCGGCTTTTTCTTGAAGCTCAAGGGAAAGACCCAGACAAACGCATCGAGAACGATGCGACCGGATACAGCGTCAAGAATGGCTCCCAATTCTACGACTTACCGCATGGCCAATTCGGTGCCCTCCTTCCCCGCGTCGACAAAGAACTCGCTGACCTTCGCACTGCCTACGGCGCCGAACGCGTGAGCACACGCGAAGAACCCGACGGCAGCGTTCTGGTCCTCATCAAGGAGGTCCCCGTCCCGACACACTGGACCAAACCATCCGTGACCCTCCGCATCGTCGTGCCACCAAGCTATCCGCAAGGCCGGCCGGACGGGTTCTTCACCGACAAGGACCTGTTTCTATCCGCCACAAAGACGCCCGGCCAGGGCGGCGGCCAAACCGGAAAACTGCCCGACGGATCGGAGTGGCTGAAATTCTGCTGGGCCCCCAAGACGTGGGACATGAGCCGCGAAACCCTCCTTCGTTACGCCAAGTTCTGTGAAGACCGGTTCAAGGAAAAGACATGAAATGAATTACCGCATTGATTTTCCAGGGAAGGTCTTCGACGATCTTCGCCAGCACTTGCTTTCCGGCCCCCGCGGCCGAGAAGAGGCAGCCTACGTTCTCTGTGGCGTGGTCCGCACGTCCCGACTTACCCGCTTGCTTCCACGAGAAATCCACAGAGTCCCCGACGTCGCGGCGTCAAAGGGCCACGCTCACGTGACGGTCGACCCAGACTTCATTTCCATCGTGACCAAACGAGCTCGCCTCACGTCGTCGGCCATCGTGTTGACGCACAGTCATCCATTTTCCAGTCGTGGCGTGGGCTTCAGCGGCATAGACGACGAAGGAGAACGCCTGCTGGTACCACGATTACAGTTGCGGGTCCCCGACGTGCCCCACGGGGCCATTGTGTTCGGGCGAGAATCCGTGCAAGCCCGTGTCCATCCCCCTGGATCCGCCACGTCCCAACCCGCATCCGTCCGGCTCGTCACGGAACCCGTTCAAGACATTTTCCCGCAGTCCACTCCAGCCGGTGTCGGCAAGCCAGCGCACGCGCGCCAGGAAGACTACATTTCCCGCGAAGTCCAAGAGACGGTCTCGACGTGGAGAATCGCCATAGTCGGTGTGGGCGGGACCGGCAGTCACGTGGCGCAACAATTTGCGATGCTTGGGGCCCAACACTTCGTGCTCATCGACCCTGACGACGTGGAAGAGACTAACCTCAACCGCTTGGTCCGAACGCAACGCAACATTGTCGGAAAGCCAAAAGTCGAGGTGGCCGCCGAGACCTTACGCATCTTAGGCGCCGCCGACGTCGTACCCATCCGTGGCGACGTACGGAACCTCAGCATAGCCCGACAACTCCTGGATTGCGACGTCATCATCGGCTGCACCGACACCTTGTCCAGCCGAGTCGTCCTGAACCGCGTTGTCCACCAATCGTACATTCCACTCATCGACACCGGCATTGACTTGGGCAAGACTGGTTCAATCGGCAGGACGGGTTTGGTCCGCGCCGACCTCGTGTTGCCTGACCAGCCTTGCCTCGAATGTCGTAGCCTCCTCGGGGAAGAGGAGCCGGCGAACTACGGCGCAGGTGCGCAGAAGGCCATCAGCATCGGGTACCTCAACTCGCTCGCGGCAAGCCTGGCCGTCGAACTTCTTCTGACAAGTCTCCTGGGAACCAAGACCAACCGACCCAAAAATGTGGCCTTGCAATACCGAGTCGCCGACTCGATCCTAAAACCCGCAAGCATCGGGGAGGCGGGCCGCTGCACCCTCTGCGACGAAGTGCGCGGCTTCGGCGACTCGCTACCGTACCCTTGCAAACAGGACGCGTGAAACCATGCCGGAAAACGAGCAGAACACAGCAATCGACAACCATGGGGCCAGA
Organism: uncultured Halobacteriales archaeon; assembly: GCA_964408365.1. Classification (GTDB taxonomy): domain Archaea; phylum Thermoplasmatota; class E2; order JACPAO01; family JACPAO01; genus JACPAO01. The sequence continues at coordinate 8,519 of CAYOZB010000004.1, read as the reverse complement.
TTCGCGAACGTGGGAACCGTCAACATCGGACCCGTCACAAACCAAAGCGTGGTTCACGATAGGTCCGTGACTTACGACGGTGAGCGGGCCGACGAGGGCATGACGGAAATCGCCCGCCTCATCATCCGACTACTCGGAAGAGCCCGAGTCGGCGCACTCGTGTGGCTGACCGGCCCTCTTGGACTACTCCTAGCAACCGCGGCCACGGCCGGCGCGAGGTATCTGCCGCCACACGTTGGGCAACAACAAATCTTCGTCTTTGGGGTCGTCCTTGTCTTCATCGCCGCCGCCCTGTTCGCAGTACTTCATCTGCAAAGCGAACGCCGATGCGTAAAATGCGACGCAGACTTTTCGCTGGCGGAATATCAGGACCCAAGCGTGAAGGAAAAGAATGTGCGCGGGGGGACCCAGGAAAAGACGACGCGGTACCTCGAGTGCTCAAAATGCTCCCACCGCACTACTCGCGTAGAACGGCGTGTCCTCGAAGACGAGGAAAAGGACTAGTAAAGAGATGGAGAGAATAGGCCGCGGCGCCTTTGGAGCCCCAGCCTGGGCGCATGAACCGATTCGCAACAATCTCACCGGAAGGAGCGTGGACCGCCACGTCCAGAGCACACGTCTGCGTTACGAGAAACCGACACCGAAAAGAAGGCTCGGTGCCTCCGCCGAACCGGGCGCAAACATAACGCGCCAGGCTGGCAGGATTGGCTAGAACACGCAAGAAGTGGCGAATGGCGCCGAGCGACCCTGCCGCGATTCAGTACGTCGGAATGGGCGGCACCACGAAGCCTTGCGTCGAAGCCATCCAACGTTTCCTTCAGTTCGGCGACCAGCCGTCCAAGGCCCGCATCCTCACCCGGGAGACCCACCATGGGATTCTCCTAACGTTCGGAGAACACGACCTGGTGGCCGTCAAGTCCGGCTTCGGCTCCGGATACGCCGGCGAAGGATCGCACGGCCTGGCCTACGTCTTGCAGCTCCTCGAGGCCCACGGCGTAGAAATCGACGAAGTCGTCGTCAAGCCGAACATCTTCGAACGAATCGATCTCTCGGCCCTCACCCAGGCAGACATCCGTGCTATCGAGCGAGCGAAACCAGTACGACCCCAACGATGGCATGACTACATCCTGGATCGAGAAGAAAGACGCGGAGAAAACAAGCTTCTATGGCGGGATTTCCCACCCGTCATCCCATTCAGTATTGTCGACCCTCGAATCATCGATCTAGCGTTGACGTTCTGGGACGACCCGGACAAACGCATCATCACGGCGTTCCGCCGACTGGAGAGTCAAATCCGGGCACGCACCGGGTCGGAGGAGCATGGCTCCAAGCTGATGGCGCAGGCGCTCCTTTCCGATGTTCCTAAGTTGAAGTGGCCAGGACTCGGGAGCGGCGAGCAGAGGGCCCGTTGCCAGCTGTTCTCGGCTGCGTTCGCAACGTACCGAAATCCGCGGTCCCACCGCGAAATCGAGGAAGGGCCCGAGGAGCAGCTTGCGGAGTTTCTGGTTGTAAACGAATTGTACCGGCTCGAGAAGATTGCGGTCGATTCCGAGTAACGCTTCATCATGAAGCCAAATATTTCGGATGCCTATGTTTCGCCATCGGCTCGTGGGGAGCTTTCGTCGAAAACTGAAAGTGCGCCCGGTGCGTCACGCTGCCACCCTTAGACATCTTCACCGCGTTCATTCAGCCAGCCCATGACCTGTTGCCCGTCCAACTGGTCCGGTTTTTCGACGACCGTGCGTAAGGCGAAGTCGGCGAGGCGGCGACGGTCGGTAATGGCCGGCAACGGGTTCATCTGTTCTGCGGTGCGCGCACGCCGCACAAACTCCCCCTTCGACACTACCTTGCCGACGGCGGACGTCTCCCGTTGAAACCGTTCAAAGATGTTTTTCCCCTCGTCGTACAATTCGTCGTAGATTCCTTTGATGAGGTAGGACAGCGTGGTCTCGAGTTTTTTCAAGAATTCGTCATGGGATGTGAACACGATGAATTCGAAATGCCGCACGTCGCTGGGCATCTCTTCGACTGGCTGTCGGGTGATCAGGATGACCTTTTTCTTGTGCGCGTGCGCAAGACCCAACTCGTAGAACACATTCGGATTGCGTCCCGTGCAGTCTGCGCAGACGACATCGCTTCGGCGGATGGCGTCACTGATTTTTTCCAACACCGGGACGGTCAAGACCCGGTCATCCGCGCGCTCAACGACCACGGGGAGCACCTTTTCCAAGTGCGCTTTCAAGAACAGGTAAAAATACCGAAGCTCCGGCGCGAAAGGCATCAGAAAGAAGCAGCGTGCCTTGGTCAAGCGGAATCCCCCTCAGGTTTGACGAGTCCGCCGGCCCCCCGAGGAAATTCCCTTCGGAGGGCGATGTATTCCGCGATCACCGATAGCGCATGACGCGTCTTGCCCAGTCCTTTCCCAACGAACACGAAGCGCGTCCCAGGCACCCCAAGGCCGGCGAGCGATTCGAGGTGCTCGGCGGCGTACGGCCGCCCACTTCGCAGCAAGATGACCGTCTCTACCCCGCGTCCACTCAACAATCCGAGTTCAAAGGCCACGTTGATGTTCGGCGTCGTCATGTCGGCGATGACCAGTTCGACCTTGTCCGCCGCGCGCAGCAGCGTGGCAACGGTCTCCGGTTCTGCAGGCGTTTTCTCTGTAACGAGGATACCACGTTTTCGGAGCTCGTCGGCAGCCGCCCCGACGAGAGTCGTGGGCCCACGAGGCCCCAACAAAAGAACGTGGGGTTGCGTGGCCGCGCCTCGGTGTATTCTCGACTTGCGCATTGATGTCCAGCCGACGTCTGGACGAAAAGTTGGACGGTCCCTGCCGTCTCGCGTCGTGTAAACTTTGTGTTCGAATCCGTAACCCGTTGTGGATGGCGTGGCTTAGTCCGCCACGCTCTCGACACGTGCCTCCTACTGGCGGAATCCGACGGTGAATCGAGGCCTTCGACGTCTTGCTGATTGCTGTTCATGCGGAGTTGAGGGCGGTCAGGAACCCTTCGATCCCGTTCTCGTCGAAGGTGCACGAGTTGCGGAACGCGGTGATGTTCGGGAACAACCTATAGACGCGTTCGCGCAGGGCCGCCCGGGCCCAGACATCGGGTTCGTACCCCTTGGCTGGGGCCCCGGTCACGACCCGGAGCGGATGACGTCCACGGGCGAACGCCTGCCGTGCCTGGAGGCGCGCTTGGAAATCGCTGGCCGGCCAGGAATACCCCAAGGAGATGGTCTGGGTGGCTTCGCGCAATGCGACGTAGGCCAGGCGCCATGTGCCTTGGTACCAATCCTTCACGTTACGCGGGCCGACCATGGTTTTCGGTAGGAGCATGAATTCCGGCGGGAGCGTCTTCCATTGGTTCGGGGGGATGATCAAAGGTTGCCGGGGTTGACCGCAGTTGGGGCATGGGTCGGAAAGGGGCCGTCGGGCAACGTACCAGTCGCGACGAGTCGAGGCGAACGTCGGGCGTGCATAGTCGCGGATGCAGGAGGGGTTCGTGCACGTCGTGAGACCCAGGGAGCCGTGGGGCTTGAGAAGCCTGATCCGTGGCCGACCTCGCGCCGGCCTTTGTACCGCCAAGTAGTGGTCGATCGTGCCGACCTGCTCGAACGCCAATTCGAAGAGGGTGTCCCAGTTGAATGAGATTACGTCGACTTGGGCGCCGGCTTCCACTTGCGATTTGATCCGACGGGAAAGGGCTTCGTAGGTTCCAAGCCGGCCGAGGTCGGCCATCCGTGTGAAGGCGACCTCAGGCAGGCGTTCCAGAATCGAGCGCACCATGCCGGGGGCCAGATCGGGCGTCCAGTCGATTCCGAGTTGCCTTGCGTCGGATGCTAAATTGCCGGTGAATAGGAGTGGGATGTCGAATTCGTCGTGTGTGAGCAGCCACGTGAGTGCTTCCTCGAAGTCGAGGCCGGGGAAGCGGCTTCCCCAGAGCTCCATGCAGAACCGAAGAGGCTGCTCTTCGATTTCTTCCAGCCCTCTCAGCCAGAGGTCTTTCATGGTGGGAAGGCCGCACGGGACGCTGGCGCCGGCGCCCAAGATGTAAACGAGCCATTCATTTGCTGCCGGTGTCGGCCTCGCCATGGGAATCCTTGTTTCCTTGCGTTTGGGACGACGATGAAAATGTTTTCTTTGCGGCGTTAACACGTCGTGGTGAGCCGCTGACTGAACGTGCGGCTGACGTGGGGTCGAATACGGCGCAGGGGAGCCCATCGGGTCCCAATCGTACAGGGACTTCGAACAGGCCAAGTCGCCCCCGGACCGGGAACGGTCGGACGCGTCGGACGTCTTGCAGCACCCACGCGAACAGACCCGCCTCGTACTGTGAATTGGATGTGGACCGGTCGGCGGGTCTCATCGGGCGACAGTCGACGAGCTTCGCGACGGCGACGGCAGCCCCCGCCGGAGGAATCGGTGGCTCTCGGGATGAAACGATGAGCAGTATCCCGCGGTACTCGGTCTTCCAGCGTCGTGTCTCGATTGTCTTGGAACCGTCGGCGATGTCGTTTGCCCACGGCTGCCGTACGGAAAGGGCGATCACGATGGCCTGCTCCCCAGGCCCAGGAGACGTTTTGTCTCTTTGGAAGCCTGGTCGTCGATGAACTCCAGGAACGTCTTGGCCCACCGCACCACCATGTCGGCCATCTTCTCATGATCCTTGCTGGACAAGGGGGGCAGGATTCCGTGACTCTGCAGCAACATGCTGATGCGCAGCCGCGTGGCGTTCTCCAAGTACCTTGCGAACCTGACTAGGGCGACGAGATCTCGGCGCGCGGCCACAGAAACGCGACCGAGGTCGCTGACCGGATTTTGGGCGCATTCTTCCAGGATGCCGATGTTCCAAAAGGCTGCGCGCCGGTGGATGCAGGGAACACAGTATCCGCAGTGGTCGTATTGTCCGGAACGTCCCGGTTTGGAACATGAAAGGGTGTCAAGGAACAACGCCTTGGCGAAGTCCGGTGCCTCAGCGCACAGGTCGATCTTGTTCGTGAGGGCGAACGGATTCCATAATGCGACGTCGATTCCAAGGCGCTTCAAGATGTCTTCTACGCGAGCGAGGAACTGAGGGTGGGCGGTCCTCGTGCTGAGCGTGCCCGTCCGGCTCGGATCCAAGGGGAGGTTGAGTGCGATGAACCCGTTCTCAGGCATAGTGACCTGCTTGACACCGAATCCCTCGGCGGCCGCCGCTGCGAGGGCGAGGAACAGGAATGATCGGGTCCGGTGGCTTCGTTCGGAAAGAGGAGGGAGGGGGAAGCGTGGGGTCTGGGCTAATTTGGTCTTGCTCCGGATGTTGAACCGGAGATGGTCGAAGGCGCCGGGGCCGTAATGTTGGCGTAGTTTTTCGAGGATGCGGTTCTGGGCGCCGGCGGTGGGAGTGTCGGCGCAATGGGATACGAGCAGGACCCGTCGGTTGTCTTCGAGCAGTCGGACGGTCTCCACGAGGGAGTCGAGTCCTCCGGAGAACAAGGTGACGGTGTCGAAGACGCCTTGGGCGACGGTCTGGTGCTGCTTCCCGGAAAAGGGGGCGTAGTCGTACGCGTAAGGGAGCGTCCGGATTGTCACCTGGTCCCCCGACAGGAGCAGAAGGGCGTCCGCAAGGGTCCGCGTCACGCGCTCCCACTTTTTTTCGGAGCGTGCGGGAAGAAGAATCTCGAATCGTCGGGTCCACCCGTCGTCTCGATCGTGACGCGGTTCGAGTTCATCGGCGCGGTACGTGGCGATAGCGGCGCCGACCAGCTCTTTTGCGGCTTGTCTCATCGGGACGTGGGCTATGACGCCGTTCCACTCAGCGTAGAATCCTGTGTTCGGGCGCTCCCCTGTCCAGGGAAGCGCGATGCCGATTGGATCGCCCGCCTGTTCCGCGTCTTCAACCAACGACCGGAGGGAGCCCTCCGCTTGCGGAGGGATCAAGAGGAAGCGTCTCACTCGGGGGAACCCTTCCGAAGATCCTTCTCGATCAGGGAAACAATCTCTGCGAGGAGGGCGCGTGCCGCCTCTTTGCGCCAGTCCGTTTTTTCCAGTTCAGGTTGTCGCTTGCCGAGGACGCTGAACGTGCTTTCTTGGACCGCGTCTTTCAGGTCCTTGCGCAACGCCATCTTGGGCTTTTCGTCCGCGGTGGCACCGTCTATGTGCCGTTGCCACTGGGCGGTCAGGTACGAAAGCAGGATCCGGTTGAGCAGCCTCGCGAGAAGATTGGGGAAATCGAGTGATTTTGCAAGTTTTTCGAGCGCGGTCCTGGCGGGTCCGTCGTCGGAGTCGCCGAACACGTCCGCGATGGTGTCGAGCATGACTGTGCGTACGAGTTCGCGCGTGGCGGGCTCCAATTCCTGCGTCGCATGGTCGACGACTGCGGCGAGAACTTCGGTGAAGCGGCGTTTCAGATATTCTTCCAGCTTCAATAGCTGAAGGGCGGCTGCGACGCCGTGCTCCAGGACCTCTTGGAAAAACCCGAGCAAGTCGCTGAGCGCGTCGGCGATGTGGTCGGGTGGAAGTTTCATCGCTCCTTTGGATCGCCCGGCGAAGCCGCCCGTCGCGCGCAGACATGCGGCCGCGATGTCTCGGCCCGCCTGCTGTTCTCCCCGCAAACTTCGTGTGACGATTTTCTTCGCCCGTGTCCATTCCCCACCCGTTGGAAGGGATCTGCTGCCTGAGGTGCCCACCTGGAGGCGCTCTTGCAACGAGGGACTTGCAGTTTGTGTCCCAATCGGTAACGTACAGAAAAGGCGCGCCCGGCAGACCCGCTCCGCCTCAGACGGCGGCCGCTGGTGACGCATTTCCCTGGAGCAGGGGAGCCACGGTTTCGAGCCGCGCGGCGGCGAAATAGAAGCGGGATCGACCCTGCTTCTTCTCCTCAATGATCACGTGCGCCTGTAGTGTCGTGGCATAGATTCGGAAGATCTTGCGACTCATGTTCAGTCGCGACGTCAGGTCCTTTTGCATCAAGCCCGGCTCGTCACGAACCAACCTGGCAAGCTCCCACGCGCGTCCGCGCAACAATGCGGCAACCGACGCGGCGGATTCGTTTCCGGTCTGGCGCGGGAAGTAGCGCGACATCCGAGTCGTGCGGAACGCGGCGATGATGCCATTCCGTTCCAACACCCCGAGGTGATACGTGGCATTTCGACGGCTTGTCCCCGCTACACGGCAAAGGGCCGTCAGTCGGGCGCCTGGGTGCTCGGTGATGAGATCGGCGATGCGGCGCCGGACCGGGTGGAACAATGCGGCGTTAATCGTCGTCTTGGTCCTGGAAACCAAACCACATGCCTCCCTCACTGTCTTTCTGGACGCCGGGGCCAAGTGACGGCCGCGTCGGCGACGCCACTGGTACGACGTCTCGAACGTTCAGGCGGACGTCTTCGTGGTGCCAACCGGGAAGATTGGGACGCACATCCAGACGCATTCGCAGCCGTCCTCGTGTGGTACGCAGCGGGTCTCCAGTGGCGGTGCGACGCCGCCTTCCGTCGCGCAGTTGACCGGCCCCATGACCTGGCAAAGGGCGCAAGCGTAGTCCGAGCACGCTTGGCTCGAGACCAAGAACGAGTTCATCGTAGGGGCAGTGCTCAGGACAGGTTGCGTGCTCTGCGAGGACATTGAGACCCCCGTAGGCAAGGCGAGGCATAGGGTCGCGATCATGATTCCGGCAAAGCGGACAGCGTGTTTGTAGAACATCGGAGGGAACACACCCTAGGGCTGCAGAGCTTGCCAGGGAATGGGTACTTTGTGTCCGATCCGGTAACGCGTGGTTCTAGAGGCCGCGTTTTCGAGTGGCGACCGCGAGGGTCGCGCCCAGAATGATGGCGAAAAAAGCGGGGCCGGGCGCAAATGCCTTTGATGTGGTTGGTGACGGGCTGGGTTCGATTGATGAGTTGACGATGGTTGCGGCGGGTGCGCGGTATTCGGCGCTCCACCCTTCGTTGGGTGCCGCATCGAAGTACTTCAGCGCCACGCCGTTGTTGGAGTACACGTATCCCCACGTTGCGGCACGGATGCCTTGGATTTCTTCGTCAGGGTTGATGGTAAGATTTTCACGGGCCTCGTTGAAGCTCATTGAGAACTGGAGGGTGGCGCCGGAGATGCCGCCGTTTACGCATTCGATGGCCGGGCCGAAGTCCGAGAATTCGGGGCCGGCCGGCTTGTACAGGCTGAGTCCTTCGCATCCTTTTCCAGCGCGGCTGATTGCGTACTCGGTGTTGTCCATGCGGAAAAAATACGCCAAGTACCTGTAGCTGCGATCGATCGCCGGTTTTTGGCCCAACGTTTCCATGCCGCCCAGGATGCCTTGGGTTCCATTGTCGTGGATCCAGATGCGAAGAATATCGAACTGGGCGTCCTGGTCGCTATCGGCGCCCGGATGCGGGAAGTTGGTCTCGTCGAATTGGTATTGAAGGTCACCGGACGCATCCTCGACTTTGACCTCGCCGGCGGACGCACCGGCCGCGCCGGTGAGTGAAAAACCGAGCAGGGACATGATTAGGACGGCCCATCGCGCGGGGCCGACTGTTTGTCGCAG
>CAYOZB010000003.1:0-55407 GCA_964408365.1 uncultured Halobacteriales archaeon | reverse complement strand
CTTCAGCAAGGCCCTCCGCATTTCCCTCGAGACGTACCCCATCAGCGGTTCCCTCGGACGCACCTGCTTCCACCCGTGTGAAGACGCGTGCGTCGTCGGCAAGAAAGGCCAACCCGTCGCCATCATGATGCTCAAACGCGCCGCCGACGACTACGGCATCTGGCCCGGCCCCGCCGACATCACCCTTCCCGCGCCTTCTGGAAAAAAGGTCGCCGTGATCGGCTCCGGACCCGCCGGCTTGGCCGCGGCGACCGACCTCGCCAAGCGCGGACACAAAGTCACCATCTACGAAAAACTCCCCGTCCTCGGCGGGTACCTCACGGTCGGCATCCCCGGCTACCGATTGCCCCGTGACGTCGTGAAACGCGAACTCGACTACATGCGACAATGGGGCGTCGAATTCCAGACCGAGAAAAGCCTCGGCGAAAACGTCCACATGAAAGACCTGGTCGCCGCGAACGACGCTGTGTTCCTCGCGGTCGGCACCCACAGCGCGCGAAAGATCGGCTGCCCCGGCGAAGACCTCAAAGGCGTCGAACCCGCCGTCGACTGGCTCCGACGGTTCGAACTCGGCGAACCCATGGGCAACCTCGAAGGCGCCCGCGTCGTCATCATCGGCGGCGGATCCGTCGGCATGGACGCGGCCCGAAACGCCCTCCGCTTGGGCGCAGCGACCGTCCACGTCGTGTACCGTCGCGCCAAGCGTCAAATGACCGCGAGCCCCGAAGAACTCGACCAAGCCCGCGACGAAGGCATCAAATTCATCATGCTCAGCAACCCGACCCGACTCATCGGCGACGACGATGGGAAGATCAAGTACGTCGAATGCATCCAGATGGAACTCGGACCCGCCGACGAATCCGGACGCCAAAGCCCCGTACCCGTCGCGCACACCGAATTCTTGTTGCGCTGCGACCTCGCCATCGTCGCCATCGGGCAGAACGCGTCCCCCGTCAAGCAAGCGGTGACTGGTTTTGTTGACATGGACAAGTACGGCGGCATCATCACCAACCCCGACCTCTCCACCAAAACGCCCGGCGTCTTCGCCGCGGGCGACATCGTCCTCGGACCCAGCTCGATCATCGAAGCGGTCGGACAAGCCAAGAAAGGCGCCGCCACGGTGCACAAGTACCTGATCGGAAGCAACGGCCACGAGCCCGCGACGGCCACGTCCGCGGTGCCGATCTAAATCAGCCCGGAGATTCCGCCTCGGTTGCCGCACCTTGCGTCGATTGGTCGTACCCTGATTCGGTTGCGTTGTTGCTAGATTCGCTGGTCGGCGGCGTTTCTTCCGACGCATTCGCGCTGGCGGAAGAAGGGTCTTCGCCTGCTTCGCTCGTCGATTCCGGGGCCGGATCCGGATTGGACGCGCCCGATTCACTATCCGCCGCGGTGGCGTCCGAGGTCGGCTCTTCGCTGGATTGAGTTGTCGGTTCCGCCGCTTCGGATTCCTCGGACGTTCCAGCCGTGGAATTCTCTGACGGAGCCGAATCGCCTTCCGCATCGCCCGGATTCAACGCCGATGTTTCGTTGGCCGACTCGGGCTCCGATTGGCCTCCTGCCTGCGATTCGTCGTCGCAGGGTCCGTTGGTGATGCAATCGAGAGGGCATTGCGCTTCGTCCCGGGGCGCGTCGGGCGTGGTCAAGTCGAGGCAATCCTCCGCGTCAGCAATCAGTTCGCCCACAGGCACGTCCGGTGGGAATTCGCAATCCTCACCCTCAAGCAACGGAAGTTCGCACGGGTCCGTCGGAACATCTGGCGGGAACTCACAATCCGGGTTCCCTGGCTCCAAGTAATCGCACGGTTCCGTGGACACTTCAGGCGGGAACTCACAATCCGGGTTCTCCGGCTCCAAGTAGTCGCACGGTTCCGTCGACACTTCAGGCGGGAACTCACAATCCGGGTTCCCTGGCTCCAAGTAGTCGCACGGTTCCGTAGACACTTCAGGCGGGAAGGTGCATTCCGGTGGCGTTTCCGGATCGCCGTCCGGGTCCTCCTGGAACATAGGATAATCGCATGCTTCAGTTGAGGGCGGGAAAGTGCATTCCGGAGGCGTTTCCGGATCGCCGTCCGAGTCCACCTGGAACACAGAGTAATCGCATGGGTCAGTGGAGGGCGTGGGATTACCGCATCGGCCTGGCAGGTCGTCATTGTAGTCGCAAAGCTCCGTCGATGGCGGACAGTTCTCGCCGTCGAGGACGTAGTCGCAAGGGTCGGTCGAGCATTCATTCAACTCGCTGCAGGCAACGTCGATGAGACCCAACGCACCATCGGTTATCCCCTCCGCGAGCAACATAAAGTCAGGTGGGCCAATTTCACATGTTCCATGAGTGCCGTCCTGACCACGTGGTGGGTCGGGACGGCCTCCGAGCTCGCCGCTTTTCTCGCCAGGACCCGGGATTCCCGGCTTGCCGCCCGAATTTCCAATCCCAAAGCCGCCAGGATTCCCTCTCGCGAAGCCGGTCCAACCGCGTCCGCCGGTGACTTTGCTCGCGCCCGGGGGTCCTTCCATGTAAGTGCAGCTACCGCCATTTCCTCCGTCGCCTCCGAGTCCTCCGGCACCTCCATCCCCGCCGTCACCGTTGTCCGCCGCTCCGTTACAAACGCCGCTGCCGCCGGGTCCACCATCTCCTCCGCGTTCTCCGGAAACGCCTTGCCCACCGCCCGCGTTCGCGCTCCCACCCTGGCCCGCGTTGTATCCGAATGGCGACAAGGTGTCTCCCCCGGCGCCCCCAAGCGCCCCTGCGCCGCCGCCTGATCCGCCGCTTCCTCCATTTCCGCCCTCCTGACCAGTCCCGGCCTTAGCGCTGTTAAACGCATGGCATCCGCCCGTAGCCGCGGTGTTGGTGCCGGCCGTCCCGTTCGCGCCGGACCCCCCGATGCCGCCGGCTCCGCCTACGGCGGCCGCAGCACCGCCGTTCCCTCCTCGCAGATTGCCATCCGCTCCTCGTCCTCCGGTTGCTGTCGCTTCGCCCCCATTCCCGCCGCTTGCGCCACTCGCAGCCTTCGCATCAGACCCGGCATTCCCCCCTTGGCACGAATTCCCTCCAGGATCTGGCACCGCATCCCCCGGTTCGCCGTGGCCGCCGTCGCCCGTGCCGGGTGAACCGGTATGGTCGACCGGATCGGCATCACATTCGGCACTCTGAGCCATTGAGGACCCGAGCGCCGCGAATAGTGGCGGAAGACTCGAGAAAAGTAATGCTTGGCCGCCATTCCCACCCGGCCCTCCAGCGGCAGTGGCGTTTCCGCCGTCCGTGCCTGCAACCGTTGCCTCGTGACCTGCGGCAAACGCGGTCCCGCCCGCACCGCCGTCGCCCGGCTTGCTAAGGTGCCCAAGGGCGGTCGCTGCGAGGCCTAGCACGACGTTGCCGCCCTGACCGCCGACGCCCCCGAAGCTTCGGGCATCCGCGCGATCAAAGGAACCTAGCCGCGCCACTCCTTGGCCGTCTCCACCACGGCCGCCCGTGATCGTAGCGTTGGCACTTACAATTGTGAGAATCGTCTTCTCGCGGGCAATCAAAATGAGATGCCCCCCAGGAACGCCGGGGCGCCCCGCGTCATTCTCTCGCGTAATGCCATACGTACCTCCGTCGCCAGCGGATATGTCGGCGGAAACTTCCAATGATCCCATGCTAATCAGAGCAATCGACACTCCTCCGTTCGGACCTGACCGCTGGACCGCGGTAAGTGGTGCACCGATTGTTATTGACTCACGGGCCAGGATGATGAGGTCCCCCGTTACCTGCCGCTGTTCACCAATGAACGCTTCGTCTAAGGCGAATAGACCCTGCAGGCCCTCAGACGACGGCGGCAACGTTGGGGACCAGGCATTCAAACCCACCCGCGCCCCGCCTTCAACTTCCGTTATCGCCTCGACAACCCGGCTTGCGAAATCAGACTCAAGACCCAACGGCGTGGCTGCTGGAACGCTCTGGTTCAGCCCCGTCAATGTCCCTGCAAGGCCGGTTGGAACGCTGACCGCACCGAGAATCAACGAAACGAACAGCACTTCGTAAACCGCATAAGAGCCCTTGGCGACCACCACGCTTGACACCTTCCCGCGCGGTGCAAACCTCTAAACGTCATAGGCGTTGGCCGTGGAAACGGCGCCACGAACCCAGTTATACGGCGCAACGTATGTCGATTGGCTTGAAAGCCGTCGCCACGTGGTGCGTCGCCCTCAGCGGTCTGATTATCCCTTTGCTTCCCGGCGTACTTGCTGGAACGGCATCGAACCCCGAGATTGTCGACCCGTCCGGAGACGTCAGCGCAACATGGGTGGACTCTCCTTACGACCCGAGCGCTACCGACCTCGTGGCGGTTTGGTTAAGCGATGAAACCTCCACGTCGCTCGCGTTGACAGTGGGCGTGGTGAGCCTTCAAGAAATTGCTACCGTTGGACGAATCCCTGAATCCAGCGCCGTCTACTCGGTGGCCATCTCGCCTAGTGCGTTTCGCGTCCCAAACGATCCGAACGATTATGCGCACGCGCGCGCAGAGTTTCGGAGCGAACACTGGGAGTTCACCTTCATCCCTGCGAACTGGAACCAATCACAAGAGGGAAGAGCGTCGTTGCAAGGTAGTGTGGACGACGCATCAAATTCCATTCGATTGATTATACCAAAGTCGTTGTTGCCGGGGACCGACGCCGGCGACGTATTGTTCATTCAAGTTATTGCTGAACTTCAATTGCCGTCCACGCTTTGGATGGCCGACTTCGCGGCGTCGGAAGACCCGACTCAGCCAACATACATGTTCTCGAATCAGGAATCCTTCGGCAGCCGCCGCCTTGAATCCGGGGCGGATTCGGCAGACGCGGCGGCCTCATCTAGCGCAGGCTTCGTAACCCTAATTGTGGGTCTACTCCTCGTGGTTGGCGCGCAACGCCGCCTCTAGCGTAGGAAACCCTCGTTAAAGGCGTGGCCGCCATACAACGGAGCCGATGAGCACCATTATGGTAAGCGGCGCCCCAATCCCCGGAATCCCTCCGCCGCTTGAAAACTGATCTTCAGAAACGGAACCTCCACCACTGAGAGAAATACGACCGGAAAAACGCCGGGAGCCGGAATCGACCCAGGGCTCCAAACGATTCTCGAAGGTGAACCGCACATAGCCGGGCGCGCCGTCGGACATCTCGAAGGTTGCGGGCATGACCGCACCGTCCTTGACAAACCGTGCGGAACCTCGGTGGGTTCCGTCCCGGACTTCGCTCACGCCGGCCTCGAGACGAGCGTAATACGGGTCTCGGAACAGTGTATCCAACTCGAACGTAAATCCGAGCCTCCAATCTAGGTCCTCGGGCAAGGGGCGGGAAACCTGCCTGAGTTGTAAAACGACGACGGTGCCAGAACCACCTCTATCAATCCAGATTCGGCTCATATCGATCATCGCGGCGTCTGTGTCCCCTTCTGGATCACGAAAGGTTTCCCGCTCGGTCGGCGCGACGATCGGCGAGAGATGAATGATTGTGGACTCGTCAGACTGGGCTGACGCCGACGCTGGAATCCCTACCAGAAGACAAATGAACAAAACGAGGCCCATTCTCCTCTGCGACCTCGCGATGGTGGGGGCCATTCGACAGTCCGAACGATGCCCACGAATATAGACAATGGCTTGGCTTCCGAATATTGGATTGACACGTTTTGCGAAGTGTGCTGCGGGGGGGTCCGGCCGCTTCGCCGACGAGTTTGGCTCCGGCGGGTCGGAACGCGAAGTTCGTAGTTGTTGGGACTGGCTTCCATTTTGGACGCTTTTCGGGCGACCTAGGCCGGCATCGGACCTGGCGCAAGCCGCGTCGGATCCAGGTTCGGGAACTTCTTCGCCACCAACTGCAGTTCTTGCGGCAGGATCCCGATCGATTCCGATAACGCGCGCAACATGGAGAGCTCCTTGGCCTTGAGGTGGCCATCCAACAACGCGTACCGCAACTGGGATTCGTAGATCTCCATGCGTCGCTGCGCAAGGTAATCCGGGGCCTTGGAGCCGGCATCGGGGAACCAGCGGTTCGCAAGCTTCTCCGTTCCTTTTTGGATCGGGATCATGACGAGCGCGGCGACGAAGCCCGCGATCAAGAACCCGGCGGGAACGTCCCCGGGGAGCCGTGCTTCGATGAAGTATTCCGCCGTGTTGCCGACCGTGACGAAGGTGACGAAAATGGTGATGCCGAACATCGCGCCCCGCGTCACGCGTTTGACGACGCGCTCCACACCCAGGAGTTGGTAGCGCAGGATGCCGTACATCACGAGGAAGAGACCGATGATCTCGAGCATCGGGGCGACGATGGTGCCGAACACGTTCCCTAGGTCGTCGTAGGTCTGCGCGATGGTTGCGTGGCCAAGTTGCGCGGCCCTTGTGCCGGCGACGTCCATGATGGCGATGAGGATCGTCTCGAAGACGATGATGAAGAACGTGGCGGCCAACAACCGGAGCCGGTGGCGCTCCTCGTCGCTGTCGGTCTCCCAAGCGTGGTAGACCAGGACGCCCAACGCGCCGAGCGTCAGGATGGAGACGTACACGTTGAAGATCGCGTTGAACGTCCCGGCGAGGGCGGGGACGCCGAGGAGCACGAAGAAGGGAAGGGCCAGCAGGAGCACCCAAGCGCCGCGCGACCCGTTCTTGAGCCACGGCCGGACGGGTCGGGGAAAGACCAGGACGAACCACACGAAGATGGGCGCGTAGAAGAACGCCGTGAACAGATTCATGATTGCGAGGAAGTCGGCGAACGTGGACTGTGCCGCACCGACCTCGCCAAGGAACAGGAGGAACCCTTCGGTGTATCCTTTGACGGAGCTCGCGAGGCAGAGGAGGAAGAAGACGCGGTTGTAGATCGTTGGTTGGCCGCGCGCGAGCACGAACACGCCGAGCGTGAGCAGGACGGTGCTCGAGAGCGCCGGCATGAGCCAGTGGAGCCAGGCGGGAAGATTCAGGGAGAAGCTCGGGGCCTTTGCGATGTTGAGCGTGGCGGAGTCTCTGTGGGCGACGCCGTTCGCGTCGAGGACCGTCAGGGTGACCGCAAAAAGTCCTACGTGAGGGAAGGCGTGCCGAGGATTCTGTTCATTGCTGGTGGTGCCGTCGCCGAATTCCCAGCGCCACTCATTGATCGTCGTTTCGCCGGGTTCGGTCGTGTCGTGGAACTGGACGTCTTCGCCCACGAACGGCTGCTCGGGGTCCCAGGTGAACGAAACGTCCGGGGGAAGGGCTTGGGCGAGGACGAGCGGGCTCGCCGCGAGGACTGCGCTGAACAACAATGCCGCGTAGGCCACCCACCGCCTTGCCATTCGTTCGTCTCGATTACGCTAGACGATATAACGCCTCGTTAGCGCACGCGTTTGACGATCGGCGTTTCCGTTTCTTCGTCGTCCCAGGCCCCGTCCGGGAACGGCAAGGGGGTTCGCTCGACCTCGAGTGCGCTGGAGGTCGGGTAGATTTCGACCACAAAGGAGGATCCAGCGGGCAGGCGCCCGTGGATCTCTTCAAGGAGCCAGGGCGCGATCTCGATTCGGGCTTTGGCGCGGTTGATCTGCAAAAGGTTGAGCGGGACTCTTTCGTGTGCGACGAGCCGTTCGAACAGCGCTTCGAGTTCGACAGCGGGTGCATCGATGATGCCGAAGAGCAACGTCCCGTCCTTGGTGGTGACGTCGAGGTCGCGTTCCTTCGTCTCGGCTTGTCGGATGAGACGTTTGCGGAGTTGGACCGAGTCCTTGTAGGTGGACGCGCAGAAGTGGACCGTGGTCTTGAGTTTGGCTTTCATCGCCGCGCCGACCACTTTCCAAGCCGTGTCGCGGCTGCCGAGCACAACGTTGCTTTGGTCGTTCATGAGTTGGTGACCGCGCGCGGAGAGTTGGTCGATGTTGGCTTCACTGAATTCCAACTCGTTGAGGTTGACGAACGGGACGCCGATGCCGTTGAGGTACGTGGCCAGCGCGAGGAGCGCGTCTTCCTTGTCGGGGATGGCCGGGACTTCGCAGCCCACGATCATGCCGGTCTTCAAGGCGGCCTTGAAGAGGGCGTCGTAGGGGCTTTTCTCCATCTTGTCCCACCAGCCGACGGGCGGGTGGAGCCGGATCTCATCCAAACCGGCCTGCGCGAGTTTCTGGTAGTTCGCTGGATCCGTGACGGCTTGGGTGTAGAGGTGAATGTGGAATTTGGGTCCGAACTCGGCCTTCAAGGCCCGGCAATATTCCGCAACGCGGTCAGGGACCTTGAGGGGGTCGCCGCCCGTGATGCCGACCCCCTTGGCGTCCATGCTCTTGGCCTCGGCGATGAGCGACGCGACGTCGTCGGGTTGGATCTTCCGCTCGTTCGCGAAGGTGACGTCGGTGTACATCCGGTCGCGCCCGACGGGGCAGTAGAAGCAGTGGGAGTCGCAGAGCCCGCTGACGTAGACGACCATTTTCTTGCCCTCGCGGCACAACTCGCAGCCCTTGCTGAGGCGTCCGTTCCAGAAGTTCGTGCCGAGGGTCGTGAGGGGCAAGGAAGGCGTCGAGGACCTGGGTCGGCATAAAAAACTTGTTATCGACAAGGGGCGCGGTTACCGGTTTATTGGGATGCTTCGAAGGCATTATCACGGCCAACAGGGAATCCTAAGGACTTGCGCGGCGAAGTCGTGAGCTACCGGTTCTTCGACGTGGGCGGCACGTTCGACATGACCGCGCTGAGCCGGACGGCCGCGACCCGGGGCACGCTGAAAGCGCCCGAGGTCGGCAAGGGGACGCCGGCGTATGTGGAATTCCCGCGGCCGATCCTGTTCGGGAGTCCCGCCATCCAGGTGGACGGGAAATGGGGCTCCGCCCAAGCGGAGGTCCGGCTCCACTTTTACCAACTTGGGGTCGTGAGCGTCCGGTTGCGCATCCCCGTTGACGTGCCATCCCTCGCGTTCTTGCAAGGCTTCGATGATTCCTTCGTGGTGATCGACGGCGTGCGCATGCCGTTGCGGGAGGCAGGGCGCGCGATCTTCGACCGGGAAAAAGCCGCTTGGGAGCCTGCGGTCCGCGGACGATACACGGAGAATGTGCTCGATGAGGCGTACACCGTGTTCGCATTGTCCGACGTCGATGAATCGCCCGTCGGGTTCCTTGATCGCCACGACCGCGAGATCGCCGGTTTACTCTCCGGAGAAGACGGGACCCGCCTGCACGAAAAGGAGGTCCGCGAATCGCTCCGAAAATGGTTCAGCTACTACACCGACGATCTCGTCGTCATCGACTGGGACGCCGCCTTCATCCTCGACCCCACCCCCGCCTACGAGGACATCCTCTTCGTGTTCGAGATCGCGAACCTTCAGCTTCTCGAGTTCCGAGCGTATGACGATTACCTCGACGATGGGCTCGCCAAGGCGTACGACGAGCTCGCGGAACTGTACCGGCGACCGTTTTTCTACCGAAGCGCGCGAAAGACCGCCCACGAACTCGGACTCGTCCGGATGGAGATCGCCGAGTTCGCCGACGAAGTCGACAACATCACCAAGTTCCTCGGAGACTGGTTCCTGGCGCGCGTCTACGCGGCGGCCCAGGAAAAGTTCCACCTCGCCGCATGGCGGGAGACGGTCGACGAGAAGCTCCGTGTCCTCAACGGTTTGTATCAGTTGGCGACGGAGGAAGGCGACAGCCGACGCAACTTGGTCCTCGAGGTCATGATCGTGCTGCTCTTCATCGTCGACCTGGCCTTGCTGTTCTTGCTGCGCTAAGGCCCGTCGGGTCAGTGACGTCGGCGACCCAACACGAGAGCGGCCACGATCGCCGCGACGGCCCAACCGCCAGTCAATGGCACGCTCGGCGAAACGACCTCGAAGCCAAACTCTGCCAAGGGCGCTGGAGACTCATTCGGTAGGGAGACGGCAAGAGTCCAGCGACCGGGCCGGTCGAAGAGGTGTACCAAGGTCGCGACTCCATCGGCATCGGTGATCGTTTGATTGCTCGCGACCAGTGCGCCGTCATGGCGCAGTTCCCAGACGACGGCCGAATGCGAGGCTGGCGTTCCGTCGGCGCCTAGCACATGGACGCGTAACGCTTCTTCCCGACCAACGGTTGGAGCGGCGGGGACGAACAAGAACCTCTCGGGCGCCCATAATTGTGGGGAAATCACCTTCGCGTTGAGCTCGATGGTTTGGTACCCGCCGCGGTTGGAGATGGCCCGGATCAATGCGGTGCCGGTTTCGCCGACCGTGGCATTGTCGCGACCCAGGGAGAAGGAGACTTCCATGGGCTGGTCGCCGAACGGTCCAAGGAACTGGTAATTCGACGACAGGTTCCAACCGGCCGTCAATGCGGGAAAAAACCGGACGACGTCGTCCTTGAGGCCCTCGGCAGGAGTAAACAAGATGCGGAACCGCGCCTCGTCTCGGGGCACCATGTACACTGCCAGCGGCGTCGATGGATCGAGCCGGAAGAACGGCCATGGCTTTTCGACGACAATGGATCCGCGGACCTCAGGGGTCACGAGGTACAGTGTGGGTTTGTCTTCGTTGTCGAATGGCATGAGGTCATGGAAGATACGGTTGAACGGACCTTGCGTCGCGAATGCTTCCTTATGGTTTGTCGAGGTTGCGACGAAGAGATCCGAGACGTGGACGCCCTCTGCCACATCGTTT
Source organism: uncultured Halobacteriales archaeon (assembly GCA_964408365.1). Lineage (GTDB taxonomy): Archaea > Thermoplasmatota > E2 > JACPAO01 > JACPAO01 > JACPAO01. Next base: position 44,815 of record CAYOZB010000003.1, on the reverse strand, counting down.
TCGTGGAAGGGTAGATTGAAGGTCACGCTGGTCTGGTTCGCGGTCGCGTTGGTGTTGCGGTCGACGATGACTACTTTTGCGCCCACGAATCCGACGTCGGCCCAAAACTCACGCATCGTGCCATTGATCGTCGCGAACAGGTGCACGCGGACACCTTCGGCCGTTGTCAGATCGACGAAGCCCACGCAGACGTTGAGGTAGAATCCTCGGTGGACTTTGTTCTGCGCGTCGTAGTAGTAGGTCGTCCAATGGCCGAGCGTCACGACGTCGAGTCCCGGCTGCGCCCCGTAATCGGCAGGATCCTCCAGGATCGGCGTTTCGAAGAAGTCGGGATGAGCCGAGGCGGCCGGGACAAGGAGGAGCAGCACCGTGCTCAACAGGCAAACGCGACTCCGCACGGTTTCTCCAGGTCCGCAAGGCCTTCAAACGCCTTTGGGTCACGTCGTTGAAACGGTCGCGTCGTTTGCGCCCGTCTTTTAACGACGGGGGCCGTTTGCCGGGTCTAGAAGATGGACGACCTCGACCGGAACATCCTCAAGATCCTCCAAGGCGACGCGCAGACCAATTTCAAGACCATCGCGGAGCGTTGCAAGACCACCGTGGGGACGGTCCACAACCGGATCAAGCGCCTGAAGGACGACGGTATCATCAAACGGATGATCCCGGAGCTCGACGCCAAGAAACTCGGCTACAGTGTCACCGCGTTGATCCAGTTCCAGATCCAAGGCGGCCATTTGCAGGAAGTGGAGCAGGACATCACCCGCGACCCGCACGTGTGCAGCATCTACGACGTGACCGGGGAATACGACGCGGTGGTCGTCGCGAAGTTCCGCGACATCGATGACCTCAATGGCTTCGTGAAGCGTATGCTCACGAACAAATTCATCCTGCGAACCAGCACGCATCTCGTGTTGTCGGTCGTGAAGGAAAGTTTCACGCCGCGCGTCACGTGAATTGTTAACGTTTCACGCGGGTTTTGATGAGTTCTTTGCGCGTCAGACCAGAGATACGGCGGCAAAGCCCGTGGAATCCACAGGGCGCGACCAAGGTCCGCACAGGAAACGCTACGGTGGCGGAAGCGCCGTGTAGCCTTCGGGCACCTTGAGGATGTTGTACCAGACGGTGAGGAACACGTCGATCCGCTGGTTGACGCAAGGCGCGGGCGGGTCACCCCAACAATACATGGCGCCCGAGAACGCCACTTCGCCCCCCACGTCTCGCGCCTGAGCCACCGGCGGCGAGGTGACCATGTCGTTGCGGTGGTATTGGAACGCGAACGGTTGGGCCATCGCTCCCATGCCGATGTCGCGGTTGGTCGTGTCGCCCGGACTGTTCTCGAATGGCGCCCCGCCTCGGAACACGTGGTACATCTGGTCCTCGGAGGGAAGAAGCATGGCGGAACGTTGCCAGGAGGCTTCCCAGTAGACGAAGTCGGGCATGGTGGGCGTCACGAAATCCAACGCGCACGGGCTGCAAGCGACCTGGTTGAGCGACGCGTAGCGGGAGATCGTCGCGTCGACCGTGCTGAGGCTGAACGTGTAGAAGAGGCTCTTCGGAAGGACCTCGCTGTAGGGGACAAGGACGGGCAGGAGTCGCAAGGTGAGCCGGACTGCGTCGTTGCTCGGGAACGTGACGGTCTTTCGTGCCGTGTCGTACCCTTTGGCCGCGACGGCGATGTGGTAGGAACCGTTGGGGATGCCGCACACTTCGACTTGCCCGGCCGCGTCGGTGGGCACGACCAGGTTGAGCTCATCGAAGGTGACGTTTGCGTTCTGGATGGGGACGAGTTCTTCGTCGACGACGGTGAAGACAAGACAGGGCTCGTCGCGTTCCTCCGCAACAGGTGGAACGGCCGAGGTGGGAGCGGTCTTCGACGCGCCGCCTGCGCCCAAGCAGCCTGCCAGCATCAACGCCAGCAGGACGGCGACCACGGAGGCAAAACGCATCGGCGGGACTTCCGCTAACGCCTATTTTACCGTTGAGGCGCTTGCCTCGATGGGTTTAGTCGCTCTCGATCCGAGGCGCCAAGAGGTAGGTGACGTGCCCGTGGCCGTCGGCGAAGTCGAATTCGACGCGCACGGGGTAATCGCTGCCCAACGCGAGGCTGATGTCCGATCCGCTGTCGGCGGCCTTCACCATGTTGCTGAAGTAATCAAGGGAAAAGAGCGACTTGGTCCGCTCGCTCGCCTTGAGCTCCACGAGTTGGTTCTTCGTGAGTTTGAGGTTGACCGTGTCCGTGTCGCCTTCGGCGTTGAGTTCGAACGCGTTGTCGTCGCACACGAGCGAGATGTGGTCCGATACGGATTCGCTCGCCTTGATGCCCTGGGCGAGTTCGGAGGCCTTGATCTTGACGCGGTTGGGGAGGTTAAGGTTCGGCACTTTGGGGTCGGGCATGCCGGCGGTGTCGGTGAGGGACATACGGCGGACGAGGTTGCCGACCGTGACGACGAGCCGGTTCTGGTCTTCCTTGTACTCGAGACCGATCGTGTCTTCGTTGCTCGCGAGTTTGAGGATCTCTTTCAGTTTGTCAAGGTCGAGGCCCAGTTCGAGGTCGGAGGCCTTGAACTCGGAGAACGCTTTGGAGCCGAGGGACAGGTCGACCATCGCGACGTGGGCGGGGTCGACGGCTTTCAGGCTGATGCCTTCGGCTGTGATGTGGATCTTGACCTCATCAACGAGCGTCGTGGTGGCGTCGATGATCCCCTTGAGGACGCTCGCCTTCACTTTCGCTTTGAACATGGTCGTTCCCTTCGTGATAACAGCTGTTTCGGATGGCATCCCGAACCTGCTGGGGGTTCCAGAGAACGGCGACTTATAAAATCGCTGGAGGCCGATCGCGGATTTTCACTTGGAAAGTTGCAGTGGAAACGCGGCTACGACGTGCTGGGCGCTCGTGGAAAACCATTCGCCAATGCCCCGTAGCCGCGAACAGACTCCAAGTTCGCGACGGCGTTCATGACCCAATCCGGGCCGGCGTTCGTCAACGTGATGTTTCCCTCGTAGTCCACATGCCGGGTCGTAAAGGACTCCGTGAATTGGACGTGCCAGGTGCGGTTCGCACCGACGACGTATGTTTCGTCGTCGAAATGCAGCGAGGAGCCTTCCTGCTCGATGGCGACAGCGAATTCGTATGAATGAAGCCTCCAAGCGAAAGTGTTCTCGAGGGGCCAAACGGCCTGATGGGGGTTGCAATAATCGCCAGGATCATGGAACTGGATCCGGAGCAATACCACAAGCCCGCCGACGGGCCACAGATCATCACGGGTCCAAACGGTTTCATTCGCCAAATCGACTCTCGCATTTGGCTGCGGCAACGCGCAAGCGATTCCGCCTTCTACGGTTCGATTGGATGTCCCGTTGACGTGCCCATCTGCGAAGACCATGTGGACTGGAACGGACCGCAACGGCGAGGGCGTCGGCGATCCGGAGTCGCTCGGCCCGCCCAGCGCTGGGGCCGATACGCACCCGCTCCATACGAAGAGGGCCAACAGGACGGCCACCGGCGCGGACCTAATATTTTCGCCACCGGTTGTCGCACTTGGTGCACCGAAGGAACATTGTCTCCGGCTCGTCCGATTTCCGCGTCTGCTGCGTCCGGTACCACGCCTCGTTGTTCCCACACTTGGAACATTCCGCCTGGATCCTCGGCATCACCTCGAGCTTCTCTTGCGCTTCCTTGTCCAGGATCAACATGTCCTTGCCCTCGGACGCATGCGTGATCTTGTGCGACTTTGCGGGACCCGCGGGTGAGTATCCGCATTTTTTGCAGGTGAATTTGCCGCCGACGAGCATCAACATGGATTTGTCGTTGGGACAGAATGGCATCGAAGGACCCATCTCATTCCGACGAACGTGTTTAAGGTTGCGGTTTCTCGAAAAGGGCGCGTCGTACGTCTTGGATGATGCGGCCATGGTCGAACGCCAAGGTCGGCGGAGCGTCCAACGGCCAGAACCGGGCATCCTCGGCATCGTCCGCGCCCTTGGGCGCGCCGTCCGGCGCGTGTACGAGATGCACGATCCCGCAGGTGTGTCCTCGCGGGTCACGACGTGGATCCGAATACACACCTACGAGCGGGCCGATGGTTCCTTTGATCCCAGTCTCCTCCTCGAGTTCTCGCAACGTCGCGGCCTCGACGGTCTCGCCCGAGGAGACGAATCCGCCCGGAAGGCTCCAGGTGCCCTTGTACGGTTCGCGTCCGCGTTTGACGAGCAGTATCTCCTTCCCGCGGACGACCGCTGCGTCGACGGTCAATGAAGGGCCGCGGGGGCGACGCACTTGGTCTAAGCATTCCCACAAACGGCCGACAAGCGCGCCCAAGGCGGTCGCGGTCTCGAGTGAATATTGGTGGCCGGTGAGTTCGAGATGGTACTCGGCCTCTTTTTGGACGTCTTTCGGAACGCCTCGCGGACCGAGACCGACGATGAACAAGAACGATTTCCCCGCAACGGTCTGGAAGATGATTTCGCGCAGATCGATCGTTTTCTTCGGGTCCGGGTTCCGCGTTGCGAGCACCGGCGTCCCGTATTGGGGGGGAAACCCTCGGTCCGGGAACCCGATCGGGGTGAACCGGCCTTCCTTGGCGAGTTCGACCAAGTATTCGCCGCCTTCGCCGATGGTCGTTGCGTCGGCCAACATTTCGGCAAGTACATTCGGGGTAGGACGTTCCGGGATCTTGCCTTTCTTGTCCTTGAACGCGTGGAACGGGAACCCGATCGGGGCGAGGTTGAACTCGAAGGCCCGGCAGAGCGGCGCCGCCCGGGAAACGGCGCGTCGCATCGCCTCATGGAAATGGTGCGGGTCGTACGAATTGTAAAGACCCAAGGTCCAGCGGCCGTTGCCCATCGGGAACGCGATTCGGAGGCTCCGGCGGGTCTTCAACGTGCCTCTCGCGAGTCGCGTTCATATGGTCGGGGTTCATTTGGAGGGAGCCCATGCCTGTGGTCACGAAATCCGAATCCCTCGGCGCTGACATGTTCCAGGCGATGGCGACTTTCATCAAGGATTACAAGGAAGCCTACGCCACGGCGCGCGCCTTGCCCCTGCCGTCGACCACCCAGTTCGACAACGTTGTCCTCACCGGAATGGGCGGAAGCGGCATCGGCGCCAGCCTCGTCGAAGCCCTTCTCCAACCGACCTCTCCGAAACCGATCTTCGTCGTCAAGGACTACCGCCTGCCAACATGGGCGTCCGCGCGCACATTCGTCATCGCCACCTCGTACAGCGGCAACACGGAGGAGACCTTGGCGTGCGTCGCCGACGCAAAGGACCGCGGCGCAATGGTCGCCGGCATCACGTCCGGCGGGCACTTGGCAAAGTACCTCACAAAAAACAGACTCCCCATCTTCAACGTCCCTTCCGCGCGCCAACCCCGAGCCGCGTTGCCGTTGCTGTTTGGCGGACTCGCCGGCATGCTCGACCGCGCCGGCCTCGGCAGACTTGAGCTCGACCCGCTCGACGAGAACATCCTGCAGAACCTCCACGTCCAACTCCAACCCAAACTCTCCGGCACAGAAGATCGCGCGTTGCTGTTGGCCGAGCACATCCGTAACGCGCAGCCCACCATCGTCGGCGAAGGACACCTCTGGCCGGCCGCGATGCGATGGAAAGCGCAACTCAACGAGAACTCGAAGATCTTCGCGCGCGCCGAACACTTGCCGGAAATGAACCACAACGACATCGTCCCGTGGGCCCAGACGCCGAAGCATTCCGTCGACGCCATGATCCTCCTTCGACGCAACCGCGAACCAAAAGAAGTCGCCGCCCGGTTCGATTTCCTCGCCGACGTCGCCACCAAGGAAAAAGTCCCCGTCGAACAGATCCGCGCGGAATGCCGCACACCCCTGGGGCAATGCCTCGAGCACATCATGTTCGCCGACTACACGAGCGTCTACACAGCCGTTCTTCGCCACGTGGACCCGACGCCCGTACCCGTCATCACGCAACTCAAGCAACGGCTCGAACGCGACGGCTTGGCCGTCGACGTGCGAAAACGCCTCGGATTGTAGGTCACGCGGGACCGCGGCTGTGCCCGCGCGCGATCCCCGACGCGATGACATGGGCCAAGCGGATCGGTTCTGGGATGGCGCCACGGATCGTCGCCGCCTCGAGCAACGTCGTCAGTTCTCGCGTTTCCAAGCCACGCGCGAAGCACCACACGGTGAACGTTCCGTTCTTCACCGCCACAGGACGTTGACGCGCGAGCAAATCCACGCGGGCATCCGCGTCCGGGAAATGTTTTCGAAGCGCCGCCTCGGATTTCTTGTAATCCGGCTCATCGCGGACGACGGATACGACCGGCACTCCCGTGTTTTGGTGAAACGTCTCGAGATCGACGATGTTGAACCCGGCCAATGTGACGCCGTTGAGAAACATGGCGCGAAGCATCGGTCGGAACCGCGACTCCGACACGATTCGGATCAACGTGGCCGTCGCATCGGCACCATCCGTCGTCACGTGATGTGAAAGGACGCCTTCGACGTACGAAGCGCCGCGGGTCACGACGCCGACAACGCGCACCTCAGGATCCTTGAAGGTGAATGGCGAATCGTCGAATCCCAAGAACCGGACGTCCGACTTCAACGGGTCACGAAGAAGGTTTTGCGGCGTTTGAAGCTACTCAGAGCAACGGCAGTTTGCCGGTGACCTGGTCGACCTGAGCGTTCGGGCCAGGGCCGATGCCCAACACGGTGACGGTGCCCGGCGCGACCTCGGTCAATCCGGCGTCGGAGATGAGGCTCGTCACGAGCCCGCGACCTTCCGCGGCCATTTTCAAATCGTGAAGGTCGCGCTCGGAATCCACCCGGACGACGACTTTCTTCTGGCCTTCGCTCTTCCATTTCTTGAACGCTTTCTCCGCGTCGGCCTTCGACTTCAACGCGCAGTCGACCGCCGCGTGAGCGACCTGGGCGGACATCTTCCCCGCCGATAGTTTGAGGTCGCGGCGGACGACGATGACCATTTTGTGAGAAAAACCGTCGTCCAAAGGCGGGGTTCAGCCCCCGGGTTCGTCCTTCGGAAGCTCGGATTCGGAGTAGGTGATGACCTTGTGGGACTTCTCGCGCCACGCTTCGCCCTTACGTCGGGCCTCGACCTCGTCGAACCCCTGCGTCAACCGGAGGCCTTTGCCTTCTTCGCGGACGCTCGTCGTCGGCACCGCGAGGAACCCTTTGGGATCCTTGACGATGAAATCGCTGCCTTCGACCGCTACGGTCTCGCCGACGCGGGCGCCGGATTCGTCATCGATGAACCGCAGCAGCATCGCCTCATGCGGGTTTTCCCCTTCTTGCTGCATGGTGGTCGCGCTGCGGGCCTTCGTGGCCAACCGCACGAGCAAGACCAGGATGATCGCGAACGCGACGAGATACAACACAACGGCCCAGTCGACCATTCGGTTCCGGTTCGCGCAACCTCCGCGGTTCCTTTAATATGTTGGTCCGAGTTCGACGCGTTCCAATGGATTCCCACATGCGGGTCGACGCGCTCGTCGTCGGCGCCGGACCCGCTGGCTCCAACACGGCTCGTTTGCTCGCCCGGGAGGGCCACCGCACCTTGCTCCTCGAGGAGGACGACGTCGTCGGCGAACCCATGCAATGCGCCGGCCTCGTCACGAACAAACTCGCCAAACTCATCGCGTTCCCGCAAAGCGACGTCGTGATCAACAAGATCCGCGGAGCCTACATTTTCTCCCCCAAGGGCCGCATGATCGAACTCGACTCGGGCGCCGACCACGCCTTGCTCATGGACCGTTGTGAATTCGACCGACGCGTCGCCAAGACCGCGACCGACGCCGGCGTGGAACTCTGGACGAACGCCAAGTGGATGTCCGCCCAAAGAAACGGCGACGGATTCCACTCCACCATCCTCCGAAAAGAACCCGGAGGCACCTCAGAAGTCAAGGTCCACTCGCGGATCCTGATCGGAGCCGACGGCGTCCAGACCAACGTCGGACGCGCCTTCAACATGCCCCGACCCAAAGAATTCCTGCCCGGATTCGAAGCCGAACTCGAAGGCCTCACGCTGCCCCGCTCGGACATGATCCCCGTCTTCACGGACCCCACCCTTGCCCCAGGCTTCTTCTCCTGGGTCATTCCCGTCACCAGGACGACGGGACGCGCCGGGCTCTGCATGCGACCGCGCCGAAAAAGCGCGTACGAACATTTCAAAGAATTCCGAAAGAACGAGTTCGTCGCCCCCTACATCCCCGAGGCCGCGACGATCACTCGACCCATCGTCGGCACCGTTCCCCTCGGGATGCCGGAACGGTTCACGGACGACGGCATCCTCCTCGTCGGGGACGCGTGCGCGATGCCCAAACCAAGCTCCGGCGGTGGCATCTACACGGGTCTCGAAGGAAGCGTCATCGCAGCCGACGTCGCCAGCGACGCGCTCAAACGCGGCGACACGAGCCGACGACGGCTTCGCGCCTATGATGACCGGTTCCGTCGTTCGAAGATCGGACGCGAGATCCGCATCGGTTGGAAACTGCGAAAAGCGTTCCTTCACATGTCCGCCAACGAGATCGAAGAAGCGTTCCGCTTGTTCTCCAACCGGCGATCATTGGCGGTCCTGGATCGGTTCGGGGACATCGATCACCCGTCGCATCTCTTGGCGCCGCTTCTTTTGGCGGAGCCGCGGCTTCTGAAGTTCGCGCCGAAAGTGCTCCGCTACGCGTTGACCTAACGTCGCCGGGCCACGAAGACCGCGATCAAGGCGATCAGCAGCCACGCCACAGGAACGGTCGGCGTGGACTTGCCCGTGAACACCGTGTAGGGCAACGGCAATTCGAACTCGAAGGGCGGGGCCTGCTCATCGTCAGCCTCCCGCATCCGAAGCGTCAAGGAAAGGTTCCCAGAGATGTTCTCCCCTTGAACCAACACAGTGACGGCCACCGCCAAAGACTCCGCGTCGCCCTCGGCGACGGGCACGAGTTGGAAATCGGGGACCGTCCAATTGATGCCGGCCTCCGATTCGCTGGGGTGCGGCTCGAACTCGGCGATCACGGGGACGTTCCCGCTGTTCGTGATCCGGATGACCCATTGGGCACCATTATCGATGGGGGCGGCGGCAACGACGTCCGCAGCGACATCGACCAAAGGTCCCACGCGGAAGCTTTTGGTCGCAACGGACCGGGTGTTAGGAGACCCGCATTCGACAAAGACCTGGATGGTGAACGAGGACTCTGCCGGCGCGCTGCGATTCAACCGAAAGAACAACTCGTTCTGCGTCGTACGCACCGACAAAGGTTGCGTTGAGCCGTTAACCGGCACGGGATTCTGCGTGAAATTGCCAACCACCCACGGTTGTTGCCCGTTTCCCAGCCGGAACGTGGCGTCGGCTGCAGTGCCATCGGGGCAACCGGCCAACGGGCAACCGGCTTGGCGCGTGAACGTGACTCGACCGCGATACTCGTCGACCCCCGGCCGAACGACGTTGCGCACGGGTCCCGTATCGACCCAACTGGTGGTCACGCAGGTATTCTGCGCGTCCACAGCCGTGGCAGAAAGTGGCAGTATCGCGATTGCCGCCAATGCCAGGAGCGCCCGCTTCACGAAAGGTATCGACTCGGGCGAATTACAAATGGCTTTTCACGCGAATCTTGAATCGAACGATTCTGTTTCGGTTTAGACGCAACAAACTTATCTAGAAACCCAGGCATCGAACGAGGCGAGGAACCACGGTTGGCGGAGCGGGTGGCCGGGAACGGATTCGCAGTCCGCACGGCCAATCTCACCCGACGCTACGGGTCCCTCCTTGCTTGCGACAACGTCACCTTGGAGATCCCGCGCGGGGAACTCTTCGGACTTTTGGGTCCCAACGGCGCCGGCAAAAGCACGTTGTTCAACATCCTCTCGACCCAACTCAAACCCACCGCCGGACAGGCCTTCGTCGGCGGCTTCAGCGTCACCCGCGAAGCCAAACGGGTCAAGCAGATCATCGGGATCGTCCCGCAGGACGTCGCCGCCTACGAGAAACTCACCGCGGCCGAGAACCTTCGCGTCTTCGCTGACCTCTACAAGGTCGACACCCGGATCGCGCAGCAACGCACCAACGAACTGCTTCGCATGGTGAGCCTCCACGATCGCCGAAACGACCTCGTCAAAGGATTCTCGGGCGGCATGAAGCATCGCCTCAACATCATCCTCGGGCTCATCCACGACCCGCAGATCATTTTCTTCGACGAACCCACGACCGGGTTGGATCCCATCGCCCGCAACGAACTCTGGGAGATCATCCGAATCCTGCAACGCGCGGGCAAGACCATCGTGCTGACGACGCACTACATGCAAGAGGCCGAAGCGTTGTGCGACCGGGTCGCGATCCTCAACCAAGGACGCATCGTGGCGTTGGGCAACCCGAAGAAGATGGGCAAATCGTTGGAAGAGATCTTCTTCAAATGCACGACGATCGACTCGCCGACGGGTCCCCGGAGGAAGACATGAGACTGTGGACCCTCCTCAAGAAGGACGCCAAGGTCATCGCACGAAGCCGGCTCCTCCTCGTGACCCTCGTCATTTACCCACTCATCATCGTCGGCATCATCGGGTACGCGTTCAGCGAACCCACCGACCGCATCCCGATCGCCGTGTTGAACAAAGACCTCGACCAGAACGGCGACATCGACGTCGGCTACATCCAAAACCCCCTCGACCCCAGCCAGCAAGGCATCCTGGTCTCAACGACGCAACTCATCGAAGGCGTCCCCTCGGAAGGGGTCCCGGGGCTACGCGAATTCGCCGAACTCGTGCCGGTCGCGGACGAAGAAGAAGGCCGACGACTCCTGCTTCGCGGCGAAGTCCAAGCCCTCGTCGTGTTCCCCTTGGGTTTCGTGGATGCGTTGATCGGGTTCTCGGAATCGGCAAGCGTGCGGATCATCGTCGACCAATCGGACGTCGTGCGCGCAAACGTCACCGAGATCCTCGTGCGCGGCGTCATGCAAGAACTCCAGGAACGTTACGTCCAACAGAAGGTCACGTTCGTCGTGGACGCCATCGACCAGTCCATCAACCCCCTTCCGGGGCAGCGATTGTACCCTGGGTTTAGCCGGGGCGCGGCGTGGCTCACCGAGGTCAAGAACAACAACTCCGCAGAGCTTAGCGGCGAAGAAGTCCGCAACGTGGACGCCATCATTGCGTTTCTCAGCGAAGTCGATGACGTATTAGCTGACAGCCGCGGAATCGTCGACTCCGTCGCCAAACCCGTCCAAGCCCGCACAGAAGGCGAAAAATCCGGACACTTGTTCGTCCGGGACCTCATCGTTCCCGCCGCGCTCGGATTATCGATCTTCTGGACGGGAAGCCTTGCAACGTCGAGCCTCATCGTGTACGAACGCGAAGCCTTCGCCTACCGGCGGCTCGGCATCACACCCACAGGACGATGGACCATCGTGGGCTCCAAAATGGTCCTCACCACATTCATCATCCTGCTCCAAAGCATCTTCATCCTCATCGCCGCCGCCCTCGCATGGGACACGCGCATCGACAATTTCCCACTCACCGTCATCCTCGTCACGATGAGCACCTTCGCATCGATCGGATTGGGCATCTTCCTCGGCGGCATCAGCAAAGACGTCAACGGCACCGTCCTCCTTGCAGTCCTCACCACGTTCCCGATGCTGTTCGTCAGCGGACTCTTCTACCCCGTGAGTTTCATGCCGGAAGGCGCGCAGATCCTCGCAAGGCTCTTCCCACTCACGTACACGGTGGAAGGGTTGCGTGGCTCGATGCTCCGGGGATTCGACTTCGCCGACGGAGCACCCATGCTCCTGGCCCTCTTCCTCTTCGGATTCGTGCTGATGGTCCTCGGAACGTGGCTCGGCCGACTCGCCGAACGACGAACCGGCTAAGATTCAACCGAACGAGGCGAGTTTCATGTCGCGCAAACGGAACGTGTCATCCAAGAACTGCTGCACAAGCCGAATGTGCTGACGCGTGTACTCCGGAATCGCATACCGCTCCGACAATTGCAGACACAGGTCCATGTATTTTCGGACCGACGCCTGATGCACCGTCAACGTGACCGGGTTCCCGCACTGGTCGCGGCCGTTCGCGAGCACCTTCGTACATTTCCCAGTGACCGGCATCCGTCGGTAGGACGTGTTGCATTTGGTGCAGCGCACTTTCTGCTTCGCGAACGCCTTCAGGTTCCCGATCAGGTCTGGGAGCAAATGGTGACTGATCACGCGCCCGGCGACGTCCGCCGCGTCCACGCCCCGCAGCTTGTCGGCCAACGCGAGCTGGGCCGACATCTTCTCCGGCATGGAGCCGAGTGTCTTGTAACTCGAATCCAACGGCCCCTCGTGGATCGAGTTGGAGTCGAGGGTGTATCCGAAGCCTTCGAACTGACGCGGCGTCCCGATCCGGTGGCCGACACTCTCGACTTTCTTGGCCAGCTCCTTGGCAGAGAGATGTTGCTCCGATGCGCGGTAAAGCTCGAGCGGGTAGGACCAGCCGACGTCGACGTTGAGCGCTTCCTTGTCGATCTCACTCGGATCGACGCGCGTCGCCAGGACGAGCGGCAGATCCATGAGCCCGCCGCGACGGTCCGGAACGAACGCGCGGCTGAAATTCAGGAACGCATCCAGCAGAAGCATGCACGAGTCTTCATCCCCATCCGCGTTTCTTCTGCGCGCCGCGATGTAGAACGGGTGATTGTACCACACGTTCGCTTTGGTAAATCCGATGATCCGGCCGAGTACCGCGCCGGACGTATGCGGCGCGAGGCCCGCGATGAGATGGCCGACCAAGTCCGCGGGTTCCTTGGCGAGGTAGAACGGAGGAAGATTGTAGAACCGCTCGAGGAGATCGTCGATGAACTTGGCGCAACGGACAAAATATTCACCCGCCGACCGCGGCAACACAACGTCCTGGACCCTCATCTCGACGACCTGATCCTGCCGCTCCAAGGCGCCGCCGTGGGCGTCGAGCGTGTAGCCGAGCTCGTGCATCCTCGGAATGGACGTGCCGATCTCTGACGGTTTGACATGGGTGAGCGGTGCATCGGTGGCGTCGAAGCGCAAGGTGCCGTCCTTGAAGACCCACACGTCGTGGAGCGCGCGCAGGATCCCTTTCTCCAACGGCTCGGGCGTCTTGGCGGCGCTGATGAGCCCTTCGACTCCCTTGAGTTTGTCGGGCCGTCGGACGCCGCGGAGTCGTCCCAGTGCTTGGGTGAATTCTTCGCGGACGGGGAAGTCACGGTCGGCGGGCGCGGAGCCGGTCGGGTCGGTGCGTGAGCCGCAGGTGCAGCGGACCATGTAGGCTTCGCGGCCGCACGTGGGACAGCGTCGGATGCCCACCTTGACGCGGGTCGTGCCTTTTTCGGCGGCGGCTTCGATGTCGCGTTGCGCGCCGCCGTCTTGTCCGATGGGGAAGAGGACGTGGACGGGTGGGGACATGGCGCGTTTGTCGGCTTTTTCGGGTCGGCCCATGCGTGCGCCGATGCGGGTCGGTGCGCGTGCTTTGACGGTGACGCCGGTGAGTCGAGTGACGGCGCCGAGCACCGCGTGTTTGGTGGCAGCAACGGCGTGGACGGGGTCGCGTTGGCTGGTGGGTTTGATGCTTGCGCCGTCGGACCAGAGTCCCAAGCCGGCAAGGAGGGGGAGGATGCGTTCGCGGATCTCGTAGTGGGTGGGTGTTTCGCGGTGGAGGACGCCGAGGGTGACGAGGGTGTTCTTTCCGCCGACGCCTTTGGGTACGCAGAGGATGCCGTGGTCGAGGGTGGCGGATTCGAGGGCGAGGCTGAGGCCGGTGTATGCCTCCCACGTAAGGTCGTGCCAGAACAGGTTATGATCGGGGTGGAGCGGGACTTTGTGGGTGTGGGCGAGTTGGACGGCTTCGGGGAAGTCGGGGTGTTTGAGGAGCCATTCTTTGGCGACGTCGTCTCCGGCGGCGTTTCGGAGTTCGGCGAGCCACCATTCGACGGTGAAACTGGCGTCGGAAAGGAGCGCGTTGTTCTCGAGGAACTCGCCGAACGGGATGAGGATCTCCCCGAGGTCGACGATCTGCGCGACGGGGGACGGCAAGGCTCGCCAAGCTTCGATGTTCTTGGGTTGGACAAGGTCGCCGTTTCTTAGGAGGAGGATGGGGGATTCGAGTTCGCTGCAGGGCGTAGCAATGGTCCCTTTGCCAGGCCGCTCGAGTTTCATCTGGGTGCCGATCGCGAGGAAATCATCGACGACGTGCATGGCGACGGGCGACACCGAGGTCGATGCGAGGCCGCCGGTGCGCGAACGTCCGTAGCGTAACCGGAACCCGCCCGGGCGCGACGCGTGGCTGAAGACAGGTCGGCCGCCGATGAGGTCTACCATGAACTTGTCGGAGGCTTCGATCTCCTCGATGTCGTCGCCCTTTTCCCTGGATGCTTCGGGGGCTTTCTTGATGAACCGTTCCAAGAAGTCCCATTCGGGCACTTTCAGGGCCGAGACGACCTTCATGATCTTGGGCGCTTTCTGCGTCAAGCCTTCGGCGAGGACCAGGACGGCGCCGCCGCGGAGTCGGTTGCCTTCGATGCGTGGAAGGTCGCGGTGTCCTGTGACTTCTTCCTGCTCGGTGCCTTCGCCGTTGATGCAGACCGGGCATTGTCGCATGATGTGCTCGATCTCGTCGCCTTCGGGCGCGTATTGGAGGTGTTGCGCGCGTTTGTACGCGGGGACCTCTTCCTTCATGCGTTCGATCTCGGCCTGCGTGGCGTGGTAGCGTCCGACGCCGAGTTCGCGACGCACGACGTCGGCGATGAGGACGCTCATGGCTTGGGCGGTTCCGCCGGCTGCGCGGATCGGTCCGGCGAAGTACAGGTCGACGTAGTCCGTGCCGTCGTTGTTCTTCCCGATGAGCACTTTGGCGATGCCTTCGAGCGGAGCGACGAGGATTCCTTCGGTGAGGATCGACAATCCAGTGCGGACGGATTTGTCGAGGGCCTGCTCTTTGCTGGGCCAGGCGCCGAATTTGCCGGTCGCGACTTCTTTGGCGCAGTGGAGCGCGACGAGTTCGCGCGACGAGTATTGTTTGGAAAGTTCGCGCACGCGGTCGGCGACGCCTTTGATCTGGACCTGTTCTTCGACGCGGGCGGCCAAGTCGGGAGCGAGCGGGATCTCCACATTGAGGCTTGGATCGAGGCCGGCTTTGCGGGCGGTCTTGGCGATGTCGAGGATGCGATGGGCGTCCTTCTCGAGGCGTTCGAAGTACGCCTTCTGCTCGGGCGACATGGCTACGCCCGTTGGCCCGGTGCCTCCCATCGGGGTTCAAGACCCGGCTCCCCCGATAAAGGAGTGGGTCGAAGTTGCGCGTGGACGCGCAGAAAAACCGGGTTACCGACCGGCTTGCGCACTGAACTCGTGCGATGCGGTCGCTAATGGTTCGAACTTCTTGATGGCGGCCGACGCGGTCACGCCTGCGCCCGGTTTCTCCGGGGTCTCGACCAATCCGTTTTGGATTTGGAATCCGGAGAACGGATCGTTCGTCATGAGAACGTACCCGTCAAGGTCCGCGTAGTCGAGGAGGCCAGCGAAGGCCGCGCCGGCGGCGCAGCCGAGTCGGGTCTCGAGCATGCAACCCATCATGACTTTCCAGTCGTGGTCCTTGGCGATCTTGGCGATGCGTCGCGCTTCGTACGGGCCGCCACATTTGTTGAGTTTGATGTTGATGCCGTCGCCGGCTTCTTCGCGGATGACGCGCATCGCGTCGTCGGTGTCGAGGACGCTTTCGTCGAGGATGATCGGGATCTCGAATTCCTTCTGCAGTTTGCGCATGTCGGCGAGTTTGTCGGCGGGCATCGGTTGCTCGACGAACTCCACTTCCAGTTTCTCCAAGAACGCGAGGCGTTTGCGGGATTCTTCGTAGCTCCACGCCGTGTTGGCGTCGACGCGGATCGTCTTGTCCGGGTACTGGTCGCGCAAAGCTTTGAGGGCGGCTTCGTCGTTCTTGCTGCCGAGTTTGACCTTGAAGATCTTCCATTTCTGCGCGTCCCACTCGGCGGCTTCCTTGAGGACCGCGGCCGTGGGGCCGACGGAGATGGTGACCGAACTGTGGAGTCGTCCTTCGGGGACGTTGAGGAGTTTGTGCATGGGGATACCGCGGCGTTTTCCTTGCGCGTCGAGGTACGCCGTCAACAAGGCGTTGCGCACGGAGGGTTCGCGGGTCCCGCCCGGGAGGTGTTCGGCGTCTTCGAGGATGCGTTCGACCCAGTCGGGGTTCTTCTCGAATTCACGCGTCGCGCGGATCGCGTCGTCGAGGCTTTCGTTGCAGACGCGTTTCGAGGGGGATGCTTCGCCCCAGCCGACTCCGCCTTCGTCGTCGGTCAGTTGGAGGAACAGGTTCTCCTCGACGTTGGTGCTGCCGGTCGAGATGGTAAAGGCTCGCGAAAGCTTCAATGGTGCGCGGTAGCCGGCGACGTGCGTGTTGGTTCCCCTCGGGTCGCCAGGAGTCCACGATTCCTTAAATAGACCGGGCAGACGCGCCATCGTGGGCGCCGTTGAGGCACAGCGCTTATTCGCGCGCGGCTCATGGGCCGCGCGTCGATGGGGCCTCAAGACACGCCAACAGGTCCCGCCCCTCCACAGCCCGGCACGTGGTGGGCGACGCATCGGATCCTCATCGTTGGACTCGCCCTGTTGCTCGCCTCGTTCTCGATTTACCAAATCAATCTCGGCGAACCGCCCGTCGTCATCGGCGACGAAGACACGTACGTGAAAGTCGCCCGCAACATGACCAACGGCGTGTTCCTCGAAGACTCCCAACAAGGACCGCGTCCGCAAAACCATGTCCACCCACCGCTCGGGAAACTCGTCATCGCCGCGGGACTACTCGTCCAGGGCAAACCCAACAACGAATACATCCACGGCCCCGACCCGGGCGCCGCCAACGCACAGTACATTCACGGCAAGACCGGCGACGCGTGCGGCTACTACAACCCCGACTGCCGCGACGACGCCCGCACGTGGCGGTTGGCGAACACGGTCCTCGGGGCCGCCGGGGTCGTCGCCGCCTACGTTATCGCGCTGCGATTGTTCCACCGACTCTCCGCCGGCATCGCGGCCGCCGTGCTGCTTCACCTCGACGGCATGTACTATCTGCATGCCCGGATCGCGATGCTGGATCTCATCGCAGTCTCGTTCGCCCTGATGTCGGTCGCATTGGCGTTCCCGCGTCGCCACTGGTCGCGACTGGTTGCGGGACTGGCGTTTGGCGCCGCCGTGGCGACCAAAGTGAACAGCCTCTTCCTCCTGCCCGCGATCGCCCTGATCCTGTTCCTTCGCGCGCCGATCCCATCCGCGCGTCGCGACGACTCGACGTGGCAACAATTCCGGCCTTGGCTCCTGCGCATCGGTACCACCCTTCTATTCGCGATCATCATCCCCGCTCTCGTCTACGTGGCGAGTTATTACCAGATCCTTCGCGCCTTGGAAGCGCGAGGCGGCTGGGGATTCGCGTGGAAGCAATGGTGGTTCGTCCAGCAAGACGCCGTGCTGTTCCACCGTTCGGTCTACTTTGACCATTTCCACTCAAGCCAACCGATCGAATGGATCCCGATGATCCGACCCATGCGGTACTTCGCACAGTTCTTCGGCGACAAGGTCTCCGACATCTACGCCATCGGCAACCCGTTCCTGTGGTGGACGGCGACCCTTGCACTGATCATCGCACCGGCCCGGATCCTGGTTCGCAACCGGGACGTCCTGCGCCGGGTGTTCACGACGCGGTTCTTGGCAGACGTGGTCTTCAGCCGGTTCCCGTATTCGCGCGATCTGTTCGTGTTGCTCGCGGCCGGATTGTTCTGGTGCGCGTACTTGCCTTGGTTCCTGATCGATCGGACGATGTTCCTGTATTACATGACGTTCATCGTGCCGTTCTTCGCCATCTTCGCGGGCGGCTTGGTCGCCGAAGCGTGGTCGCGTCCCGGCGGATGGCGGTTGCTCGCCACCCTGTACATGACCGGTGCCTTGTTCGCGTTCCTGATCCTCCTGCCGCTCGTGACCGGAGAACCCATGGATCCGATGAAGCACGATGCGTTCAACAGCGCCGTGCCGTGGATCCACAGTCCGTGACGTGGGCGATTACTTCGCCTTGGCGGCGACCGTGTTGAGTCGAGCCAACTTCGCTGCGCCGGGTTTCTTCGAGGTGGCGGCGGCCTTGGCGATGGCTTCGAGGAGTTTGCCGGGTCCGAAGCGGACCGGGTCCGTGACGGGAAGGCCGGTTTCTTTCTCGACGTGCGCGATGGCTTTCTTGGCGTCGGCTTCGTTCATGGTGAACGTCGCAAGGCTCACGGCCACCACTTTGGTCGGGTACACGGGTTTGGTAAGGTGTTCGATGAGGTCGATGTGCCACTTGAGCGGCGGGATCTTTTGCGCAGGTTCCTCGTCACGGGCGTATTCGCCCAAATATTGCCGCCCGGCTTGGTGGCAAAGCACCACGAGGTCGGGGTAGCAGCCGTGCATGAGCCCAAGGGTGACGCCAGAGTAGGCGAAATGGTCCAACGAGCCCTGGCCTTCGACGACGATGAGGTCGCTTCCCTTCTTGTCGCATTCGAGCAAAAGTTCTTCGGCTGCGCCGGCGACGAAGTCGCTGATGATGCGGTCGATGGGCGCCCCGGCTTCGCAGCCGATCATGATGCCGGTCTGACCCGTTGCGGCGAAGGCGGCGTTGATGCCGCGTCGCTGCGCTTCCCGTGCGATCTCGACGGACGTCGTCATTTTGCCGCTGTTGCAGTCGGTTCCCATGGTGTGGACGACGAAGCCCTTGACCTTAGCGCCGTCCGCGGTGGCGATTCGGTTGGGGCGTTGGGGTTTTCGGACGTCCCAGATGTTGACCTTGTTCTTCGCGGCGAGTTGGGAGAGTTCGGGGTCGTCGCCCATGAAGAAGTGGAGTCCGCTGATGATCTGCATCTTGTTCTCGAGAGCGAGACGGAGCTCGGGTCGCCACTCTTGGGGCAGGCCGCCGCCCATGGGGGCGATGCCGATGATGATGACTTCGGGTTTGAATTTCAGTGCGTCCTTGAGGTTCGCGACGATCGGCACGCCTTTTCCGACGTTGCCGACGAATTCTTCGGCGCTTTTTCCTGCTTTGGAGCGGTCGATGACGGCGACGGTCTGGTAGTCCTTCGAGTACCGAAGGATGCAGACG
This sequence comes from uncultured Halobacteriales archaeon, assembly GCA_964408365.1. Lineage (GTDB taxonomy): Archaea > Thermoplasmatota > E2 > JACPAO01 > JACPAO01 > JACPAO01. The sequence continues at coordinate 25,702 of CAYOZB010000003.1, read as the reverse complement.
CCGGTCTTGCTCGTTAGCGGTCCGAACTTGTCGTGTGCCAGGATGACGGCCTTCACGAGGCGTCCCAACATTGGCCCTCCTTAAAGCACAAAGGGCGAACAGGAGAACGTAGCGGCTACCGCGCGCCGATGGCGGCAAGCGCGGCGGCCAACAAGAGCACAATCCACGAGAGATGGCGGCCGTGGGTCGAGGCAATGCCCCATATGCCCGCGGCGAAGAACGTCACGACGAGGATCCAGACGACGGGCGCAAACATCGAGATGTCTCGAGTGGAGACGGCGAACAACGTTGCCGCTGCCCCGACACAGACGAGGGTGAGGAGGTGCCACGCGTACCGGATCGTGAGCCGGGTGAACGAATCGTTCCCGAAGAGGTGCGGCAGGTCCTCGCGTCGCAGTAGGCGTCGGATGATGTAGATCTCGCCGAGGAGCGAGTGGAACACCCCGAGTCCGAGGATAAGGAGGCCGCTTGCGACGAGGTAGAGGTTGGTGGCCACCGTCACGGGCTCGGTCGCGGTGGCTCGAAGTAGTAGGATTCGTCGCGGTCGATGATCGGGAGTTCCAGGGTGCTCTTGGTCTGGCCGCCGAAGTTGAGGGTCACCGGCTCCGGCGGGATCGCGGGGAGTCGGCCGTTGTCGCCGTATTGCCAGATGCGCAACATGAGGCGGTTTCCGGCTTCGATGTTGACGTCGAGGGGCTGGATCTGCATCTTGGCGAGAATCGGCTGGTTGGGGACCAATGTGCGTGGGGTCTCGGTGCCGTCGGCGAACTGGAGGTTCATGGTGGCCCAGCCGACGGCAGTCTCTTCGCCATCGGGCGTCACCGAGTAAAGCCACGCCGCCAAGTGTCCCGTCGGGCCTTGGGGTGTGACGGTGATGTGGACGCGCGGCAGTCCGGAGAACGTGAGGTTCTCGTGCAGCGTCGGAAGCATGAAGTCGGCTTTGAATCCGGGCGTTTCGCGAAGCTGCTCCGCTCCCGTGTCGCCGACCTGGTTCGGCAGGAGAAGGACGCTGCCGGCGTCTGTGGGTTCTTCCGTGAGGCGGTTGCCTGTTCCGAGGTGAAGAGTGGTCCAGTTGGCGTCGCGCGGCGGGTAGTGGTCGTCGTAGTGCCATCGTCCGGAGGTGTCTTCGATCTGAACGGCGGGTCCGAGGTCCACGGTGGTCTTGCCCTTGAGCCAGTAGTCCCACCAGTTGAGGAGGATCTCGGCCCAGTCCCAGCGCATGCTGGAATCGGTTCCAGGGTTCGTGCGCTGGTCCGGGAACTCGTGTCCCCATTGCCCGAGCATCTGATGGACGACGAGCCCGTTCTGCTCGAGGTCGTCGGCCCAAGGGAGGTTCATGCCGGGGTCGACGTTCCAATCTTGCAATCCTTGGACCATGAGGACGCTTCCGTTCCATGTGGCTTCGACGTGGGGCTTGTGGTTGCGTTCCGCCCACCAGCCGATCCCGTCGCGTGCACCGGTAACGCCGGAGTACATGGACGCGCCGAGGCCGACCCACGAGTCAGGGCACACCACGCCTTGGACGACGTGCTGGGCTTCGCGCGCATCCACGGCGGGGTCCGTGCGCGCGAAGAACACGTAGTAGAGGGCATTGAGAAGGAAGGGTCCTCGGTCTTCGGCGCTGCCGTTGCGGAACATCAAGCCGTACACATCCGGCACGCCCGACACGGGGACCACAGTCTTGAGGTAGGGGTTGCCCTTGGACGCCGCGCTCCACGGCGTCGAGCCGTCGTAGCTCCGGCCGATCATGCCGACCGCGCCGTTGCTCCAGTCCTGTGTGCCGAGCCAGGTGACGGCCTGGTCGAGGTCGGCGACCTCCTTGGGGCCCATGAGATCCATGCAGCCGCCGGAACCGCCCGTTCCGCGCACCGCGATCGCGGCGACCGCGTACCCGTGGCTGATGTAGTTCGTCGTCATCATGAGGATGTATCGGGAACGGGTGTCCATCCGGCCTTCGAGGTTGCCATAGTACGGTCCGGCGTCGGCGATGACGGGGACCTTCGTGCCTTCCGGCACGTCGGGTCGCCACACGCCGATCTCGATTTCCACGCCGTCGATGGCGGATGGCAGGAAGGTCTTGGTGAATCCGAGTTCCTTGAACGGTCCTTCCGCAAGGACCTGGGCGAACGCTCCGTCGAACTTGTACGTGCCCGCAGGCACGGGTTTGGCGGTTCCTTGCGCGCGGATCTTCACGAGTTCCGGCGATTGATCCTCGCTGTTTGCGGCGGGTCCACTCAGGCATCCGCTACCGAGGATCCCCACGAGAAGCCACGCTGCGAGCGTCAGAAGGCGTCCGGACATCGGGTTTCGCATCTTGTCATCTCCTTAACACGTCTTGCTACGAGTCGGCCAGGGCCGAATACTCCGCGGCGGGTTCGCCGTGGAAGAACTGGGTGAAGTATTGGGTGAATGGCTGCTGGATGGTGTCGCCGATGTCGGCCGGGTACGCGTCGCCGAACACTTCGGTATGTGGAAAGACCCGGGATTGGATCAGGCACGCGGTCTCGGAGCAATCCTCGGCCGTTCCGCAGGAGCTTCCTTCGTTGCTCGTAAGCTTCTCTGCGACAACCTGCGCGTTCTGGACCTCGCGCAGCGGGCTTTTGCCGCGAATGCTGGTGAACGTCGATTCGAGGCTACCAGAGCATAGGTTGGTTTCGAAGCGGACCCAGAGCCCGGAACCGAGGGCTTGGGTCGTCGTCCATTCCATCTCGTAGGCCGCGCCTTGCCAACCCGTGTACGGGCCGACGAGGTCCCACAGGATGAGGAACTTGTCGACCTGGTTCTCACCAGCGTAAGCGGTGATGGCGCCGCACACGGATGCGCCGACAATGCCCGCTTGTTGGGGACGGTAGGCGATGCCGCAACCGAACGAGCCGCGTTCGATGATGATGACGTGGTACGGGTCAAGGGTCGGCAGTGGGTCCAGGGTAAGTGTCGCTGGGACGCGTTGGCCCTCGAGGACCTCGATCGAGACGACGGCAGAGGTGAACCCGAGTTTTTGGGCGGCGACTTCGTGACGTCCCGGTTGGATCCCGTCGAGTCGGAACGATCCATCCACCCCGCTCATCGCGAGAAGGCCGAGCGCGACAATGCCCACCTGGGCGCCTTCGATGGGCGCGAGGCTTGCGTCCACGACCGTTCCTTCGATGCCGCCGGTGCCCGACTCGATCGGCACGGGCGCGGTGTCGTCGGTCGACGTCAAGCTGCCGTCGTCGACGCAGGCGGACAAGGAAACGAGGAATAATGAAGCGACGCCGAGGGTGAGACTGTTGACCATGCCCGCGGCCTCGTTGTCGGCGGGTGATTTAACGGTTTGGCGAGGGCGATCGATGTTCCAGGCGCAACGGGAGCCAAATCTTGAAAACGGGAGCCCGGCCTAAGACCGGTCATGAACCGGCCTTCGTTGGGCTTCCGCGAGCGTTGCTACGAACTCATCCGCCAGATCCCGCAAGGTCGCGTGATGACGTACGGTGATGTGGCGCTCTGCATCGGCAAGCCGGGCGCGGCGCGGGCCGTAGGTACGGCGATGCGGCTCAACCCCGACGCGCCCACGACGCCGTGCCATCGGGTGGTTGCGTCGAGCGGCGTGATCGGGAACTATTCGGGAAAACGGGGCGTAGCGGGAAAGATCGCGTTGCTCCGCAAAGAGGGCGTGCCGATCAGCGAAGGCCGCGTGCGGGAGTTCGATCGGGTCCGGTGGCGACCCACCTAAGCGGATTTATTCGCCTTTCTCGAGTTTGCGTCGCTCTTTGCCGATCGCGCCTCTGTACGTGCTGACGCGTGCGGCCAAGACGCGGATCTTGGATTCGATCTGCGCTTTCTTGATCTCGTATTTGGCGCGGGTGATCTTGCCGGCTTCATGACGCTGCTCGAACGTTTCGATCTTGGCGCGCAGCTTCGTGATCTGCTTCTCACGCTTGACAACGCCCTTCTCCAGTCGTCGGATGTACCAGTTGCTCTGCTGGGTCACGGTTCGCGGCGGAGGTTGGGGCCGGACTTAAGCGTAACCCTCGGCCGGACGCGGCGATGCTGCCCTAATCACGATAGGTGCGTGGGAAGAACAGGATGATGACGGTGAAGATCTCGAGACGGCCCATCCACATGAGAAGCACACCGACGACGCGGGCTGCTGGCAGGATGGGATCCGCGAAGCCGCCCGCCATGCCCCAGCCGAAGCCGACGCCTCCGAGGCTGGCGGCGGACGCCACAATGCTGGAGGAGAAGTCGAACCCAAGAAGGTTCAGGGCCAGGGCGCCTGCGATGAACGTAGTGACGTATGCGAAAAAGAACGCGATGACGCGACGCTGGGAACCTTCTGGAATGATGCGACCTGCGAAGCGTGCAACGGTGACGGCACGAGGGTGCAAGAGTCGCTGGATTTCGTCGAGGGTCATCCGAATGAGAAGTTCGATGCGTGAGATCTTGATCGCGCCCGTCGTTGAGCCGACCATCGCTCCCGTGAACATGAGAAACAACATGATGAGTTTCGCGCCGTCGGGGAACGCACCGGGGTCAGTGGAGGTGAACCCGCACGTGACGATGGCGCTGATGACCTGGAACAGACCATGTTCGATGATGAACCACGGTTCCTGGCCCTGCCGATACAGGAACAAGGCGACGCCGAGGAACGCCAGGAGAATCACGGTGATGAAGAAACGAAATTCATGGTTCCGAAGAATGATGCCGATTCCTTGCCTGACGGCTCTGAAATAGAGCGGGAAACTGATTCCGCCCAATAGCATGGCGACGGTTCCCACGATGATGACGGTGTGCGAATCGAAGGCGGCGAGGCTGGCCGTGCGTGTGGAGAATCCGCCCGTCGCAACACTCGCGACGCTGTGCACGTACGCTTCGTAAGCAGCTTCCTTCCAGCTTCCGACGACGGGGGAGAAGCGGAACGCGAACCAAAATGCCACGAACGCCACGAAGTTGAGTCCCATATAGACGAAGGCAAGGCTCCTCGCAGTGTGGGATAGTTTCGGTCGAAGGCGTTCGACGTCGCCGCCCGCTTCGCCCCCCGCCATGCGGGCGCCTCCTTCGGTGAGTCTCGAAACGATGGCGAAGGCGATGAGGACGATTCCCATGCCACCGAAGAGGTGGAGCGTGGCGCGCCACACGTGAATGCTTTCCGCATACCGTTCGAGCGGCAATGCCAACGCGCTGTATCCGGTCGTCGTGAGACCGCTCATCGACTCGAAGAAGGCAATGGATGGATCGCGCGTGGCGCCGCTTACGATGAACGGAATCCCACCCATCAGGGCGCAGATGAGCCACGACGTTCCGACCACGAACAACGATTCGCGTTCTCGCAGTTCCCCTTCATGGCCCGCGGCGAGAGCACTCGCGGCGTACCCGGTGAGGAGTGTAACGACGAAGCCGCCGAAGAACGCGAACGTCGTGACCTTCACAGGGATGGTCCCGTCGCCGAACGGTGTCTCGTTCGGGATGTCCTGGTCCCAGTACAGGCTTGCGGCAAGGGGGATGAGGAAAAATACGGAGAACACGCGAAGCAGGGAACCGAAGATGCGCGCGAGCCGTAGGACCTTCATCCCGCGCTGCCGCCCCGGAGAACGCGTTCCACGCGCGGAATCGCTTCCGTCAACGCCACGATGATCAGCCGATCGTTCTCCCGCACTTCGTCGTCTCCTCGCGGAATCAGCACGTCGTTGCCTCGGATGATGGCGCCGACGATGCTGGAACGCGGGAACTCGATCTTGCGCAAGGCCTTGCCTGCGATCTTGGAGCCGACCCGCACGCGGACATCGATCACCTGGACCTCGCCCCCACCCACGAGGGCCATGTCGACGGCATCCATCTTGAGCGTCCACTGCAAGAGGCTCGACACGGTCGTCTGACGGACCGTCAACGCGAGGTCGATACCGATGTCTTCGACGAGGTTCTTCAATTGTGGCTGGTTGATGAACGCGATCGTGTTGCGCACGCCGAGCTTCTTCGCGACGAGGCAGGAGAGGATGTTGTACTCCTCGACCCGCTCGGCGCCCACGAAGGCGTCCGCGGTCTCGATGCCTTCCCCTCGAAGCACGGCAAGATCGGTCGCATCGCCCGTGATGACCAACGTGTCCTTGACTTTCTCGAACGCTTCCTGGGCACGGATCTTGTCCTTCTCGATGATGACGACTTCCATGTGTTTCTCGAGGAGCCGCGCGAGGCGTACGCCGATGCGGGTCCCGCCCGCGATGACGACCTTGCGCATCTTGCCTGTGCGGCTTCCTGCGCGAAGCCCGAGTTTGTCCTCGGCCTCCTTCATCGCTTCCGGCGTGAGGACGGCCATGAGGATCCGGTCCCCAGCGTGAAGCGTGTCCTTGCCGCGCGGGATGATGATCTCCTCGCCATGGAAGATCGTCACGATGTTGATTCCGGAAGGCGGCTTGATCTGCGATAGCGTCTTGCCGTCGATGGGACTGTTCGCAAGGACTTTCGACTCGACCATGGCGATCTGACCTTGGGCGAGGATGTCCGCCGATGCCAACGCCGGTGCACGCAGAAGGTTGGCAACTTTGGTCGCGGCGACAAGTTCCGGGCAGACGGCGACGTCGATGCCGATGCTCTGGTAACGGTGGGAGACGACCTCGTCGAGATAGGTCTCGTCGGTGATTCGCGCGACGGTCTTCACACCATAACTCTTGGCGATGCCACAACCGATCATGTTAGCTTCGTCGGAACCGCTGGCGCCGATGAAGACGTCCGCCCGGGCGATGTTCGCCTGCTCAAGACTGATCTGACTCGCACCGTTTCCTTGGATCAACAAGGCATCCAGATCGGTGATCGTGTCGAGGACGGCTTTCGACTTTTCGATGATGGCGACGTCGTGTCCTTCGAGGCGAAGCGCCTTGGCGACGTGGTGGCCGACCTCGCCGGCGCCCGACAGTACGACGTACATGGGCCTTCCGTCGCCGAAGGTCTCGATTATTAAAGCCCTGCCGAGCCGCGCTCTGGGGACGTCGCCGCACATACGTTGGCGACTTTCACTACTTTCACCCAACCCCCCGTGAGAGGGATATGGTCGGGGCGCCTCCAACGGTTCGGTGCCCCAAATGCCGGCAATGCTCAAGGACCGCGGCTCGTGCCCGGTCTGCGGAATCGACGTTCCCCGACTCGTGACGAGCCTCCATGGCCGAATGCGCGAAATCTACACGTGCCCGGACCATGGCGCCCTTGGGTATGGCGTGCGCGACGTCACGGTGCAAGAGTGGAACCAGCTGCGCTTGCCGAAGTTCGTCGCGCAAGCGACCGGCCCGAAATGGATCCAGACCCTGCACGATGCGGGCGTGGGCCACCTGGCGGCGGCGAAATTCTGAAAGAGAATAGGGCGGGGGTGCGAAGTCCCCGCCCGGACTCGGCGGCGTTGCCTAGTGGTTAGGGCGGCCGGTTGCGAACCGGACGCATTGGTGCGAACCAACTCGAGGGTTCGAATCCCTCCGCCGCCGATTTCTGTCTTTCGGTCCAAGCCTAGGTGTGTAGAGTCCAAGCCTAGGTGTACGAGAAAGGTTTTCGCTGAGTCCAGGATTGACCGCGCGTGCGCATCTCTCTCGTTATCTTGATTGCCACCCTTCCCGCCGTGTCCGGCTGTTTTGGCCTCGGGGGGCCTGGGCCGAGGGACTTCGTCTCGGATTCGCGCTACAGTTCGATGCTGATCGAGGTCTTTTACGACGAGAACGCCGCGCCCCGCGACGCGGCGATCGAGCTTCTCGAGCAGCGCGCGCACGAACGCCTGTCCAAGCCCGGCGGGATCGAGGTCCAACGTCATGCCTTTGACGGTGATTCGAGAACGTGGTCGTCGCGCGATCTCTCCAACCTCGCCGACGATCGCTCCTCCACCTCATCCACCGGAGGTCGCGCCGTTCTGACGGTGTTGTACGTCGACGGGAACAGTGACGGCGACACGAGCAACGGCAAGGTGTTGGGCGTGTTCTTCCAAAAGGGTCGCATCGCCGTGTTCCCGGACGCGATCAATGGAGGCGGACTTCTCGGCTTCGGCGCATCGGACATCGAGCGGGCGGTGCTCGTGCACGAGTTTGGTCACGCGATCGGTTTGGTCAACCTCGGCATTCCCATGCAAACGGACCACGAGGACGACGCGCACGAGAAGCACAGCTCCAATTCCCAATCTGTGATGTATTGGGCCGTCGAGAACACGCTGGGCCTGTCCACGCTCACGGGCGGCATCCCGAACGATTTCGACACGGATGACCGCGCGGACCTCAAAGCCGCGGGCGGAAAGTAGCGTCCGCTTTGGAACAAAAATCGCGAAGAAGTCGCGAAGGTCTGTGGGGCGGCCGGGCATTACAGCGCCCTTTCCGCATCGTGAGCCGGTCCGCGTCCCGCCTGTTCGGCGGTTGGCGCCGGCCTCCGCTTGCGCCTAATCCCTTTCGAGATCGGGCCCCGGTCGGGTCGCCCCGTCCTGGGTCGGAGTTCCTTCTGGCATCCGGCCGAAGCCTTTCGACTTCGGCTCGTTCTCCCGACCGTTGCCGGTCGAGCCGCCCTGTTTCTCCGTCGAGTCGGGCGGTCCGGCCACTTTCGTGGCGCGGAAGCCGGGCCCGCCACCGAGGCAGCGAGTCCGGGCCGATGGATGTTCTGATGCGTACTGCACAAGGTTCCGGTCCATGGGCCGGAGCCTTTGTGTCGGTCCCACCGCGAGGGCGGGACCAGCCGCGCCGCCCCACAGGGCCTGCGCGGAAACCTCTGTAATCACTTGGCCGATAAAACCATTCTCTGGAAGCGATGTTTCCAGTGTTTCCGCGCTTCATCTGGAGCCTCGAGGGCAAATCCGCGGCGACAATGCGGATAAACCCCCTCCATCGACGGCATATATCCTGGGCAGAGGTCGAACGGTTGGAATGACGCGGTGGACGCTGGTCGCCTTGGCAATTTTGGTGGCTCTGAGCCCGGTCGCCTCCGCAGACGAGATCGACGAACAGATCGCCGTTGACGTAGACAGCGATGAGGTCGTCGTCCGCATGGTCGCCGTCCTGACAGCTGAAGACGCGGTGGAAATGCGAACCGAAATCGATGACGACTTCGGGAACGGAGACGGGACCGTCACGATGGACGAGGTCTCCCGCTTCAGCGCCGAAGGCACGATGAAGTTCGAGGAGGACGCGCCGCAATGTTTCGACGCCTTCGAGCTTGCCCTGATCGATGAAAAGACACCCAAGCGCCTCAGCCTGATGAGTGGCCGCGCGGAACGCGCCACAGGCGCGGTCTCTTCGACGAGTCCGATCACGGTCACGGCCGCGTTCACATTCCTCTATCCGACGGCCCGCGGAGCGTCACACCGGGTCCAAGTCGAATTCGACGAATTGGACTCGTTCGGCGAAGCGATCGGCTGCTACATGGGAACAGCGTTCGGTGAAAACGACTGGGGCGGCTGGAGCGGAGCCGGTCCGCCGTGGGCCCGTTCCTCGTCACCGGCTGTCGACCCGGGCAATCTTGCCTGGCCTTTCCAGTCGCCCGCCGAGAACGATCGCGCCGACTTCCAAGAACCTTCGGACGCAGGAGACGATCCGCAGGTCTTCCTGATCCTTCCCAAAGTCGGACACAAGATCGACCAAGGCTCCATCCAGCCTGCCAAGGTCGCCGCGCTATGGGACGGGACCGGCATCCGCGCCGAGACCCGCGGCGAACAACTGGTGCTTATGGATTCCCTCGTGACGTTCACCGTCCAATCCAGCTCCGCCGGGTTGAGCGGAACCGTCAAGGACGTCGGCGCCGCGGTCGGGTTCACCTTCATGGGTGGCGGCCTCCTGGTGCTCGCCGCTGGTCTCGCGACGGAGTATGGGCGCTTCCAACTCTGGAAACTCCTCTTCCTAATCCCCGGCTTCAGCCGTCTCGAAAAGGACGAAGTGCTGGAACACAACAAACGCGACGAACTCTACCGGTTCATCAAACAGAACCCGGGACCGAGCTTCTCCGACCTACGTCGCGAACTCGCGCTCTCCAACGGCACATTGGTCCACCATTTGCGCATCCTCGAGGGCCAAGAATACGTCAAAGGCGTCCGGGACGGTTTCCGCACGCGCTTCTACGTGCGCGGCCCGAAGATCGTGATGGAATCCTACCTCACGCGCACCCAGATCCAACTCGTCGAAGCGATCGGCGCCAATCCCGGCCTGACCCAGAAGGAACTCTCGCAACTCCTTGGCCTGCCACGCGAATCGGTCTCCTATCACACGAAACAATTGGCCGCGAAGGGCCGTCTTGCAATCAAGCAGGAAGGCAAATGGCGACGCTACTGGCCGACCGTCACCGCGCAAAGTGTCGTGAAACCTGTTCCAGTTCAATCTTGAATCGACCTCCGCCCCACAAGCCATAATTGCGATACTGCGCGCCTTCAACGCCCGGTGCCGTTGCCGTTTACCGGAGATACCCTGCAGGCGCAAGTCGAGCGTTACCAGCGACGTTTCCAAGTTCTTCGCGGCGTTCTCCTCGGAACCCGGCAGCAAACTTCTGGGGAGGAAGCGATTTCCTCGTTCACCGCGGCCGTCTGCAACGGTTTCGGCTGGCCGATTGGATTGTTCTTCGAGCACGTTCGAGGAAACGGTTCGTTTACCCCTACGAAGATCCGGTTTCCCAGCAACGGTCCCCAACAAAACCAACTGCGCGGCCTATCGGAACGCTCCCGTGAAGAGAACGGGGGAGAATTCGACGCCGCGGTCGTCCGGGAGGGAGCACCGCGCTGGATCCCCAACGTCACCGTCGAACCGACATTCGAAGCCGCGAAACAGGCAATCGCGTTGGGCGTGCGCGGCCTCGTCGCCATCCCGATCTCCGCAGCCGGTCAGCTCTACGGCGTTGTCGAGTTCTTCACCCGCGAGGAATTCAACCCCAGTCAGGACCAGGTCGCGTACCTCGCCGATCTCGGCCACATCGTCGGCGCGGCCGTCCATTTTCGTGAGGTCGAACGACGGATCCGAAAGGTACGACGCGAACAAGAGCTCCTCTTTGAAGCACTTCGAGACCCCGTCTACATCGTGGATCGCCTGGGCCGGGCGACGTTTGCCAACGAATCGGCGGGAGAACTCTTCGGGCTTAGATCCGCCCAACTCGTCGGCCAAGACATCCATGCCCGGTACCATCTTGGTACAGACGGCATTTCTGCGGTTCCCGCGGCCGACTGTCCTCTGCACGGAGTTCCCAGCCGGACGCTCCATGGGGCCCGTCGTCGGGAGCGGTTCCGCACCGAAGGTCGTTCCAGCGTGGAAGTCGAGGCTATTGCCGCGCCGTTCGTCATCGATGGCACGGAAGAGACCCTTATCGTGCTGCGGTTGCCGTGAATAGCGAAAATCCGAGACACTGGCTCTAAACCTTCATTTCCACTGGAAACTGCGTGATTTTCTTGGGAAAATACTCCACTCGAACCAAACCACGCGGATTCCGCGGTAACATTTGGGCCCTCGCTTTCGGCTGAAGCCTCATATGCTCAGCCGCGATGGTCGAGGCATGGCCAACATCGACCGGATCAACCTCGCTCTCATCGAGCTCCTTGAGCGCGATGGACGCATGAGTGTGACAGACCTCGCACGGCACGTACGACGCGCCGAAAGCACGGTCCGCGAACGGTTGTCCGTCCTCGAAACGGCCGGCATCGTCAAGGGCTACCGAGCGATCGTCGACAACGAACGCCTCGGCCTGCGTGTGCGCGCCTTGGTCCGCGCAGACTGCCCTCTTAGCGATGTCCCCCGCCTCACCAACGAACTCAAGCTCGTCCCGGAGATCGTCGAAGCCCAACTCACCTCCGGCCCGAAACCCCTCGTGCTTACATTGATGGTCAAGGACCTCGACCACCTCGGTCGCGTCATGGAACAGAAACTTGCGCCCCTGCGGCTTGAGGGACTCGAATTGCGCGTCGTCGTGCAGAGCGTCATCGAGCCCCGCACGGTTCCCCGCACCGATGGCCAACCCGAACCCGCGACGTTCGCCCAGACTCCGGAACCAACCCCGGCCTCGGCGTTCCAGCCGACCATTCAGACCCGACAATAATCACACGTACTGGATCTGGGTCGACCGGCCGCGCGGGAACGCCGCGTCAAGTTCGTCGATCTCGCCGCGCGTGAGCGGTCGCTCGAATGCGGACGCGTTCTCGCGCACGTGCCCTTCCGTCTCGGCTTTGGGGATCAGGAACACGTTTCCGTCCTGCGAGAGGAACGACAATACGACCTGGTGGGCGCTGAGGCCGCGTTCCTTGGCGACCGCCTCGAGGACCTTGCCCCCGCGCGCCGTGCGGGAGGATGGAAAGTTGCCGCTGCCGAAGGGAGAGTACCCGACGATGGCGATACCGTTCTGTTTGCAGTAAGGCAGGAGTTCGTTCTCGATGTTCCGCGCGTCCATCGCATAGTAGACCTGGTTGCAGACGATCTTTTTTGGACCCAAGGCGGCTTGGGCTTTCTCAAGCTCATCGACCATCAGGTTACTGACGCCGACGAACCGGATCTTCTTCGCGTCGACGAGTTCCCCCATGGCACGCATCGTATCCTCGATGGGATGCTGCGAGCTCCACCAGTGGAGGAGGTACACGTCGAGGCGGTCCGTCTGGAGTCGTTTGAGGGATCGTTCGCACGCGTCGAGGGTCCCTTGGTACGACGCGTTCGTGGGCAGGACTTTGCTGACCAGGAACACGTCGTCTCTTCGGCCTTTGATCGCGCGTCCGACGACCTCTTCGGATCCACGGTACAGTTCGGCGGTGTCGATGTGCGTCAAGCCGAGTTCGATGCCCAAGTGCAGCGCTCGCTCCGCCTGGTCGGGACGTTTCAGTTTCCAGGTTCCCTGGCCGATGACGGGAACCTCGATCCCCGTGGGCCCGAATGGACGGCGACGCATCCGTCGCCGCGCACGTCAGTGATGGCTCAAAAGGGCTGCGCGACCTGCGTCGGTGGTTCGTTCCGGGCAAGGGGTTGGTGCTCCTCTTGCCCTTGGGCGACCGGCGCGGACGCTGGCGCCGACGGGGTGGGTTCGCGCGGCAGGAAGAACCCGAATGTGGTGCCGTTGCCGGGCCCGAGGCTTTCTGCCCATACGTGGCCGCCGGAGGCCTCGATGATCCCGCGCGAGATGTAGAGACCGAGTCCCGTGCCGCCCTTTCGAGGATCGGGCGCATGCACCTGGCTGAAGGGTTTGAACAACAATTGCATCTGGGCGTCGTCGAGCCCGACGCCGTTGTCGGTGACAGTGAGCATGACGCCTTCGCTGCGTTCTTGGACCGCGACGTGGATGAGACCACGGCTCGGGGTGAATTTCACGGCGTTCGAAAGGAAGTTCAACACGACCTGGGCGACGCGTCCTGGGTCGCAGACGATCGACGGAACGGGGGCGCCGGAGAACCGTACCTCGACGCCTGCGGCCTCCGCGACGACACGATAGGATTCCAGGGTTTCTTGCGCCAGCGTGGCAAGGTTGACGTGCTGCGGCCGTAGGGCGATGCGGGAGGCTTGGATGCGGCTGGCGTCGAGGATGTCACGGACCAGGTCGGAGAGCCTGTCGACGTTTCGCGTGATCATCGCGAGGGATTGGGCGGTGCGCTCGGGTTGGTGGGTCCCGAGTTGTTGGAGAAGATGGAGCTGGATGCGCAACGGGGTGAGGGGCGTTCCCAATTCATGGGCGGCCATGTTGAGGAACGACGATTTGAAGCGGTTCATTTCCTCGAGACGGTCGAGTTCGCCTTGCTGCCGCAGCGCGTTGGCGCGCTCGGCCTCCATGCGCTTGCGGTCGGTGACGTCGCGTAGGATGAGGATGCGTCCGCCGGGTCCGGCCGCCGGGGATTCGGCGTCGAGGACGGTAAGTTCCACCTGGAGCCGATCACCGGCAAGCGTCTTGGCGAGGGCTTCGCGTTGGAAGGGCACGTCGACTCGGATCGGTCCGTCGCTTGGGGAAAAGGGTTCCAGGAAGTCGGTGATGCGTCGGCCGACGGCTTCTTCGCTGGGCACGCCAAAAACGCGTTCGAAGGCGCCGCTTGCCCAACTGACCTTGCCGCCGCGACGGACGATGCAGACGACGTCGTCGAGGGCATCCAGCACTTGCCGGTGGTGCAGTTCGCGCTCCCGGGCCTCGTTGGCGTGGGCCGCGGCGGTCAGCAGCGCTTGGTTGGCGTCGCGCACGAGCCGAGCGTTGTCGCTAAGCGCGATGTATTGCCGGCCGAGCACCGCGACGACCATCAAGATCCCGACCGACAATGTGACGACGTCGACGTTGTGGGTGGAGATGACGCGCGGCAGGGCGAAGGCGAAGGCCATGGCGACCGGCACGTACGGGACGAACACGAGACGGCGTCCCTCGACCCCCGCAGGAACGGGCGGCGTGGTTGCGCGTCGAGCAGCGCGCGCTCCCAACGTCATGAGGAGTGTCGATCCGAGGAAGAGGGCTGGGATGGCGGCCTGGGAGGCGGTGGGTTCGAGGACGGAGACGTACCAGGTGGTGAGATCGGCGCAGACGATGAGAAGGATGGCGCCGCAGACGTAGGCGAGGCTCGCGTTGATGCGACGTCGGTCGCGAGAAATGAGAAGGATCACGGCGGTGAGAAGGATGAGGTCGGCGGCGGGGAAAACGAGACCGCCGATGCGCTGCGCCAAGGTCAATCCGGGGATGTCGAGGATCCTGGAGAGGAAGAGTGCCCAGACGGCGACGCCGAGGGCACTGGTGACGATGACCCCATCCAGGATCCGGCTCCAAGACGTGCCTTGGCGCGCTGTGCCGCCGCCGAAGTAGAGGATGCCGAGCATCGCGAACACGTAGGCGGACAGGAAGACCAGCTCGATCCAGTGGGGGGACGATGGGAGACGGCCCTCGATGGCGACGAGAACGGAGGCGATGAGCCAACCCGTGGCCGAGGCGAGGTACGTGAGGGCGATGAAGAACCAGCCGCGGGCCGTGGCGTTGTGTCGGAGGCTTGTCGTCCACGCTTCTTGGGAGACGAATAGGCAGCCGAGGATGAGGAACGCGGCCCCGACGACGGTCGTTGTGTCGCGAAAGACGGGCACGGTGGCGATGAGGACGTACAATGCGAGGAGGGTGATGTTGGCCGCTACGGCCCAGTTGACGAACCCAACGCTCCCCTCGCCGTGCCTCAAGCCTATTTGACTCTCGGCGGGCGCATATTTAGGGGGTTGGGAGAAAACATAATAGTTGACGCCCGCCGGGTCCGACGCCGTTTTGCCCTTACGCTTGGTTATATTTGCGGCACGAGGGGCATTGGAGGGCGAACCCTTCGACCTCGGATCCCAGGCCCTTGACGAGCACCTCGCCGCATCCGCCGCAGCTAAGGTCGATCGTGCCCGGACCCTTCATGAGCGGCGCCTGGGAGCCGGCGCTCGCGTTGATGAAATTGAGCCGACCAGGTCCCGGTTTGGGGATGACCTTGAGTCTTTTCGCCGCGACCATCAGCTTCGGCGAAGGGCGCAAAGGATAAGGAGGCCACGGTGCGGCGAGTACGCCACCTTCTGTTCCCCGACCCGATCCCGAAGGACCGGAGCGGCTTGCGACATTCTACTGAGCACCCATACTGGGCTTGCTCCCGGGGCGGATGGCCGTTTCATCACGTCCGCAGGCGACCTCGGGGGCAGTCCCCGTCATCGCTTGAACCCGCGGCTGTGTCGTAGCTGCGCCTCCGCGACCAGTCTCCCAGCCGCCTCTCTTGAGGCTCCCGTTTTGTGTGGAGGGCGGACGTTCCTCAGCTGAAACCCGGAATCACTCCCGGGCCAACCGTCGGTCGCGCTGCCGCTCCGTGGCCAGGGCCCGACTTACGCGGACCGCTTCTTAGCCGTTCCGGAACCAGTTTGCGACTCAGTTGTCCACGAGGGCGGAATAATCGGGCGGTGCGTGCTCTCAGTAGAACATCGTCACGTAGAGGTCGAAGCTTTACTGAAACGCGATTCCGACGATGGTGGAGTGCGACGTCCCGGGCACGTTGCCGGGTCCCGTGTTCATCCGGCTCGTGAGAATCTGACCTTCCATGGGAAATTTTCCATGGAGTTCCCATGCACACGAATGCTTTTTGGGGCTCCGACGGCTCGGGCGCTCTCGTGGCAACGGGACACGCTCACGAAGCAGACGCGTGGCAGCGGTTCGTCGATCAACTCGTGCGTCCAACCAAGCCGGTGCGGTCCGGTCCGATCAAACTCGTCTGCTTCGACTTGGACGGCGTGTTAATCGAGGCCAAATCCTCCTGGGTCGCCGTCCACGAAGCGTTCGGGGTTCGCAACGAAGACAGTCTTCGCCTGTTCCTTCACGGGGAGATCAGCGAAGAAGAATTCATCCGACGCGACGTTGCGCTCTGGAAACAGAAGAACCCCAACGTCACGATCGACGACATCGAAGAGATCCTCTCGCACATCGTGCTTCATCCGGGCGCGAAGGACCTCGTTGTGGCGCTGCACGATGCGGGCGTCAAAACGGCGGTCGTGTCCGGCGGCATCGCGAACGCGGCACGGCGCGTGGCCCGACATCTTGGCATTCCATTGGTGGCGGCGAACGAGCTCGTCACGCTTGATGATCGGCGGTTGAGTGGAGAAGGGATCGTGAACACACCGCTTCGCGACAAATCGATCCCGGTCCGACGCTTTGCGAAAGAATTGGGGCTGAAACTGGGCCAGGTGGCGTCGGTCGGGAACTCCGCCCCCGACGTCCCCATGTTCTGGTCCAGCGGTCTGGGGATCGCCTTCGACGCCATGGATGAGCATACGCGTCAGGAAGCCGACGTCGTCGTCGAAGGACAAGACCTACGGCAATTGATCCCCGTGATCCTGGGAAAAGGCCGCTAAAGGGCGCTGTCGCCGACGGTGACCTGGTAGCGGTCCTCGGGCAGGTTGATGAATTCGTATTCGCCGGTCCGGGTCGTGGTCACGCGGCGCAACGGCTTGCCGTTGGAATCAAGCAGGACGACTTGGACGTCGGGCAAGGGTTCGCCGGTGTCTTCGTCGACGACCCGTCCCCGAACGACACCGCCGGGTCGGAGTTCGAAATCGACCTCCGTCGCCTGGTTGGGTCCGACGGCGGCGGGTTTCGTGCCCGTGGAGGTGACGTACCCCATGGGCGTCACCACATCGACCTTGTACGTACCAGCGCGCAATCCATCGAAGGTGTAGTTCCCGGTCCCATCCGTGTACGTGGTCCGGACGACGTTACCTTCCGTCGTCAACAAACGCACTTCGGTACCTTCGAGCGCAGCTTCAGCGTCGGGATCCCACACCAAACCGTGGATGCGCGACGGTCGGGACAAGGTGAGTTCGAGCACGGTCGGTTCCCGCGCGTGCACGATGGCATCGACGATCTTCGGCATCCCGAACAAACCAGTCTCCCGACGCGATTAATGGGTTCCGGTTTGCTTCCAGCCCCTCCGAGGCTCGCCTCGAACCCTTTAAGAGCGTCCGGGATTGACCCGCCCGCCCCCAATGGGAATCGCGGACGACATCAAGGCACTCGAAGACGAGATTGCCAAGACGAAGTACAACAAGGCGACCCAGTTCCACATCGGGAAGCTGAAGGCGAAGGTCGCTCGCCTAAAGGACGAACAGATCAAACGCGGCAGTGGCGGCGGTGGCGGCGTCAGTTTCGACGTCAAACGCAGCGGCCACGCGACCTGCGGCATCGTCGGTCTCCCCTCGGTCGGTAAATCGACGCTCCTCAACGAACTCACCGGAAGCACGCAGTCCGAGGTCGCCGCCTACGAGTTCACCACGCTCACCGTCATCCCCGGCTTGATGGAGTACCGTGGGGCCAAGATCCAGATCCTCGACATGCCGGGGATCATCAAAGGAGCCGCCAAAGGAAAAGGCCGCGGCCGCGAAGTCCTCTCCGTCGCGCGTGGCGTCGACTTGATCATCCTTGTCATCGACATCCTCAACCCCGACACGTTGCCCGTCGTGACGCACGAGGTCGAGGAAGCGAATATCCGTCTCAACAAAAAGAAGCCCGACGTGGCGATCTACCGGACCGTCAAAGGCGGATTGGATGTCCGAAGCACGGTCGCCCTGACCCAGCTCGACGTCGACTACGTGAAGGAGATCGCGGGCGAGTTCAAGATCAACAACGCGAACATCATCATCCGCAAGGACCTCACGCCGGACGAACTCATCGATATCTTCGCCGCGAACCGGGTCTACATGCCGGGGATCCTTTGCTGCAACAAGATCGACGGGTTGACGCCGTCGGAGGTCAAGGAGCGGGTGGAAGCGTTCCGGAAGCAGGGCTGGGAAGTGGTCCCGACGAGCGCGAGTAAGGGCGTTGGCATCGACGCGCTTCAAGAGGCCATCTACCAGAGACTCAAGTTCATCCGGATCTACCTCCGACCGCAAGGCGGAGAGACCGACTTCAAGGACCCGCTCGTCGTGAAGTACGGCAGCGACATCGGCGCGGTCACTGACATGCTCCACCGCGACATGCGACGCGACTTCCGTTACGCGCAGGTCTGGGGCAAGAGCGCAAAGTTCCCCGGACAGACGCTCGGGCTGGACCACGTGCTACACGACGAGGACGTGCTCACGTTGATCCTGCGCCGCGGCTGAAACGCTCGATGAACTCGCCACCTGCTTTGCGGCGATACAGAATACCTGCTGTGGCGCCGATTACCGTCGGGATGCCCGTGAAGGCGAGGAAGAACGCGGCCCACATGGAGGCCGGCGTGTCGTCGTTCCCGCCCGGCCCTGCGGCGGTGACGAGAGCAATCACGACCACCAGCGTCAGGGCGGGCCATTTTCTTGGGGCGGCGAAGCCGACCGCGAACGTGACGAGCACTGCGGCCCCTATGGTTAGCCAGAAAAAGAGTTGGAACGAGAGAATCGCCGAAAGAAACCCAAGCCCTAAGACGGCGAGGGCGCCGGAACCGGTAATCGCGCCAGTCCACGCGTAGGCGCGTTTCGTCTCCATCAGGACCTTGGATGCGCGTGCAGCTTCTTACGGACGGCGGGTCGGCTGATAGGTAAACGTGGTTACCAACATCGCCTTAAGCCATGGACCAAAAGCAAGGCATGGGCGAGGCCGCGCCCTGCAAGACGGTTCTTAACCAGCCACCGGTTTCCGGGCCCCATCGTGGAGCGAACACGTCCGCCGCCGATGCAACGCGTGCTCTTGCTTGGGGGAACCCTGCTGCTCCTGGGCGCATTGTTGTACGTCTGGTCCGGTCAGAACCAGGCCCCGGTCGGGCCGGCAGAAGTGTCCGTGGGCGCCGAAGCACCGGACAAGACGTTGCTCTTCTTCATCGACCCCGTCAACCTCCCGGCAGAGCGCGCCAACGTGCTCGACGCTTTGCTCGTCGCGGCGGCTCGCGGAAACGTCACAGTCGAGGTGACCTACGGGTTCGCCGGCGGGGCGTTCGTCGAGTCGATCGGCGGTCACAGGAACCAAGGCAATTGCGGCTGGCTCTGGGAAAAGAACGGCATCCTCGGAGACCGCGCGGCGGACCTTGCTCCCGTGGTCGACGGCGATGAGGTCCGTTGGCATTGGGGCTGCGAGACCTAACTCCGGAACGGCCCGGTTCCCGTCGCGGCGAGGATTGCTTCCGCCGTGGTCTTGACGGGCGAAAAGTCGAATTCTTCGCTGAACCGGACCTTGCCCGAAGGTTGCTGCAACGAGAGAATGAAGTCCAAGCCGGTCTCGTGTTCGTGAGAATACACGAACCGGATCTGCGACAACACCGCGACGACGGCGGCCGTCGTCGACGCGTCCGGTTCGAACTCCGGCGAGCTTCGGAACCCCGCGTCTTCTTTTTGGAACGGCAGCAGACTCCGTGCCGCGGCGCGAAGATCACGGTCATTGCTGGCCTGGTTGTTCGCGAGCAACGCCAACACGGCGTGGGAGCGCATCCAGGCGTCTTTGGCGAGGTCTGCGTCCTTGGGGTCAAGGAGCTTCGCGTGGATCTCAGCGGCGAGGGCCGACGCGGCCTCGGTCTCGCCGGTGCGTCCCAGGGCGCCGAGGAGGAAGAGGCGTTCGTTGGCGGCAAGAGTCGTGTTGTCGAGGTAAACACGTAGCCGGGCCACGTGTTCGTCGCGTCCCGGCACATCGATCGCCAAGCTGGCGAGGACGAAGAGAGAAACCGCGTTGGCGCGGCTGAAGCTACCCGTTGCGTTGGTCAGCACGGCTTCCGACTGGTTCGCGAGGTACGCGCGCAGTGCCGACACTGCGTCGTTCGCCGGGTCCGCGGCTCCGAACGCTAAGGCCACCCAGGCGCTCGTTGAAAAATCGGACGGGCCCGTTCCGGCTCCGGCGAAGCCACCATCCTCATTCTGCACCGATTGTAGGTATTCCAGCCCGCGAGGGACCAGGGGGGATTGCGCTTCGAGGGCGACGCACCCGGAAGCGACGACGAACACGGCCAGGAGTAAGAGCATTCGGCGCATGGTTTGGGCCTACGCGCAGCCGCCGAGGTCCCACGCGACGACGTCACCGGGGAGAATGCGTTGGATGCTGATGCCGTCCGGGGAGGCCGCGTTGACCGTGTAGCACCACCAGGGTGGCGCGTCGGAGCTGATGGCGCCGCCGGCCCCGTCGATGCGGCTCACGGCGTACCCTTGGAAGCTCGGGAAATATTCGAACACGACTTTTTTTCCGGTGACCTGTTCGAACACAACAAGCTGGTCGTGTGCGGTGAACGCGTCGAAGTGGCTGATGCCTTGGTCCGTGTACGCGGGGGCCGAGGGGCGTGCATCGATGTCGATCCAGACCTCGAAGGTGTCGACGCGCGGCGCGCCTTGCGAGGCCGGGTGGAAGACGCCGTAGTCGATGTTCATCGTGGTCTTCCCAAGTCGCACGACGGACAGTGGTACCGTTTCTTCATGACCGGGCGAGGAGACGACGACGTCGATCAGGTTCAGGCCGAAGCCGACCGGAACCGTTCGTTGGACGGAGGCGGTGATCGCTTCGCGCAGGGTTTCGGCGCCGTCCAGTTTCACCACGATGTCGACGGCTCCGGTCGTGTTGACGAACAAGGTGACGGCCTCGCTCCGGGTAACGGTGGCGTCGGTCGCGACGGTGACGACGGGGGCCATGATCTCCTGCGTCGCATTGGCGGGGGCCGCGGCCGAGGTCTCGGGCAAAGCGGTGGGTTGTACGTTCCTGTCGGCCGGTTCGACGCAGCCGGCGAAAATCAACGCAGTCACTAGCAGTAAGGTTCGCATCATGGGTTTCACCTTCGGATTCGCAACAAGAACGGAACGAGTGGAATGACGAGAAGCAGCGCGAGGAACACCCAGACACCCAGGCCGGAACCCGTGCTGGAGGTTGCGGAGGCCCCTCCGGGCGGATCTTCGACGTCGACGGCGATCGACACCAGGTCGCTCGTGCGGTTCTGCCACACCGCGCGCACGTCGATGGTGTGCCGACCCGGTGTCCAGGGTGGGAGAGGGAAGGAAAATCCGGGTGATCCAGTCGCGCCCTGCCATTCCCCGTGGTCGATCCGCACTTCGGCGCCGTCGGCGAAATCGGCGACCGTGCCTGTGAGGACGGAAGGGCCGCTCTCCGTCACATTGTAGGGCTGGAGAATCGGCGGCGGCAGAGGTTGCAGGGACCAACGTTCGCGGGCCATCTCGGACGGTTCGACAACATATTGCGCCGTTGCGCCTCGGTCGCCGCGCTCGCCCGTCACGTCGGGCCCGTTCATGACGTGGTTGCCGTTGGCCGCGATGACCGCGATCCAGAACGTCGCGTTGCTCGGATAGCCGGAGAGCGCCGGCGCTGTCCACACGACGTTCCACGAACGCACCTGGGTGCCGATGCCTGTGTAGGTCGCTTCCTGTTCCGACGGGAACCGCAGGAGCCCATCCATGTCGTGGCCCGCCGCGAGGATTCCGAGGTCGATCTCGAGGTCGAATCCGGCCTGCGGCGTGTCCGGCGCGGGGTTCCCCGGCGGCCCGCCTTCAACCGTGATCGTGAAATCGTACGCGGTGGACCAATCCCACGCAGTCGGCAACCCCGTGACCGCGATCGCCGCCGGAGTGCCCAGCTCGACGACTTCCGGAAAATGACACGAGACGCAGGTGACCCCGTGCTTGCCACTGAACCCCTGCGTGTCCGCAAAACGCGCATCCGCCGTCGCCGCAACCGCGACCACAAACAAGATCGGGAACGCGAGGCGCACGAACGGCGCTAAACGGCACCCATATATGAATTTTCAGCGCGGTTGAATTTTTTCAATGCAAGTTTAATGCGAGCATTATCGTCATAAACCAGGGCCTCGTAGCGTCGACCGTGACGGACGCGCGGCCCAGAGGCCTCTCCACCCGCATCCTGCTGCTCCTCGAGCTTCACCGACAGCGTCACGCGAAGCTCAAGACGCTCGCCGACCGGCTCGGCGTCAGCGTCCAAGCCGTGAGCGTCGTCCTCAAACGACTCGTCGAGGACGCCCTCGTCGAGAACCGCGAAGGCGCCTGGCGGCCCACCGCACGCGGCACCGACGCGCTCCACGGCTCGATGCGCGACCTTCGGCGGTTCGTCGACGACGCGATCGGAAACCTGCGGCTCATCGATGAGACGGACGCGCAGGCCGGAGCGAACATCAAGGAAGGCGACGAGGTCGGCCTCTACATGAGCGATGGACGGTTGCGCGCCGCGCCCAGGGTGTACGCGGGCTCCACGGGACGCGCCAAAGCGGCCGCACGTAAAGGAGCGCTCGTCCGCGTCGGCGCGTTGCGTGGCATCGTCGCGTTGAAACCCGCTCCCCTCCTGTTCGTCGCCCACCCTGAGTCCTTGACCTCTGGACAACGACGACGCGCCAGCGCGATGCTTCGTCGAAACAACGGCACCGGCCGCCTCGGCGCCCATGACCTCACGTCGGCCGTGCTTCTGGAAGAACTCGGCCGCGACGTCCATTTCGAGTTCGCCCCCTTGCAAGCCGCGATCGAGGCGGCGTTGCGCGGCGTCCCCGTCCAGTACTGGGTGCCTGTTCGGAACCTGCCCGATTGCTTGGCGGCGGTCGGCCAGGCGAACGGCTCCGTGCCGCAGCCGTTGACGGTCCGGAGCGTGGAGCTCTGACGATCCGCGTCCAGGTCCGAAACCTCAAATGGATCCGCGCCGGCAAGAACCTCCTCAACATCCCGCGACTCGAACTCGAAGGACCGAGCCTCGTGCTGCTCACGGGCGCGTCGGCCGCCGGCAAATCAAGCCTCCTCAAGGCACTCACCGGGACGCTCCGCGAGTTCCAAGGCGGCGATGTGCGCGGCACCGTCGAAGCACAAGACGCGGGCGGCAAGGATGCGAAGATCGGGTTCGTGCCCCAAGACGCGCGCGACGCGTTCCTCGCCCACGACCCCGTCACGGAGTTTCAGCTCCGTCTCCAGGCGCATGGGTGGAAATACCGCGGCGCACGAGAGGAAGCCCTGCGGCTCCTTGCACAGATCCACCTGGATGGTCGTGCCCGCGTCCCGGTCCATCGCCTGTCCGCTGGCGAGCGCCGACGGTTGGCTCTTTTCGCCGCGCGCATCCACGGTCCATCCCTCCTGCTTCTTGATGAGCCTCTGAACCATCTCGACGCCGCCTGGCGAAACGTCGTCATCAACGACATCTCGGGCTTCGCGGAGAAAGCCCTCGTGGTCGTCGCCACCCACGAGCCCGAACCATGGCACCCTATCGCCACGCTGCAGCTACACGTCGCCGACGGCGAAATCTGCAACACAAAACCAGGCGCAGGCCCGGCGCCGGCAGAATGGCGGCGTCCCCAAGCGCAACCAGCCAACGCTCGTCTGGTGGCGTTGAATCTGGCCGACGCCCGTGGACTGATCGAACACGCCACGCTCCGACTCGGTACGGGTCTGCACGCCATCGCCGGACTCAACGGTTCCGGCAAGTCCACTTTGCTGCGCATCTTGGGAGGACTCGAACGGCCACGCACAGGTACAGTGACGTTTGATGATGCACCCGTCCACGAAATGTCGCCCCCGGGGCTGGCACGTTTCCGCGCGCATCACATCGAAGAACCGCGCGAGACATTCTTCATGGAAAGAAGCCGCGACGAGATCTGCTTCCAACCGACCAACGCGGGTTTCTCGAGAGAGGAGACGGAACGCCGCACGACGGCGGCCGCAGCGGAATTCGGGATCGACTCGCTTCTAGATCGCCACCCACTCTCCCTTTCCGGTGGGGAACAGGAGCGGGTCGCGCTCGCGTGCACGTCCGCCGCCCGAGCCGACTTGTTGCTTCTTGACGAACCGACGCATGGTCTCGACGAAAAGGGCCGCGCCGATCTTCTCTCGTTCCTCCGCAGGTCGGCGCAGCAAGCATGCGTGGTCCTCGCCACCCACGACGACGCACTCATCGACGGATGCGACACCGTCCACCGGATCGAACACGGCCACCTGCGACTCGAACGCGACCAAACCATCCAACCAATCGTGGAGGTGCGCCCACGCGCTCCCTGATCGTTGCCGCCACCCTCGCCGCGGCCGGAATCCTCCTGTTCATGCTCCCGGCGGAACCAGCGCGGATCCTCGGCGCCGTCCTCTACTTGCTCTGCCTCGCAAGCCTCGCGACGGGAAGCCGCATTCCATGGATCGTGTTCGGCGCAACCACCATTCTCATCGGCGCCGCGGTCTACGGGTTTACGCTTCCTTCGCTGCAACCCTTCCATGTCGGCTCCATCGACTTCGGCATCGGCGGCGCTTGGATCGGCGCGCTTGAGATGCTTCGCGTCCTCGGCCTGTTTTCCATCGGAATGTTGGCAGCGCGGCTCATCCCCGTCGAAGATTTCCTCCCGCTCGTCTCCCGGCGACCGTTCCCACTCTACGTCACGGCGAGCCTGCTGCGCCTGGTCCCGGCGCTTCGCGAAGACTTCGACCGGATCCGACGGACCCAGATGTCGCGCGGCCTTGAGATCAAACGGGCCTGGGCGCGGCCCACACAGTTCCTCCCCATCATCGTCCCGCTCTTCGTCAATGCCATCCGGCGCGCGCGCGACCAGGCGCTCGCACTCGAACTCGCGGGCTTCGGCCGGAGACGCGCATGAAGTCGCCCGCGTTGCGCCTCGCGATAATCCTATCGCTCGCAAGTCTATCAATCGCGGGCCGCCTCGCATTCGTCTGGATCCCCAACGTGAGCCTCTCGTTTCTCGTCCTTGCCGTCGCCGGCCTCGCGTACGGAATTCGCACCGGCGCCGCGGTCGGATTCCTGGGACGACTCGGGAGCGACCTATTGATCTCCGGCGTCAACCCCATCCTCCTGCCGATGACGTTCGTCGAAACACTCTTTGGCCTCGCCTTCGGCATCGTGGGCCACTTCGTCGACGTCCCACGTTTCTTCGCGCGCGTGACCTGGTGGACCCGGATCATCCTCTTCGACCTCGGCCTCGCCGTCACGATCCTCTACAGCATCGTCGCCGACTCCGTCTCGTGGGTGTTCTACAATTGGATCCTCGCCGACGCGCCCGACGCCGCGCGCGGAACCTTGTGGACGACACTCGTCCTCTTGGGCCTCGCGTTCAACGTCGTGCCCGCGCTCCTGCACGGCTTACTCTATGCCGCGGCCTTGCCGCCCATCTTCCGCGGTCTCGAAGCCTCGTCCCTGCTTGGCGAGACAAGCCTGAAGCAACCACCACAGCCCGCGGAATCCACGGACATTTCGGAAGTTCCGTGACGGTTCTCTGAAGCGTTAAGTAACGCCCGCTCGTTCCGCGGGAAACGGGACGGCGGAGGTCGAAAAAAATGGAACTTGACCGGACAAACTTGCGCATGCTGGAACTGCTCCAACAAGACGGCCGAATGAGCATCACAGACCT
>CAYOZB010000002.1:0-56716 GCA_964408365.1 uncultured Halobacteriales archaeon | reverse complement strand
CTCGCAAGCCCACCGCCCTCGCGGTGCCGCCGGCGGCCGCTGGTCCTGGCGGGATCCCGGCGGCGCCCGCCCCCGAAAAGACGGCCTTGCCGTCGAAACCGGTGACGGAAAGCAAAGGCCTGCAGTTCCTGACCGAATCCGTCGGCATCGTCTCGTTCCTTCTGCTGGCGGTAGTCCCGCTCGCCCGGTTCGGCCTCATTCAACTCGACACGAGCATCATCCACGCGGTCCTCGTCGTCGCATCGCTGATGCTGACGGGCGGCGTCCTCGCCTTCGAACCCGCCCACTTCGAGCTCAAGAAACGCAGCCTCGACGAACGGATCATGCGAAAGTATCGACAGGACATGATCCTCACCATCATGACGGTCGGCGCGACGATCGTCCTCGGCCTCATGCTGTTCTTCGAGACGGCAGCGCTCCTTGCCTTCCTCGGGTTCATCAGCCGCACGTCGGACGCCTCGGTCGCGTTCGCATCGAACTATGTCCTGTTCGCCGTCTTCACCTTGCTGTTCTGTTCGATGTTGCTCATCGTCCGAACGAGCTTCAATACGCGAGACACCCTCAAGCCTTGGAAAAAGACCATCTCATGGGCGCTCCTCGCGGCCGGCGCGGTCATCTCCCTGCTGGGGCTCCTCGTGAGCTTCCGCATCCTCGACCAGGGCCCCTTTGCCGAGATCACGGCGGAGCAAGCGATCTACATCCTCACGCTCGGTGTCCTGTTCCAGATCGTCGCCTTCAAGGTCCTTCTCAAGTACCCCGCGATCGCCCAGCTTGTCACCCGTGAGATCGATGCCGCTCGACGAGCGAACAAGGAAGTGCGCGACGACATCCAGAAACGGGCCCTTCACGCGTACTTCGGCGGCCTGGCGTTCGTCCTCATCTCGATGTTCCTGCTCGGGGGCGTCGCGACCAAACAACTCCCGGAACAAAGCGACCGATCCCTCAACTTCATCATCGTCACCTACGCCTTGGTCGGCGTCATCGTGATAGGCCTCGTGCTTACGCGGTACTTCCAGCACCGGTACATCGAAAGCCGGAAGCGCCGCGCGGCGACGGGCGAAGTCATCGCGAAGAAACGCATGAGCCGCGCGCAGATCAACCTCCGCGTGATGTTCATCTTCAGCGGGTTCTTCGGCTTCCTCTTCACGGTGATGGGCCTTTTGACGCTTCTCGGTCGGATGCCGTTCCATGAAAAGTACGGTACCGACCTGCTGATCGTCGCGTTCCTCGTCGGCGTCGGGCCCTATGGTTGGCACCGCGGCCGCCGTCTCAAGCGCATCCGCGCGATGGACGACAAGTTCCCGGACTTCCTTCGAGACCTCGCCGAATCCGAACGAGCGGGAATGACCCTGCCCCGCGCCCTGCAAAGCGCATCGAAGGGTGTGTACGGCGCGCTCACGCCCGAGATCAAACAGATGAACGCGCAGGTCGAGTGGGGCGTCTCCTTCAGCGAGGCGCTCCAGCGTTTCTCCCGTCGCGTGCAGACGCCGCTCATCGAACGAACCGTCGCGCTCATCGTTGAAGCGTCGCGCGCCGGAGGCAACGTCATCGACATCTTGACCGCCGCTTCTGACGATGCGCGTGAGATCAAACAGATCGTCGAGGAACGAAAACGCCAGATGGGGATCTACGGGATCATCATCTACATCGCATTCATGGTGTTCTTGGTCGTCGTCTTCATCCTGTCCGCCCAGTTCCTGCCGGCGTTCCACGAAGCCGCCGGAGCCAACACTGGCGCCCAAGTGTCCGGCGCATCGATCCAACAGTTCGATCCGGAAGACTTCAAGACCGTGTTCTTCCACGCGGCCATCGTGCAAGGGATCGGCGGCGGCCTCGTGAGCGGCATCATGCAGCAGGGAAACCCGCTGAGCGGCCTCAAGCACTCCGTCATCATGACTGTCATGTCCTGGTTTTTCTTCCGGGTGCTCATCGGATGAAGCGGCTCTGGCGACGCGACCAACGCGCACAATTGCATGTCGTCGAGGCCATCATCGTGGGCGTGCTGGTCTTCACCATCTTGTTCGTCACCTCCGTGTTCCGGCTCCCCACGTCGGCGTCCACGTTCCAACAAGCAGAACTGGCGGGGTTGGCCGATGACACGCTCGTCGCGCTTCTGGCCAAGCCGCCGACCCAAGGCTCCGACTGCAACGAAAGCCCGTGTCCGTTTGGATCTGAATTGGAACGTCTGATGAGTCTCGCGCTCGGATTCGAGGGGGCGACAACGCCGGATACTCCCGCCACCGCGTCGGATCCGAGCACAAGCGAGGTCGTGGAGTATCTCGTTCAGGCGTTGCCGCCCGGCACGCGGTACATTCTTTCCTATTCGAACGGCGTCTCGACGACGACCATCCATCCGAAGGACCTCGTGCCACCCGCGCTCGACGTGTCGGTCGGCCACTTGTTCATGACGTTCAATTGGAATCAGTTCGGGACCGAGGTCGACGACTCGATGATCATCCGGATCGACGAGACGACCGGGTTCAAGACCGCCGAAGTCTCATCCATCAACGATCCGCTCAACCGCGTCGAGAACGAAAAATCCCCGACGCCAGACACGATGATTTCTCTGTTCACGAACGCGGCCGGAACGAAAACGGTCCCAGAAAACATCGTGTACGGCACCTACAAGGTCTGCCGCGCGGTGGCAACGGACTGCACCTACTTCACCGTCGTCCCGCCGGGCATCTTCGGTGCCGGCTCATCCATCCTCACGAAGGACCGCGACAACACGACGAGTCTCGTGAGCGCGGGAGCCTTCGGCGGGCGGCTCAAGTACGCTGACGTCGCGACCGCTGGCTTCAGCGCGGAGGACGCACTCTATCTCGACCTCACGACGGCCGGATCGGACGTTTCCCGAGGAGACCTCCGCTTGACCATCCATTCCAACTGCCGGCTCACCAAACCATGCGCCGCTGGAACCCGGGTCGACTCGGGAGACACGGATGTGACGACACCCACTGCATTGCTGCCGGTGACGACTGGCTTCGTCCGCGCAACCCAGACCGGCACGTTCCCGAACGAATTGGAGGAAGGGGACGCCGTGTACCTGTCGATGACGGCGCCCTACAATGTCGTCTCCGAGGGGGATCGCCGTCTCACCCGCGTCGGCAGTTACGCGTTCGGAAGCATTGCAACGGCGGGCGACTCCGACCTCGGGACCACGCTTCTGTCCGCCTTCACCAGTGAGACCGTCCGCTGGGGCGACCTGGACGCGGGGGGCCTCAACGACATCGACCTCGGAGAGCCGGTCTACCTGGACTTCGAAGGACACGGCCAATCCTCCGGCCTCGAAGCGTACGACATTCACCTCAGCCCGAAGGGAAACCCGACGACCCGCTACGTGTATGACATCCGACTGGTGGTGTGGTATGGCATCTAGGCGGGACGAACACGGCCAGATGATCCTCCTGGCGGGATTGCTCCTCGTCATGTCGTACCTCATCTTCTCCACCCAGACCGCCCTCCTAGCGACGGTCGGGCAAGAAGCCGGACGCGAGGCCACCAGCCCGCTCTTTACGGATTTCCTCATTGTTCGCACCGGTTTGGCCGAGGCCATGGACGACGAACTCACGGACAACGCTGGAGTCATCCAGTGCCCGACCCGATTGACGAACTGGCAGGGCCGGGTCGATACGATGCTCGCGACGATCACCCAATTGGAATCGAACCGCGGCCTGAGCTTTCACGGGACCGTCGTCCAGGTCGGCTCGGCCGAGTTCATCACGGATCAGGCTCCCGCCGTTTCGAACCTGGAATTGCTGACCGAAGTCCAACTCTACCTGAGCGACGGAGACGCTTCGATCATCGAAGAGGTCCGATTCTACACCAACTGCGTCGGCGCCGCGCCCACTTAATTCGGTGCCGGCTATAAGCCTGGAGAACCGGGGTTTAGGGCGCTGGTCCTCTAGAGCGACCCTGAAATAGTGGTACTTACTGCTATCGGCAGGCGCCTAAATACTACGGGAACAGAAGCAACGACTAGCGCGCCCTGGGTAGGAACCGACTGATGCGCAAACACAATGACGACCATGGCGTCAGCGCCCTGGTTGGATTCATCATCGCAATCGTTCTCTTTTCTGTCAGCTTCTACTACGTGGTAGAATCCAGCATCGAACGCGAAGCCAACACCACTCCCGCAGAAGCGGCAAACTTCCACCAACTGGCCATGAGCGTCGCCGGCCAGATCTTCGACAAAGGCGACGGGTGGTACACCGCCGACCCGTGCCTTCCGGCCACCGTCATGACGGCGGAAGGGGTCGGCCTCCTCGACGGCTCCGGCGAGCCCCTCGGACGGTTCGGCCTCGGCGACGAAGGATGCGATTACAATCCTTCTGATCCACGGCACAACAACAATCTCAGCTACGCCAAGTTCAGCAACATCAACAACGCCGCGCACGCCGCTTCGCCGACCAACAATTTCGTCGACTACGTCGAAGCGCACCGAAGCCTCGGCCTTGCCGGCAAGGGCTTGGATTTCCACATCCGCAGCGAACCCGTCTTGGCGTCGGTCCGGCAGATCCTCGGCATGGGCTACAAGGACCAGTACCTCCGGCCCCTGTACCTCGGCAACTACGTCGATGGTTCGTCGCCGGTCACGCGTGCAACGGTCACCACGGTTGGCTCGTTCGAGATCAACGAGGCCACGGACCCAACGGACAAGTTCGGGACCGTGTCCGTCGCCATCACCAACACTGGCTCTGTAACGTCTGGGTTCTCGGTCGACTTCTCCTTCCTGCTGAAGAAGAAACCTGTCACGTTCACGGTCAACTCCTTCCCGATCGACGGCGGCTGCACGTCACCCGACTTCACCGCATGTTCGCAGACGGTGTCAGCAACGATCCGAAGGGTCGACGACTGGGACTGGGGCACGAACCCGGCACAGTTCACCTACAGTGTCAGCGATGCCATCGGGCCGATGCCGACGGGCGGCACGGGAACGGTGCCCATGACGGGCGACATGTCGGATGCGACCAACACGGACGATCCGATCACCACGTTGAGCATGGACCGCCGGAACTACGCGTTGCCGTTCAGCGGATCCAACAAGTGGCCCAACGTCAAGTACGACGCGTACGACGGCCAGGGCAATGCGGTCCCCAGTTTCAATGGCGACGATGTCGAAATCCGAATCATCAAGGACCCGGGCGGAACGGAAACCGTCGCACGGGACATCCCGAACCCGACTCCCAGTCAGAGTCTGGAGACTTGGCTGGACGCGAGCCCCGTGGATGGATCGCCGGACGCTGGTTTTGGCAGATTCCGTGCCGAGCTCTGGGTGCCGACCATCGCCGCCGGAGTTCGCCAAAGTACCGCTTACTTCGAGATTCTCGCTACTGCGAGTGAATGTACCATCAGCCTCGGCGACTTCGTGCCAGCAGCTTCCACGTACACGGAAGCCGAATACGTCGACCAATTGTTCCATCAGTTCCAAAAAGGCTCCAACGACCCAGACTTTGCCGACCCCGATGCCCCCATCGACCTGCCGTACATCACGGGCCCGACCATCCACGACCGCGGCGACGTGTTCCCGGACATCAAGTGCGCAATGAACAACGATCTTCCGAACTATCTTGAGAACGCGGCAGGCGAACCCACGCTCGAAGTCTACACGACCCTCATCGTCGGAAGCGACGTCGACCACAACGTGATGACGAGCGACGCCGCCAAGGGAACCATCCGTGAATGGGTGTACGCCGGCGGCACCTTGGTCGTCTTCGGAAGCACGAGCCAATCCGTCCAATGGCTGCAACCGATCTTCCACGCCGCCTTGGACGGAGGCAGCGCCAGCCTCTACACGCCAGACCCAGACCACCCAGCGCTGAACGTCCCTAACGATCTCGACTACACGACCTTCAACGCATTGAGCGACTGGGACTACAATTCGGGATCCGACGCGTACTTCTCCCACGTCGTGTCGCAAGGCGACGATGACGTCCTCGGGATCAGCAACGGCGGCTCCTTCGGCTCCGGCAAGGTCATCCTCTCTGGCTGGCGACCGTTCGCGTTGCAGAGCCCCGCCCAACAAGCACAATCCTGCGGCACGCCGCTCACCTCCGCGTGCCAAGGCCTGGCCTTGATGCACAACCTCGTCGTCCTGAGTTACCGGAACCTCTACCTCGACTACGGTCCCTCGATCCCGCTCAACGCCGCCAACGGTGTGCAGACCCGCATCGCAAGCGTCTACCACCCGGAACTCAAACAACTCGTCACCGTGTACATCCAGGTGTACGTGTTCGAGTAGTCGGGCTCGAAAACGTTATTCGCCGCACCCGGGTCCGACCCATCGTCCCCCACATGAGCTACTCGGAACGCATGCGCGTCTCGTACCGCGACGTCGACGTCATGGAACACGTCAACAACGCGGCGTACTTCACCTACATGGAGACCGCCCGCTGCCACTATTACATGAAGATCCGCAACCAGACGCGTCCAAAGGACCTCGACATCATCGTCGCCGCCCAAAACTGCCGGTACCTTCGCGGCCTCGTGTACGACGAAGTGTTCGACATCCACGTGTGGCCGACCAAGATCGGCAACACCAGCTTCACCCTTAACTACGCGTTGCGCACGATCGACGGCGAGATCGTCGCCACGGCCGAGACCGTCCTCGTCATGTTCGACTACGAAAAGA
Organism: uncultured Halobacteriales archaeon; assembly: GCA_964408365.1. Lineage (GTDB taxonomy): Archaea > Thermoplasmatota > E2 > JACPAO01 > JACPAO01 > JACPAO01. Next base: position 50,085 of record CAYOZB010000002.1, on the reverse strand, counting down.
ACGCTAAGAAACCCGTCGATCCGGCGTTGCGGGCGCGACTGGAAGCGGACCTGGCCACGGGCCCGGGCGTGCCCTTGCCGGAGTGATTCAGCACGCAACCCACAACGTTTTTATGGGAACGGGCGGCCTAGGAAGACGCCGTGGGTCCCCGTCCGGCCAGCCTTCTCATCCTCACCATCCTCCTTGCAGGTTGCATGGGCGGAGGCGGCGGGCCCAAACAGGCCCCCACGGGCGACCTCCAAGCGTCGTTCACCATGACGCCCGACGTTGCCGCGATCGGCGAACCCATCCAGTTCACCGACACGTCGAGCGGCTCCATCGCCCTTTGGCGTTGGGACTTCGGTGACGGCAACACTAGCGACGAACAACACCCCGTCCACGAGTTCAAGGCCGCCACGACCTACGACATCAAACTGCTCATCGAGGACCAAGCGGGCAACGTCGACTCGGCCCGTCAGACGCTCGCCATCGGTTCCGTCAGCGGCTCCGACGAGTTCCGCCTGGACTTCCGCTACAGCGTCTCCGGCCGTACCGTCGATTTTGAACCCATCGTCACGCCCGAGGGCGCCGTCGTCGATCTCTACCATTGGGACTTCGGCGACGGAGAATCCAGCCGCGAATCCGCCCCGACCCACACGTACGCCGCGGAAGCCGTGTATGAGGTCTCGTTGCGCGGAAGCTCCAGTGCCCGCATCTCGCAGGCGAAGCACCTTCTCGCCATCGGCGTCGACATCGGCGAACCCACGGATCTCGCCTCCCAGAGCTTCGCCGTCGTTGCCATCATCGACAGCGGCGTCAACCCGTACCACTCCGAGTTCCGAGATGACCGCTTCGACGCGCACCCGTCTCAGTACGTCAACGGGTACCCCCCGGCCGCGTCGGAACTGCGCCTCGCTTTGGATGCGCCGACCTTCAAGGCCGCCACGGTGCGCGACGAAGCCACCTGGGCAAGCGTCGAAACGGGCGATTTGTATTGGATCCCTGGTACCCGCATCATTGGCGCGATCTCCATGAACGAGTACGGGGCGACTGCGATCCTCGATGAGGATGGGCACGGCACTGCGACCGCCTCCGACGCCGCGGGTGCCACGGTCGGCACCTGCCCCGACTGTCTCATCGTCATCATCGAGGGACCGGGCGACGAAGCCCTCGAGTGGGCGTTCGAACAGAGCTGGATCGACGTCGTCTCCAACTCCTGGACCTTCTGCATCCCCGCCTCCTCCCTCGGCTGCTCCGCCGACCCGGGCATCGTCCCCGAGGTCGTCTATGATTCCTCCTCGTCGCGCGACGCCGTCGAAGCGGGCCAAGAAGTCCTGTTCGCGGCCGGCAACGGTATGCTCAACGCGTTCGACGCGCCCACGTTGACCTACCTTCATTCCCAGACCGGCCCGGACTGGATCCTTACGATCGGCTCCAGCGACGCATCGAACTCCGCGCGCACCGTCGGCACGGGCAGACCGTTCGACGTCACCTCCTATGGTGTGAACTGGCGAGGCGCTTCGCACCAATCGATGAACTCGATCCGTACCTTCAGCGGGACGAGCGCCGCGACGCCCGTGGTCGCGGGCGCGTACGCCCACATCGTCATGACCGCGCGCGAACGCTTGGGAGACACCGCCGAAGGTCCGCGTCCCGGCGCCGTCGTCGCTGAAGGACCCGCCCTGTCGGGCCTCGTGGGCGACGGAAAACTCACGCGCGCCGAGGCCGAACGAGCGCTTCTCATCACCGCGAAGACCGACGGCAGTGCGGCGACCGCGAACCCAGCCGGCCTCCCCGGCGGACCGGCCTCGTTCATCTATTCCGGATACGGACTCATCAACGCCGCAAGTGCCGAAGACGCAATCAAGGTCGCCCTCGGCGACATGGCCGCCCCGGCCCGCGCGACGGAAGACCTATGGGCGAGCGTCGACAGCGAGGTCCGCCAAGCCATCTGGGGACCCTGGAACCCGGGCGGCGAAGAGCGCTCGGCCGACGTAGACTCTGCCCACATCGACGAACTCCTCTTGGCGATCGGCACAAGCCGCGCTGAACTCGGATTGGCCTGAATCATTCTTTTGACGCGTCCGTGCGCGAGTCGACCTCGACGGTCTCGCTGAGGAACAAGGTCTGTTCGTGCCGTTGCCGACTGATGAGTTCTCGGCGCCGGGCCTGGATCTCCCGGAAATGTCGCAGGTCGCGCCAGAACTCGATCACGTTCTTGAGCAAGAACAGGACGAACAGCGTGACGATGACGATGGCGATCCATGGTCCGCCGTATCTTGCGACGAACGATTCGGTCTGGTCTTCGAAGAAGTACCAGAGGAGGACCCAGTAGGCGCTCGAGACCATGGTGGAGCCGACCACGGCGGGCAGGATGTAACGGGTGCGGACGCCGGCCAATTTGCCGACGATGGCGCCGATGAGCGATCCGTTGACGGCGAACGGGATGAGCATGAAGAGGAAGATGCCCCAGCCGCCGTACTTTTCCACCTTGTGTTGGTGACGTTTGGCGCCCCGCTCCATTTTTGCAAAAAAATAACCGAAGAAGGTCTGCCGTCCGACCTGGCGTTTCCGGAAGAGGTAGAAAAGCGGATAGGCCCACGTCGTGGTGATGATGTCGATGATCCAGGAGATCCCCCACACGATCACGGGATGAAGATCGAGGAACACGATCCCGAGGAACACGGCCGCTTCCTTCCCCGGGAAGAACTCGGTGGCGACCGTCAAAGCGATCTTTTGGCCTGATTCCGGGTCGAGCATGGCGATGGCGATCCATCCGATGGCCATGCCGAAGAACAGGAACCAGCCGATGAGGAACGTCAACCCGGCCGGATTGAAGAGGAACCGGGCGAGCTTGGGATGGTACTTGACGTACCGCGCCAGGTCCTCGAACATCTCGGAGTCCCCCTCTTCCTCGAGTTGGACTTCGAATTTCATGGTGAGATGGCCTTGCGCTTGTGCTCGTCGCAGATGCGGATGAAGTTTTGGAAAATGGTCCCCCCATGCTGGGTGTGCCGGACTTCCGGGTGGAAGGAGAGTCCGAACAAGGGCCGCTCGCGGTGCCGCATCACTTGGACGGGGCACGCGGGAGAGGAGGCGAGGACCTTGAAGCCGGGCGGTACCACAGACACTTCGTCATGGTGGCTCGCCCAGACGACGGTCTTGGGGGGCACGTCGCGAAGGATGTCGTTGGGTTCAAGGACGTCGATCTCGACCATGCCGAACTCGGCCGTGCCTTTGCCGGGGGCGGCTTGGCCGCCGAAGTGCTTGGCCATGTATTGGTGACCCGCGCAGACGCCCATGATGGGGATCTTGAGTCGGTCGAGGTAATCGCCGACGGCACCGAGGCGGCCGTCGAGGCCGACGCGGGCCGCTCCGCCGGAGAGGATGACGCCGTCGAGTTGCTCCCGCTCGAGTTCTTCGACGGGGGTCGTGTTCGGCACCACCTTCGTGGTGACCTTCATGTTGCCGAGGGCACGATATTGAAGATGCGTCCATTGACTGCCGTTGTCGACGACGAACACCTTCATTGCAGGCGAGCCAGGACCATTTTTGTGATAAACGTTATGGGCCCGCCGGTGCAGAGTCGTCGGTCGGAAGCGGCGTTTCGTTGCGTCGGATCTCGATGAGCCGGGCGCGTCGTTTGTCGGCTTCCTTCACCCAGTAACCGTAGTTTCCGATGCGGATGTTCTCGCCCTTGGTGGGGATGCGTCCCAAATGGTTGTTAAGAAGTCCCGCCAGGGTCGCCGCCCCTTTTTCCGGCAAGGGTTCCTTGAGGACGACCTGCAGTTCGTGCAGCGGCATCGACGCGTCGACGAGGTAGTGTCCCGGGGCGACGACGCGTAGACGGGGATCGGCGCGTTCGAACTCGCTCGGGATGTCGCCGACGAGTTCTTCGAAGATGTCCTCGAGGGTCAAGAGGCCGACCGTGGTGCCGAACTCGTTGACGACGATGGTCATCTGTCTGCGTTTGTCGAGCATGTCGAAAAGGGCCCGGCTGACGGTTTGGGAGGTGGGCACGACGTGGACCTCTCGCAGGAGGTCTTGGAGACGGGGTTTTGGGTCCATCTTCGCGGCCGAGAACACGTCGCGTTGGTGGACGAAGCCGAGGATGGAGTCGGGGCCTCCGTCGGAGACGGGGTAGCGGGTGAAGGTGTGGGTTTCCACGACCTGGAAGTTTTCTTCGAAGGTCTTTCGCACGTCGAGGAGGATCAAGCGTTCGCGCGGCACCATGATGTCGCGCGCTTCCAGGTCCGTGAGGCCGAAGACGCGGGAGGCGACTTCGGCGCTTTGTCGCTGCGTCTTCTCTTTCGAGTGTGCGCGAGCCAGTAGGATGCGGAGCTCGTCGATCGTGTGCTCGGCGTCCGCAGAGGTGAGTGGTTTGATACCGATGAGGCGGAGGATGAGGTTTGCGCTGCCGTTCAGGAGGAAAATCATGGGTGCGAACAGTTTTCGGAAGAGCCGCAGGGGGATTGCGGTCCAGAGTGTGGTCTGTTTGGCGGCTCGGATCGCTAGACCTTTCGGTGCGAGTTCGCCGATGACGATGTGCAGCGCGATGATGATGAGGAACGCGAGGACGAGTGCGATGGTCTGGATGGTCTCCGGATCCACGAGGACCTTCCCAAGCAGGGGTTCGACGATGAGGTGCGCGACGGCCGGTTCGCCCACCCATCCGAGTCCGAGGCTTGCGATGGTGATGCCGAGCTGGCATGCGGAGAGGTAGGCGTCGAGGTTCCGGACGGCGTGGAGCGCCGCATGGCCTCTCGGACCTTTGGATTGTAGAAGTTGTGTCTCGCGGACTTTGACGATGGCGAACTCTGCGGCGACGAAGAACCCGTTGAGAAGGACCAAGAAGGCGACGAGGGCGACGTTCCACGTGACCTCGATCAGGTACGCGGAGTCAACCACACCGCTCGAAAGGGGGTTAGGCGGAAAAGACCGTTGGCGGTTGGGTCAAGTGTCGTCGTTTCCGGAGGAACGTTCCCTTAGACTTCGACCTTAGACTTCGACGCGTTCGGACCTAGCCGCGAAGGTGAACGTTGTCATGATCCCGTCCCCTTGGACCTCGGTCGTTCCCATGATCGTCGCGAACAAGCTCCCAGGCGTGAGGCTGAAGTTGCCGTTCGCTGGTCCAATCGTTTGGATCGTCACCGTGTAGTCGGTCTTCATGGTGCCGTTCTCGGAGCCGTGCCACCAGACGAGCGGTGGCGGCGGAGAAGCGATCGCCTGGGGCGTTCCCGTGCCGCTTGCGTGGTACGCCTCGTTGGGCCATCCGATCCGGCTTTGCACGAGCGTCGCCTGCAAAAGACCGAACGTTAGATAGTTCGAGCCCGGTGCGTCGACCGCGTTGAGCCCAAGGCGGGTCATGTTTTCTCGGTGGAGCTCGCGGTTCGTCGCCTGCCAGAAGTAGTAGTACGCCGGCTCCCGGCCGCCCTCCGGATCCTGGATGCTGACGCCGATGTCACTGAAGACGAGGTTGTTCGTCGGTTCGCCGCCGATGACGGCGTCCGCGCACCGGGCGACGGCGAGCGCCACCACGGCTTGTCCTTGGGCCTCGAAGATCTCGAACCGCGGATCCACGTACGGCCGCACCGCGCTGACGGGTCGGTTCACGAAGAGCGCAAACTCGCCGCATCCGGTCCCGGACCAATCGAGCTCCGACAACGGTTCCAACGTCGGAACGTCCGACGACGCTGGCGGCCCGGACGGTGCGTCGCCGCGGGAGCCGAAGCAGCCCGCGAGAACTACCACGACGATCAGGATCGAGGCGCTTCGCATGGTTACTCCCACTCGACGGTTCCGGGCGGTTTGTCGGTGATGTCATAGACGACGCGGTTGACGTGTTCTTTGAGGACGACGTTGTTGGTGATTCGTCTGCTGATCTTTTCCAACACGTCGTGGGGGATGTGGAAGTAGGTGGCGCTCATCGCGTCGATCGAGGCGACGGCGCGGACCACGATGGTCTGGCCGTAGGCGCGGATGTCGCCCTGCACGCCCACGGATTTGACCGGGAGGAGGGCGGCGAAGTATTGCCACGGCAGGACGCCCAAGCGGCCTTGTTTGTGGGCCATCTCGATCTCTTCTTCGACGATGGCGCAGGCTTCGCGCACGATGCCGACCCGTTCCTTCGTCAAGTCGCCCAAGACGCGGATCGCGAGCCCGGGTCCGGGGAACGGTTGCCGTTCGCTGATCGCCAGGCCGAGTTCGCGTGCGACTTTTCGCACTTCGTCCTTGTAGAGGTCGTAGAGGGGTTCGACGAGTTTGAGTTTCATGTCCTTCGGGAGGCCGCCGACGTTGTGGTGGCTCTTGATGACGTCGCGGGCGCCGCCGCCGGATTCGATCCAGTCGGGGGCGATGGTGCCTTGGACCAGGAAATCTGCTTTGACTTCCTTGGCGACCCGTTCGAAGATGCGGATGAATTTCTCGCCGATGATCTTGCGCTTGGCTTCCGGCTCGGTGACGCCATGGAGCGCAGTGAAGAACTCCTCTTCGGCGCGGATGATGCGAACGTCGATTTTCAACGCGCCCAACATGTCGCGGACCTGTTCGGTCTCGCCTTTTCGCATGAACCCGGTGTCGACGTACACCGCGGTGAGGTTCTTGCCGATCGCTTTGCCGACGATGGCCGCGGCGACCGTGGAGTCGACGCCGCCCGAGGTGGCGATGACCGCGTGCCCCTTGCCGACGGTCTTGCGGACCTTCTCGACCTGCTCGTCGATGAATTCTCTGGAGTTGAACAAGGCGGCGATGGTGGTCGTCATTGGGTGCTTGCCTCTAACGTCTTGGCGTCGGCTTCGACCTTGTCGGCGAGTTTCTGCTTGTATGCGACGAGTTTTTTCTGCAAGGCGGGGTCCTTGATGGCGAGCATCTGGCAGGCCAAGTGGCCCGCGTTCTCGCCGCGGTCCAATCCGACCGCCGCGACCGGCATGCCCGGGGGCAACTGGGTGACGCTGAGGAGGGAGTCGAGGTTGAGCTTGCCAGAGACGGGGACGCCGATGACGGGTTTGATGGTGAGTGCGCCGACGACGCCCGCGAGGGCATTGGTGAGGCCGGCGATCGCGATGAACACGTCCGCCTTCGACGTTTTCACGATCTGTTCTACGCGTGCCGGGGAGCGGTGCGCGGACGCGACCGTGGTCTGAAAGGCCACGCCCATCTCCTTGAGGACCTTCTCGGCGCCAGCCGCGACTTCGCGGTCATTGATCGACCCGAGGAGGATCTGGACACTCATCAGGTCGCGGCGACAAACTCTCCTGTTAAATGGGTTTGGGCTGCGCCCGCGCAGGGGCCCCAAAACGGCTCGGTTACTCCACCGGAAGAGGCCCGCAAACCTCTATTGCCGAGCCTTTGCTTGGCGCGGACCAGCGAGGGGAGCTTAGGTGCCGTTCGACGTCGAAGATAACGTGTTCTTGTTGCCGGGGCCTGTGAAGATACACCCCCGGATCTTGCGTTCGATGATGGTCCCCGCGGTCGCGCACCGGTCGGGAGATTTCAAGAACGTGTTACGGAACCTCACGAAAGGCCTGCAATACTTTTTCCAGACCAAGGGTCGCGTCACGATCCTCACCGCATCGGCGTCTGCGGGCATGGAAGCGGCGATCTCGAACCTGATGCGTCCGATGGAGAAGATCGTCGTCGCGCAGAACGGGAAGTTCGGTGAACGGTTCGCGGAACTCGCCAAGCGGTACTGCCCTGAGGGCACGACGGTCATCGCCACGCCCATGGGTGCGCCGTTGGACCTTGTGGCCATCGAGGCAGCGCTGGCAAAGGGCAACGTCAAGGCGCTCGCCGCAGTGATCAACGAGTCAAGTTCCGGCGTCGTGAACCCGGTCGACAAACTCGCGGACTTGGCGAGGAAATACAATGTGTACTTCATCGCGGACGGGGTCACCGCGTTCGGCGGGATGGATGTCGACGTCGACAAGTTGGGCATCGACATCGCCATCGTGGGTTCACAAAAATGCCTCGGGGCTCCGCCTGGCCTCTGCTTCGTGGCGTGTTCGGATGAGGCGTACGGGGAACTCCGTTCTCCCAGCATGTACCTGGACCTCAAGGCGCATTTTGACAAGTGGAAGGACGATGAGACGCCGTTCACCCCCGCCACGCATTTGTTTTTTGCGACCGCGGAAGCTCTCGACATGCTCGTCGAAGAGACCCGCGAGAAGCGGATCGAACGCACCGCAAAGATGGCGAAGGCCTTCCGCGCCGCGTGTAACGGGCTCAACCTGATGCTCCTCCCGGACGCGTCCATCTCGTCGCCGACGATCACCGCGGTGCGGAATCCCCCCGCGGTCAGCGACGCGCAGATCCGCGAAGCGTTGCGCAAGGAACACGGCATCGTCGTCGCGGGCGGCCAGGGCGAGTTGAAAGGCAAAATCTTCCGCGTCGGTCACATGGGCTTCGCGCAGCCGCGCGAGATCCTGACCCTCGTCGCCGCGTTGGAGGATCTCTTGGTCCGAGCCCAGCACCCGTTTACGCCCGGCGCCGGCGTTGCCGCAGCGTCGCGGGTGTTCGCGTCTTCGGGGTAAGCGCCCGAATGAGCTGCGCAACGACGTTCGGTGCTTGGCCCACGTAGCCCGCGGGGTCGACGACCTTGCGGAACTCTTTCGCACTGAGGTACTTCGCGATGAGGGGGTCCTTGGCGCCGATTGAACTTAGGGTCGCCTTCGTCTCATGCGCCTGGGCTGCGAGCAACCGCACATGCTCGTGCGCGTCTTGACGGTTCATCCCCTTCTCGGTGAGCGCCAAAAGGACGGGCTCGGCCATCACCATGCCGCCCGTGCGGTCAAGGTTCTCGCGCATGCGCTCCGGGAAGACCCGGAGGCCCTCGAACACGTTCGCCATCTGGTGGATGATCCAGTCGGTGAGGATCATGGTGTGGGGCAGGATGAACCGCTCGCTCGCGCTGTTGGCGAGGTCCCGCTCGTGCCACTGGATCGCGTTCTCCATCGTGGGGATGATGTTCGCCCGCACGAGTCGCGCCAAGCCGCTCACTTGCTCCGAGATGGTCGGGTTCTGTTTCTGCGCCATGGTCGAGCTGCCGACTTGTTTTTTTGTATCGTAGTATTCGGCGGCTTCCCAGAGTTCTGTGCGTTGCAGGTTCCTGATCTCGGTGGCGAATTTTTCCATCGACGTGGCGATGTTCGCGCAGAATCCGATGAGGTCGACGTACCGGTCGCGTTGGACGATCTGCGTGGCCGCCGGTTCCATGCCGATCTGGAGGTCGGCCATGACGAGCGATTGGATCTTGGACGCGTGTTTGCCGAAGCCGGCACCGGTGCCGACGGCGCCGCTCATCTTGCCGACAACCGCGCGTTCGCGCACTTCTTCGGCCCGATCCAGGTGCCGGGCGACCTCGGCCGCGAAGACGATCATCTTGAACCCGAACGTCATCGGGATTGCGGCCTGGCCGTGGGTGCGCCCGAGCATCACCGTATTCTTGTGTTTCTTCGCGAGCCCCAGGAGGGCCTTGAGGAGGACGCGCAGCCGGTCTTCGACGAGATCGAGGCCGTCGCCGATCTGGAGCGCGATACCGGTGTCGATCATGTCGTAGCTGGTTGCGCCCCGATGGACCGAGCCGCCGCCCGTTTTGCATTGCTCCGCGAGGGCTTTGACGATTGCCATGAGGTCGTGGCGGATCTCTTTCTCGATGGCTTTGACCCGTTTTAGTTTCACGAATTCGAGGGTGGCTTTGCGGGTGATCTCCGAGGCGTGGGCGCCGGGGATGTTCCCGACCTTCGCCTGGGCGCGGGCCAAGGCGGCTTCGACGCGAAGGACGTAGCGGAGTCGTGCGTCTTCGGAGAAGAGTTCCTTCATCTCTTTCCGGCCGTAACGGAATTCAAGCGGACAAACGAGGCCCAACGTGTGCTCCCCGTTTGGTCGCAGCAGGAGGCCGCGTTAAACGCTTTTGTGCGGTTTCTTGGATGATTCTTTCTCGTCGCGATAGAGGTGCGTCTGGATTTCCATGGATCCGAACGCGCGCGCATCGGCCGTCACGATGGGCATTTGGAGGAGCGCCGCGACCGCAGCGATGTGAAGGTCGGACCAGGACGGTCGTCGGCCTTTTCGTTCGCTAACAATGAACAGTCGTGCAGCCTCCAACAAGATTTCGCGATTGGAGTGAACGATTCGGTACCCACTTTCCAGGGCTCGCATTGCGGGAATCGTGTCGTCGACTCCGACGAGGTATTCGAGAGCTGCCTGGTAAGGCACGATCCACTCTTCTTCGGGATACGCCTTCAACGTGCGATGCGCGTCGGGGCGACCATGCTCGAGGTCGAGCAGAAATGATGCATCAATGACGGGCATCGATGTTCCGTGCCTTCGGGGTGTCTAATTTCCGCATCTCGTCCAGCAACCGCTGATGTTCTTCGATCGAGATCCTGCGTCGAATTCTCGCTCGCAGGAAGAACGTTGGATCGCGACGTTCCGGTGAGTTTCGGATTAAACGAAGAATCACGTCGCTGCTGCTCTCGCCGTTCTTCTTCTCCTTCTGGAGCGCCGCAAAGGCGTCTTCGCTGAGTGTCACCGGACGGGTCACAATATACTATGGTATACTATACTTGATAAATTTACCGCAGGACTTGGAACCGGATCAACACGCTCGCGGCCGATTCGGGTGCAACGCGGACTTCTTCGACCTGCGCCGCGGGCGGGCCCCGTTTGCACCATTCGATCATCCGTTGGATTGCATCCGGCGTCCCCTCGAACATGGCTTCGACACGGCCGTCCTCGATGTTCTTCACCCAACCGACGATCCCCAGCTGGTCGGCTTCCTGTTTGGTGGCGTTCCGGAAGTTGACGCCCTGGACGCGGCCCTTGATGAACACGTGCCGGCGGATCTTCGCAGTCGAGACTCCCATCGAGTCCGCGGAATCGTTTCGACATCTTGAAATACGCTCTTTCGGCCTGTCAGGAGACGGATGCACTCACCAAGCGTACGGGCTAGGAGCGGGAGCCAATGAAGGACATTATTCGGGAAGCCGTCGCCCGCGCCGCACAAGAGAACTCTGCCCGCAAGCTTGCGCCAGCACCCAAAGGCGTGGCGCAGGTCGTCGCGCCCATGATCGCCGTCGGCAAGAAACCCGTCGTCGCGTTCGCTTCTCAAGACGACCAAGAACTCGTGAAAGCCCTCGGCCAATTGACGACCAAGATCAAGGTCATCGGTTGCGGCGGAGGCGGCACCAACACCATCAACCGTTGCGTCGAAGCCGGCATCGAGAACGTCGACTTCGTCGCCTGCAACACCGACGCGCAGCACTTGCTCATGATCCGTTCGCCGCGCAAGATCCTCCTCGGACGTCACACGACGAGAGGACTCGGCGCCGGAAGCCTGCCCCAGATTGGGGAGGAAGCCGCCATGGAGTCGATCGAGGACATCAAGAAAAGCCTCCAAGGCGCCGACATGGTGTTCATCACCTGCGGGCTCGGTGGAGGAACGGGCACCGGTTCCGCGCCCGTCGTCGCCAAAGTGGCGAAAGAACTCGGCGCGTTGACGATCGTCGTCGCCACCCTACCTTTCAGCGTCGAAGGCGCGGTACGCATGAAGAACGCGGAGACCGGTTTGGCGAAACTGCGCGAGGCCGCCGACACGGTCATCGTGATCCCGAACGACAAACTGCTCCAACTCGCACCACGGCTCCCGCTGGCCGCTGCCTTCAAGGTCGCTGACGAACTCCTCATGCGCGCGATCAAAGGCATCACCGAACTCATCACCAAGCCCGGCTTGGTCAACCTCGACTTTGCCGATCTTCGCACCATCATGCGTCACGGCGGCGTCGCCATGATCGGCCTCGGGGAATCCGACACCGAGAACCGCGCTCAGGAAGCCGTGTTGCAAGCCCTCAACTCACCGCTCCTTGACGTCGACATCACGAACGCCACCGGCGCCTTGGTGAACGTGATCGGCGGCGGGGACATGACGCTCTCCGAATCCGAACGGGTCGTCGAGGAGATCCACCACCGGATCAACCCGGACGCGCGCATCATCTGGGGCACGAGCGTCGACCCGTCGCTCGACCGCACGATCCGCGCCATGGTCGTCGTCGTTGGCGTGCGTTCCCGGCAGATCCTGGGACCCGCAAAGGTCCGCCCCGTGGCGGGACAGAAGATCGGCGTCGACTTCGTGCTCTAAGCGCGTTACGCGCTGACGCCGGTCCGAACGTCGGCTTCCAGCTGCGCCACCGCACCTGGCTGGAGACCGAGCTTCACGCGTAGCCGGTCGAGGGCCGTTCGTTCCCGTTCGGAGAGTGTCCCGTCGACGAGGAACGATTCCAGCGTGTCCTTGTAGACTTCCATTTTCCGGAAGACCTGGTACTGTTGTGTGTCCTTCACACCCGGTATGGCGGCGTCGGCGACCCGGTGCGAAAATCGTTGCAAGGGCGCCAATAGCAAGAGAAGGAGGGCCGCGGCGATCCCGCCTGCGAGGATCCCGAGTTCGCGGTTGAGGATGTTCTCGCCGATCTGGGAGAAAACAAGGTACGCGAGTGGGAAGCCGGACGCGAGGACGCCGCGTCGCAGGGTCGTCTTTAGGCGAATGTCCAGGTCGAAGAGTTGGCCGCGCAGGATGGCGTATGCGAGGAGCAGGGGAAACACCGACAAGGAGGCGTAGACGCCGTAGAGGAGGATCGGGAACTGTTCGTCTGAGAGGACGAAAGGGAGGAACGAGTAGGCGATCAACGGAACGTCCATGGTCGCGAAGGCGACGGCGTAGAGTCGGGCCTTGTATCGCGCGGCCGTTCCGGGTTCCGCGCGAACGAATGTGTGGAAGGCTGCCACGAGCCCGATCACGGCCAGCCCGCCGTACGTGTAAAAGAGTGCGCTGGAACCGGGACCGCCGCTGTTTTCCCATGTGCCGTACCCTGGGTCGTACAGGCCTCTGCTGAACCACGACGTCCGCGTGAGGAGAAGGGTCTCTGCGACCACAACGGCGCCAATCATCCCGATCTTCCAGACGCGCGTGCGAAAGGGCGCAACGAGGGGTGTGTTGAGTGCCATGCCCAGGAAGACGGAATAGAGTGCGATGGATCCGATGAAAGCGGCGTAGGCGACGATCTGGAACGCGAACCCATACTGGTATTCGCTCACGAGGTACATGAGTCCGGATCCGCAACCGGCGTTGACGCCGTTGCAGAAGAAGGTCAGGCCGAGGATCTTGTTCAAACGTCGGCTGGGGGCCGCAAGAAAGACGAACAGCGCCAGGGCCCAGAACAGGAGACCGACGCCGACGCCGAGCGCCCCTACGAGGGACCACTCCCAACCCACATTGTGACCATGGAAAGGCCCCGTATTTGGTCCTTGGCCGTGGGGCCGGTCGCGGTTTCGTCCGCCAAAACCCAAAAGAGGCGCGCTCGATGCGCCGCCAACGTGCCGTCCTCCCTCGCAAGCCTCTCCCGCAAGCGCGTCGTCGTGTTGCCCGACGCGTACATCGATGCCTTGTTGCGGTTGCCGCCTTGGAAGAAAATGTTCCCGCAGATGGCGAAGGTCATCGCGAACGGCGGCGGCAACATCCCGGTCGGCCCGGTGGAGTTCAAGCTCGGCGGCAACGCGGCCAACATGGCGATCGCCTTGGCACGGCTGGGCGCGAAGGTCGACCTGATCACCAAAACGGACGCGTTGGGACGGTTTTTCCTCGAGCGCGCTGCGAAGGGCATCAACCTCAACATCGAAGCCGTCGAGGTGGGAACTGTGGCGTCGGCGACGCTCGCGCTCGAGTTCGAGGGAGCGAACCTGATGCTGAGCCATTCGGGGCCGCTCCACGATTTTGGTCCCAAGAAACTCCGACGTCACCACTGGAAACTGATCGACGAAGCCGACGCGGTGGTGATCGTGAACTGGGCGCAGAATTTCCAAGGCACCGACCTGCTCAAAGCCGTCGCGAACCGGGCGCAGAAGAACAACGCGTTCGTGTACACGGACACCGGCGATCCGCGCCACCGTGGGCCCGCCGCTGCGAGCGACCTGATCCGTCAACGCAAAGTCTGGGACCACATCGACGCGTGGGGGCTCAACGAGAACGAAGTGCGCGCCTTTTCCGGAGACAAGAAAGGGCCCCTCTTGACGGTCGCGAAGGAATTGTCCACACGCATCAAAGGACACCTCGACGTTCACACCCGCGGCTGGGCGGCGTCGATCCACGAAGGGCGCCTGGTCAAGGTTCCGGCGTTGCCGGACCAGCCGAAACGACTCACCGGCGCGGGGGACGCGTGGAACGCGGGCAACCTCAGTGGCTACTTGTTGGGGTGGGACGCGAAGGAACGGATCGCGTTCGCGCATACCGTCGCTACCAAGTACGTGACTGGAGCCACAGGGTTGCCGCCGACGCCGAAAGAACTCGCGAACTGAAGACGCTGCGGGTTGGCCAAGGGCAGCGACCGCTTGGCGGCCGCTTCGACGTCGGCGATGACGTTTTTCACCGGGCCTCCACAACGTTCAAGAGGCTCGTGAAAGTTCATCGAACCATGGCCGTCCGTTCTCAGGCCGCGCCGGCTGTTCTGTCGAGCTTTTTTGTCGTCCTGATGGCGTTTTCGATCGGACTTGCCGCGCAACATTCGGAAGGCCTTGACGGCGAGGTCAGGATCGAAGACGCGCGAGACGACGTGGAGTACAACCAATCAAACGTCGCCCTGGGGCCGGTCGCGGATGCGCATCCGCATGTCGACGTGCTGAACGCCTGGATCTCGAATGAGACCGTGACGGAGTTTGAGGTCGGCTACCAACTCCAGACGTGGTCGGATCCGTTCGATACGGAGGGCGCGACGTCCCGGTTCGTGCAAGCTGTCTTCGTGTTTGGAAACGTTTCCTACGTCATCAGCCACGGACCGGGGCTCGACGGCCACCGGTGTCCCCCCGGCACGTCCGCGTTCGGACCCGGCTATGGCACCAGTTTGACGCCCGACGACGAATGCCTTGACATCGAGGTGGAGCCGGAACTTGCCATCGCACGGGTCTTCGTGCCGAAGAACGTGCTGCATTCGGCAGCGTTCCTGGAGCCTCAGGTGGGCGACGTACTCACTGGGTTCTTCGTCGTCGCACGTCAACTCACAGGCTTTGGTTTTGCGCTGGACCGGGCCCCGGACGCCGAGTCGGCCGAGGATTTCCGGTTCCGACGCGGAGCGAGCGAACGCGGGGGCGATCTGTTCCTACGCACGGACGTCCCGGTCCGGGCGAGCAATGGCGAGTCGACGACGATGGTCTTCAACGTCGAGCTGGGCAACGAGGGTGACGTGGACCGCGTGATCACGCTCACCGCCATCGAGGACAACCCGGGCTGGGCGGTCCGGTTGCCGGAGCGCATGCATGTCCCCGCCGATTCGTCCGTCCGGGTGCCCGTCATCCTGTCGATGGAGTTTGCGCACGAACACGCAAAGACGGAATTCTTTCGAGTGCGGGCACAGTCCATCGATGATGCGCGTCAATGGGCGGAGATCGAACTCGGCGTTTCGTGGCTGGACATTCCGCAGCCTGCCGGTCACCATGACCGCTTGTGGATCCACTCCTATGCGCGGAACGGCGAAGTCAGGGGCGTGCCCTTCGACGAGGCCCTCGGTGTCGTGGCGGCGTGGATGAACGCGGTGCCGGACGATCCGAATCCGCGCGCCACCGACGAGCCGGTGCCCGGGCGGACCGTGTCGGCCGATCGGGACGAAATCAGCGCGCCCATGCCCACGGAAACGGAATGGTGGTTCCGCCTGGATCCCGGTTTGCAAATCGGATTGGACCCGGACATCTCCAGGCGGGGTTCCTTCGTAACGGAGCTCCTCTCGACGGCGCCGGCGACGACCGCAGAAATGTCAGTCGAGGTCGTGTATTGCGATCCGAGCGGCACAATCCCGGGCGAAGAGACGACGGAGTGCGGAAGGTCTGGGCCCGGAAGTCTGGTCTGGCTCATGACGGGACAGAGCGTCCCGCGCACGCTCGTCGCCAATGGTCCGAACGCGTTTGCAGTCGAACTCGTGCCGAACGCTACGGCTGACCTGATCCCGCACCAAGTCGGTAGCTTCCTCGAGTTACGCGTGACGCTGGTGACCAACACGCCGCAGAGCATGCTCTACGTCGGGCAACCGCCAACGGCGGAGTTGAACCCGGCGGAATCTCTCCTGACGCTTCCCTTGCACGAGTACCATGATCCGGTCGACCAGACGTTCCTCAATGTCGGAACGGTGTCGCTCGAGGCGCTCGATCCGTATGATAAGCGCGTCAACCCGGGCCGCGGCTCGGTGTTCCGGTTCGACGTGACGAATTCGGGCGAAGCAGCGCACACGATGAGCCTTCTCGCGGAAGGGATCAACACTGCCTGGGCCCGCGTCCACGAAGGCAGCGAGATCACAGTCCCGGCGCACGAGACCAAGCAGGTCTCCCTGATCGTGAACGCGCCCGACGACGCGGTCGCTGGTGAACGCGCCGAGCTGTTTCTCGTCGCGCAAAGCCAGCAGGACCAGAACGTGGTCGCATTGGGTCGCGTCCGTGTCACCGTGATTGAGATGGACGTGCTCGACATTCCGGACGAGGCCGCAAGCTTGTCCCCCGCGACGACGGACGGCTCGACCCCGGGCTTCGGCACGGCCTTGCTGCTCCTGGCGATCGTCGTGTCGTTCCTGGTTCGCCGACGCCGTGGCTAGGAATCCCGTTCGTCGCCGCGCCGATGGAAAAGAGACGGCGCGACCCCGCCACGCTTAAGAAGGAGAAGCCTTTAGCGCGGCCCGTTCCCGATGGAATCTTCGAGAAAGCCTGATCCCTTCCCCCCCGCGGTCGAGGAGGAAGACGACGAGGACATGCCCCGGTCGACGCTCGCACCGGAAGTCGCCGAGCGCGAAGCGAAGAAGGCCATCGAAGAGATCGAAGAAGAGATCGAGAAGGAACACCCGGCCAAACCCAGGCCGGCCCCGCACGTGCAGCACGGTCCCCAAAAATCGTTCGTGGACAAGGCCTGGGACACCCAGTACCGCGTCGAGAACCGCCTCAAGCGGGTCGGACACGGCCGTTACGGTCGCGTCTTGAAGATGGCGCGAAAACCTGAGCCCGACGAGTTCCAGAAAGCGAGCCAGATCACCGGGCTCGGCATCCTGGTGCTCGGATTGATCGGGTTCTTGGTCTTCCTGCTCATGACGTGGATCATGGGCTTGCTCAACGTCGTGTAAGCACGTTCAAGCCGAGATGGGATCGCTTCCCGGGAGTTGTTTTTTTGTTGAGCGGAGCCGCCCGTAACTGAACGCGCGGGCGTGCCGCGCTTGTGGATCGGAACGCACGTGACTGCGCCCGCGCAAGGAACTGGAAAAGCAATCCCCACAAGACCCGCGTCAGACCGTCATGGGATTTGGCCGGGTTGGACGAAGCCACGGAAGGGGGAGTGTGGGTGGGTGGTGGGTTGGCAACGAAAATTTGCCCTCCCCCTTCCGCGCTTGGGTTGCACCAGAATTCTATTGTTCAAAAGGAAACGGTATTTGTTGGGTAATCTCGGGCCTTGCGAGCACGGCGCTCGGTCATGGCTTCATCGGCGCTCGTCTTACGCGCGGCGCGCCGAGGCGTCGCCCGGCGGCCGTGCGCCCGATTGGGTGCACGAATCCGACGCGCACACCGGTAAATCGGAAAGGGGCGCAACGAGATTGAATCGCTGAATTCCCAAACTGCCCCTTAAGCCGAGGCGATCCCCTTCATTTCTGATTCGGTTTGATCTCGCCGGACGTCATTCTTAGGGGGCCGGGTACTTGAGCGGCTCGAAGGACCTCTCCGATTTACTGGCGCACGCGGCAAACGCTAAAATACGAGTCCCTTCTACCGCGAATCGCCCCTTTTTGAGGTAACCTACCTGCGGGAGGGGCAGCCATCGACAGAGGCGACCACCATGAACAAGGACGACACGGAAGACAGTCTTGGCATCATGATCGGGGAGGAGAAGACCCCCGAGCTCCCGAAGAAAGAGGAGAAGAAGGTCGAGCTGCCCGCTCCCACGGACCGCGACCCGAAAGTGTTCGCGATCAAGACGCAGGTCGGACAAGAGCGCACCGTCGCCGATCTCGTCGTCGCCAAGGCCCGCAAGATGAAAGTGGGCGTCCACTCCGTGCTCGCTCCCCAGGAACTTCGCGGCTACGTGTTCTGCGAAGCCGACGACGTCCAAGCCCTGGAACGCGTCATCAAGATCATTTCCTACGCTCGCACCATGCTCACGGACCCTGTACCGTTTGCCGAGATCGAGCATTTCCTCACGCCCGTCTCCGCGGTCGCGAAGATCAGCGAAGGAGACATCGTCGAACTCGTTTCGGGCCCGTTCCGCGGCGAAAAAGCGAAGGTCACCCGCATCGACGACGCGAAGGAAGAGATCACGGTCGAGCTCTTCGAAGCGATGGTGCCGATCCCGGTCACGGTCAAGGGCGAGAACGTGCGCGTCTTGAAGCGCCACGACGACAAGTAGCGGCCTTCGGGAAGAGCTAAAAGCGTGCCGCGCAACTTCGAAGAGCATGCGCGCCGCCTTGTTTTTTGCATCGTTGGTCCTTGCGGCCGGTTGCGCGACGCCCCCAGGAGACTCGCCTGACGATTCGGCCTCGCCCGCACCCACCGAGTCGTCCTCGTTGCCGAAGCAGCTTGCGTTCTATGCGTGCGACGAGCTCGACTTCTACTATCCAGCCGATGTCTCTGGATTCGACATGGACGGCCTCCAACCGCAGTACGTCGATGCTGGCCGACAACTTGCGAACATCCTCATCACGGCGATGTCGTGCAAGACGGCCCAGGTCGGAACGAAGACCATTGAGGATCCCACGGCCTTCTTCGTAATGATCGCCGTCGAACCTTCCGCCTCCCTGCGCTACGAGAACGTCTCCTCGTACGTATGGATCGGCGTTCTCGTCACGGAGTCCGAGACGCTGATCCACGGTTTCGGTCCGCGCCTGGATAATGAGACGGGAAAAGTCAACCTCGGGTTTTCGGCGGCAGGGCCGAACGCCAAGGCGCGCGCGTCGCTCTCGCTCGACGCTGGTGGAGGTCCAGACACTTGGAACAGCGTCATGGCCGGCACGCCGAGCGCTGGGAACGCCGGCACGATGGCCGCCTACATCGGCGACTCGGACAAGGGTCTCGAGCTCTTCCTATTGTCTTTCTCCGACTACACGTTCTACGCAAACGGCGCGGCGGTCGGGGCAGCCTTGGCGGACTTTGCCCCCGCGCCGACGTCGTACCCCCAGCCGTTTCCCGCCTACCACAATCTCGGTTACGACGTGACGTTCGAACGCGTCCCGCCGACGTGAGCACGCGGCCTGCCACGGAATTCCTCAACGACAAGCTGCCCGAAACATCTATATCGTCTCAGCATCTACCTTTCCTGGAAAGGTATGCGGGCTGCCACAGTACTCTTCCTGACCGCCCGACATGGAGAACTCTGAGGATCTTGCGATGAACGCCGCGACCACCGCACCGCCCCCCGCTGCCCCTGCTCCGGACAGCGACCGCTGGATCGCCGAACTCAAGCGCGGCGGCACAAAACTCGCGATCCTGCAACTCATCCGCCAACAAGACCGCTACGGGTACGAGATCGTCAGCGAACTCGCGAGCCACTCCGGCGGCGAACTCGCCCTCGCGGAAGGAAACGTGTACCCCGCCCTCCATGGACTCGAACGCGACGGCGCGGTCGCCTCGTACTGGCGTGAGATCGAACCCGGCGTCCCCCCGCGAAAATATTACCGCATCACCACCGCCGGCATCCAACAACACGAGGCCATGGTCGCCACGTGGACGAACTACACCAAGTCGCTCAACCGGTTACTCAACGGAGGATTGAAGAAATGAAGATGGACGAGCACGCACGCGCGTGGAGCCACGAATTCGTCTCCGGAATCCTGCAGAACGCGGGACTCGCCCCGGAACAACGAAGCAGCCTGCATTGGGAGATCCTCAGCCACCTCCACGAGAAGGCCGAACGCCGCGTCGAAGACCGTGGTGGCGAATACATCACGCTCGCGGACACCCAAGCCGTCGTCACCGAACTCGGCGGCGCTCCCGGCGTCTCCGCCGCGTTCCTCCAAGCGCGCGTCTCCGCGAACCCGCGCGCGGGTTTCGCGAAACGGTTCCTCGCGTTCCTCGTCGACGTCGTGGTCCTGGTCGTGCTCACCGGACTGTTCTACATGACGATCGGCTGGATGTTTGTGGTGGTCGGTTTCGGGCCGTTCGGGAACATCGCCTGGGTCGCGATCGCGTTCGGCTACTTCGTGCTCTTCGAGATGAAGACCGGCCAGACGATCGGAAAGATGGTCTTCAACCTGCGGACAGTGATGGTCGACGGACGGCCCGTCACGATGGAAGGAGCGCTCATCCGCAACATCGCGAAGTCCTTGCCCTTCCTGTTGTTGCTTGACGTCATCTTCTACTTGGTCGCGTTCAAGAACGACGACCAACGTGCGAGCGACCGGATCGCGAAGACGATCGTGATCGACACGACGAAAGCGAACTGGAGTGCCCCGGCGCCGCCGCTGGTCTCTGCACCACAACCCCCACCGCCTGCCCCCGCGACGTCGCCGGAGCCTTCCAGTCCGCCCGAATTCCAGCCCCAACCACCCCTCCAGTAAACGGGCCGCTGGGCAATCGGCTCCGGTCAGCATACATGTGCTCAGAACCAACTTCGCGCACGTCGTCGTGCCGCCCGCGTTTGCCGACTGCGCCTAGCCTTGCGGGCCGGGGCGCAAGGTCGCGCGGAAGATCCAACTGAAGAACACGAACCACAACACGCCGGACGAAAGCCACGCGAACCCGGTCAACCGGCTCCCATCGAGCAGATGCCACGTTCCCAGGGAGACCATCGAGATGGACCCGAGGACGGTGATGATCAGCAGAACCATGGCAAGCGGTCGGTTGGGTTGCCTCGATGCGGGGGCGTCGGCCACGGCGCTTCGGATGAAGGACTTCTAGAAGAACCTGATGTTCCACGGCAAGCCTCCGCCGAACATCTTTCCACGTTCCCGGCCTTTTCGATGGTGGGATGCCTCGCCGAAAAAATGGTCGGATGGTCCACGACGTCGGAAGCAACGCCGGAAAGAATTCGGCCCAGCGAAACCGGTCGCCGCCGAAGCCGAGCTGATCAAGCGTCGGGCAAAGCCGTGAAGCCGGGCGAACCTTCACGGTTGTAGAAGAACGTCAGAAACGTGTCCGTCCGTTGATCCAAGTACAGCAACAACGGGGTCTCGGCGGTCCCAAACGGCGGCATCAGGTACAAGTTGAACGCATGCCCCGCGTCACCGGGAAACGGCTCGTACGGATCCGCATCGTGCCACCGGAGCCCTGGTCGGAATTCGATCCGCACGGGCGAGTTGCCGACCTGTTCCGAGTAACAAGCGGTGGTGACGCAATTGCTCTGATCGCCCACACGGTGCTCGAATGGGCGATCGCCGCCGCGCCCGCTGAGAACGCCGAGTTCTCGACCGTCGCCCACGACGAAACGGGGCGGATCTTCTCCGCGTTCCGACACCAAAGCAAATGGCTCTTGCTCCGAGAGACACGGGAAGGCCCATCGCCGGCTGTTTAAACGCGGTCCCCCATCCGAACGCGTGGCGGAGGTGGAGAAGGAAGCAGCGCCTCGCTTTGGTCTCCGTCCGAGGATCGGACTCGTCCTCGGTCCTGCGCTCCTCGTTATTGTCCTTCTCTCGTCGCCCCCCGAGGGCCTTTCCCGGCAAGGCTGGAACGTCCTCGGCCTCGCGCTCCTCATGGCGACGTGGTGGATCACCGAAGCCCTCCCGATCGCCGCGACTGCACTCGTCCCCCTCATCCTGATCCCGCTTCTCGGTTTAGGCGAGATCAACCAAGCCGCTTCGCCCTACGCGGATCCCGTCATTTTCCTCCTGTTGGGCGGAATGATGATCGCACTCGCCGTGGAGCGACACGGGCTCCATCGACGCATCGCGCTGGTGATCCTGGGCGCCGCGAGCGAAAGCCCCGCGGGCATCGTCGGCGGGGTGATGGTCGCGGCGGCCGTCATGAGCATGTGGGTCAGCAACACCTCCACCGTACTCCTAATGTTCCCGATCGGCGTCTCCATCATCCAACTCGTCGGCAAAGGCCGCGGCGAATTCGGCGCCGCCCTCATGCTCGGGATCGGCTACGCCACATTGATCGGCGGGTTGGGAACACTCGTCGGCACCGTCCCGAACGCGCTGACCGTCGCGTTCCTCGACCAGTCCTTCGGAGAACGGCCCAGTTTCCTCGACTGGATGAAACTCGGCGTTCCGCTGATCCTCATCCTGCTGCCCGCGGCCTGGTTCATCCTCACGCGCGTCGCGTTCCGCGTCCCCCGCGGCGCCATCGATGGATGGCACGAGGACATCCGCGACGAGAAAGAGAAACTCGGGCCGATGAGCCGCGCGGAGATCTCCATCGCCGTTATTTTTTTGTTAACCGCGGCCTTGTGGGTCACGCTTCCCTTCTTGTCCCGCATCCCCGGCTTCCTCCTCGACGAGACCGGCGTGGCCATGCTGGGGGCGTTGCTGACGTTCCTCGTGCCGACCAACCTGCGGCGCGGCGAATTCCTTCTCGACTGGCAGACCGCCTTGCGGGTCCCCTGGGGACTTCTGATTCTCTTCGGCGGCGGGCTCAGCCTCGCCGCCGGCATCCAACGCTCCGGCCTCGCGACGTGGGGCGCGGACCGCCTGGGCGGACTCGGCGCCCTGTCCCTCATCCTCCTGATGTTGATCCTCGCGATCGTCGCCGTGTTCGCGTCCGAGATCATGAGCAACACCGCCACCGCCGCGACCCTCCTACCGATTGCCGGCGCGCTGGTGATTGCCGTCGGACGGGACGCGTGGTTCCTCGCGTTCCCGATCGCCTTCGGCGCAAGCTGCGCCTTCATGATGCCGGTCGGCACGCCCTCAAACGCGATCGTCTACGGCTCGGGCGAATTCACTTTGGGAAAGATGGCCCGCGTCGGCTTTCTGATGAATCTCGTCAGCATCGTCGTGATCACGGTCGTCGTGTACGTGATCGTGAGCGTCGTGCGCTAAGCATCCGGACGAGCGCTCCATTCGGGCGGCGCGGGCTCGTGCATGAAGTACGAGAAATAGATCGTCGCGGCCTGTTCTTGCATGAAGCCGATGTTTCCGGCAGGGAAGTCGCAGCTTTGGATCTCGCAAGGTCCAGGGAACACGCGCCAGACCCAGTCGCAGCGCCCGGGAGCGATGTCGATGCCGCCGCACCAATCTTGCTCCAGGACTTGCCGTCGCTCCAATTCGGCCTGGTCGATCCACGTGTAGATGGGGGCTCGGGCGACCGTCCGCCACGCACGTTTCTCGCCATTGTCCGCGGCGCCAGAATCGCCTCCCGCGCGCGACACGTTCGGACCGAGCACCGTGAAGCTCCAGCCGTGGCCCGTCACGGCGGAGGAGGGTTGGGAGTCGAGTTCGGCGACGATCGTTTTCCATCCGAGGCCGAAGTCGCAGCCCCAATTGGAGTAGTCGCCGTCGTCGCCGCAGTGTCCGTAATGGATTTCGCATTCGTCCGGGTTGCAATCCGACAACGATCCTTGGCACGACTTGTACTCTGGCGTCACGTAGATGCAGTCCTTTGGCACCGTGAAGGAGTATCCACTCACGAGCACTTTGTGGATGGTGGTCGTGTGGTAGGGGACCACGCGGCCGATCTCGACGAGCGTAAACAACAATTCTGGTGTCGTTTCCCCGGGCTCCACGACGGTCTGCCGCTCTTCCGGTTGGAATCCAGGAAACTCGAGCCGCACGCGTTGGTTCCCCGGCGGCACGAATCCGAGGATGAACCGTCCCGCTTCGTCCGTGGTCGTGGTGATAGGTGTGCCGACCACCGTCGCCGTCGCGCCCAAGACCGGTTGGAGGTCGAGTGTGATGACAGAGCCGGAGATCGCCCCGGTTTCGGCGTCGACCTTGATGTCCGGCGGTCTTGCATCCGTCGCCGCGCCGGGGGCGAGGCATGCGGAACAGGCGACCATCACTACAACCGCGGACGCGGAGAACCAGTTCATCGTAGACCCCGCGGGTTGAATCCGACGAGCGCTAGTTACGCGTTTCGACGCCCGCCCTCCGCGGTAAATACGGCATAGCGGAAGCTGTTTGAGGGGGCATATGGTTGCGCAGTTAGGTGATTCCATGCGTCGATTTCCGGCGCTGACCGTCGTTTCCATTTTCGTCGCGGGCGTGTTTGCTGGCTGTCTCGACAACCTGCCGATCGATCCCGAAGCGTTGGCCGAGCAGGCGATGGATCACATCGACCTTGCAGGCTTCACGGTCGGGATGGGAAAATGCGTCGAAGCCGGCTCTGTTTCCATGTACAACATCGCCGATAATCCGATGGTCCCGGAGCCTTGGGAGGCCGAGGACATCCGCGACGACATGGGCAACCCGTTCTTCGGTTCTTACGGAAATCCGATCACCGGACCCGCGACCGGCATCTGGCACATGTCCGTGATCTGCGACACGTACGATTACGAAGGCGCAAAGACGACGCTCATGTGGGGCTGGGTCGGCGTCAAAGTGAAGCCGCCGCCTTGGGACGATGGCACCGTGACGCGGCAATTCATCCTCGCGGACCTATCGTTCAACGATCCTGACATCGAGGAGATCCTCACCAAGGGCCCTGGCTTCCACGTGTCGCACACGATCGGCGCCACCATCGAATGGGTCGGCGGCAGCGACGTGATCCACACTGTGATGCAGGACACGAGCCACGGAAAATTCGAGACCTTCGCTGGGCTCAAGGAATATCGCGCGTTGGAACTTTCGGACACACGGTTCTGGTTCCCCGTAAGCACCATGGAAGACCACGGTCACGAGTCGCAAGGCGAGGAAGAAAAGTTCCGGCCGCGTTCCCTGGACTTTACGCACACGGTCACGGCTCCGGCGGAGCACTGGGTCGTCAACGAGAACGCCCGCGCGTTTGCACACACGAAGGATCAACCCGTTGCTGAGGGCGTGAATGTCCCCGGCGTCGAACATTACGGCTACACGGGCGCCGCGGTGTTGTTCCAGACGTTTGATCGCACAATGACGATCGGTCCCGCGCCCGATGTGCTTCTCGACACGACGTGGACGCACTGAGGTCAACCCACATGCGCACGCTTCCACTCATCCTCCTCGTGTTGCTTGCAGGCTGCCTGTCCGAGGCCGCGGACCCGGTCCCGACGAACGAACTCCCCGCAGGCGAAGCGTTCGAGGACCTTTGGCCGGACGCGGATTGGACCGAACTTTCCCCCGCTCCCACGTACCGGACCGAGAACGCAGCCGGGATCGCCGCGGGCAAACTCTACTCCGTCGGCGGCATGAACAACGAGACCACCGAGGTCACCCTGGTGGAAGTGTACGACATTGCGACGGACAAGTGGACACGCGGCCCCGAGTACCCGATCCCATCGAACCATCTCACCGTCGTCGGCGTCGGCGCGAAAGTGTACGGGTTCGGCGGCCTTAGTGGCGTCGCGGCCACCAACCTCGGCTTCGTCCTCGACCCCATGGTCGGACGTTGGACGCCGTTGCCCGTGATGCCGACGCCTCGTGCCGCGCACGCCGCGGTCGCCATCGGTCCGAAGGTCTACCTCGTCGGTGGATACTTCGCGGTCGGACAGCACACCACGGATACACACGTCTTTGACACCGCGACGAACACGTGGAGCGTCGAACCCGGTCCGCCCACCCAACGCGACCACACGGGGGCCGCGGCGGTCGACGGCAAGATCTACCTGATGGCAGGCGACATCGGCGGGCACGGCAGCAACACGCAAGCGAACGAAATGTACGATCCCGCCACGAAGACCTGGAAGACGCTCGCCGAGGTCCCCACCTTGCGCGGCTCCAACGTCGCATTGCCGTTCCGCGGACACGTCCTTGTCGTCGGCGGCCAGAACGCGACCGATGTGTTCGACGATGTGGAAGCCTACGATCCCAAGACCGACACGTGGGCCATCCTGGAGCCCCTGTCCAAACCTAGGCATGGGTTCGGCGCCGCGGCCTGGGAAGGCGTCGTGTACCTGGTGACCGGTGGCCACGAGCCGGGCGGCTTGCCGGGCCAGCAGACGTCCGTGTCCCTCGAAGCCCTGCAGCCCAAGTAGCCGGGGCGACCTATTCGGACCTCTCCGTTCCGCCGTGGGCCTAAGTACGGGCATCGCGAAGGACCGTCCGTATGGAATTCCACGGACGTCCCCGCAAGGTCATCCTTGATTACGACGGCAACAACGAACGCGCCCTGATGCGCATCACATTGTACCGGCTCGGCGTCCCCGCCCGTGTCATCGAGGAACACGTCGGCGCCACCGACCCGACCCCAGCGGAGAAAACACGACAACGCTCATAAGGCCCCGACAACACCCGACCAGCTAGGGTCGTGCATGGTGGTTGCCAAACTCGTCGCAAGCGCATTGTTGATCGTAATGCTGGGCGGATGCCTCGGCCAACCGGCGTCTGAAACCGCCGTCAGCGAAACGCCGACACCGAGCCCGGCCGAGGCCGCCAACGAGACCGTTGCCCCGGCACCGAACACGCCCCCGACCGCCACGCTCAACGCGTCGGCCCTCAACGGCAGCATCCCATTCAACGTCACGTTCAGCCTCAACGGCACCGACGTCGACGGCGACAACCTCACCTGGACGCTCGGCATCGGCGACAACCTCACGGCCTTCAACGGCACCGAATTGCCCTCCTCCGTCAACTTCACCTTCGAGACCGAAGGCAACTTCACCGTCCGCCTCAACGTGACCGACGGCGTGAACGCCACTCTCGCCAACCTCACGATCGCGGCCTTCGCACCCGTCGCCATCGCCACGGTCGGGTTGCCCGTGCCCGACGGCAGCGTCCGCGGCAGCACCTACGCCTACCAGAGCGTCGCAGGAGCCGGCGTCGGCGTCTCCAACGTCGTCTCCACCGCCACGGGCGCCGCTGGCGACCCGGTCCCGAAGTACCCCGCCGGCACGGACGTCCTCATCAGTGCCCGCAGCGTCAGCGCGGACATCGACATCGAAACGGGGACCCCAGCAACGTTCACCCTCTACCGCCCCGATGGCACCATCGCCATGGGCCCCTTCCCAGCGACCGGCAGCGCGGACGGCTCCGCCATCCAATACTCGGCCGGCACGAAGACCCTGCCCAGCGCACGCGGCGAATACCTCCTCGTCTTCACGTTGACCGTCGACGGCGTCGACTACTTCGTCCAAGACAACTCCACGAGCACGGGCGGCCTCCGGACGATCGAAGTCATCTAATCCGCCACACGGCTCGTCGTCAACCTTATAGCGGGGACCCGCGTCCCCGCGATTCCTTCCATCCCCGGTCCAGACCATGGACCAACCAGGCGCCCGTTGGCGTGGGGTCGGAAGGGACTGTGAAACCAATGCCCGAAAAAGTCGATGCCCTCGTTGACGGTGGAAAAGCAAGCGCAGGCCCGCCCCTCGGCCCGGCCCTGGGTCCGCTCGGCGTCAACATCATGCAAGTGATCAACGCGATCAACGACAAGACCAGGGTCTTCGAAGGCATGAAAGTGCCCGTCCAGGTCATCGTGGATCCCACGACCAAGAAGTTCGACATCATCGTCGGAACCCCGCCCGCGTCCGCGTTGATCCTCAAGCAGCTCAACATCGAGAAAGGCTCCGGCACGCCGAACACGAACAAGGTCGGAAACATCTCGATCGAACAAGCCGTCCTCGTCGCCAAGCAGAAGGAAGGAAGCCTCCTCGGCAAGGACCTCAAGATGCGCGTCAAAGAGATCATGGGAACCTGCGTCTCGATGGGAGTCACCGTCGAAGGCATGGACCCCCGCGCCGCGCAGAAGAAGGTCAGCGCCGGCGAGTACGACGCGCGCATCAAGTAAACGCGCACCTGCGAGGAAACCGGTTCAAGCAGGCCGCCGGATAGGCGGCGCGTGGACGCTTCGTCGACGGCGAGAGCGGTTGCCAAGTCCTTGGCGTACTTTGAGGCCATCAAAGCCGCCCACGTCCCTGCGACAGGCCGGCCGCTTGAGATGAACAAGACCACGGAGCCCGATTGTCTACGAGGCGTCTTCGACGCCCTATGGCGATCCCAGGAAACCGGGTTGGCGTTTCTGGCGGAAATGGTCGATCGTCTGGTCTGGGGCCAGTGTCTCGGAAACGGAAATCACCGCACCACGACCCTGTTTGCGCAATCCTTCGTCGACTATGCGGGCGCAGGCTTCCGGCGGCTACGGTGAAGGATTTCCCGAAAGAACTCGACGTCTGGATCGACCGAAGCCAAGCCCTGATCCGGCGCCGAGGTGAGCCTGGGTATGCGCAGGCGCGACTTGCACCTCGGCACAAAGAAATCACGCGCCAATGGGTAAGCGAGATGGTCGGGGGTCAGTCGCCGGCTTTGGCCACGATCGGGGCCCAACGCTTGATGAACTTCATCTCGGCCTCCGAAAGAAGCGGATGATCGTCGATTTCCGGGTCCTTCTTCATCATCAACAGTTACTGGTCGTCCTCGGCCTATAATCGTGCCGGCTCGAAACCACTTTAACGAACCGGCTTGTACGGCGCAACCGTGGCGGGCGGCGCGGAATCTCTTCTTCTTGTCATCGCCCTGATCATCATCGGCGCCAAGATCGGAGGAGAATTGGCCCGTCGGGTCCGACAGCCGCCCGTGGTCGGTGAGATTCTCGTCGGAATCATCCTGGGACCCACCCTTCTGAATCTCGTCCCGAGCTTCGATATCCTCCATGGCGTCGAGGCCTTTTTCGGCGGCCAAGGCGGAACCGCCCCGACCGCATCCGACTTTGGTGCCGCTCAAGAACTCCACGTCCTGGCGATCCTCGCCGAGATCGGCGTGCTCATCCTTCTCTTCGAGGTCGGACTCGAATCCAACCTCCAGGAACTGAAACGTGTCGGTGCAAGCGCCGTCGTCGTTGGCACCTTTGGGGTCGTTTTCAGCCTGATCTTCGGAGCCGCCGCCAGTTGGCTCATCGCGAAGCAGATTTCCTGGGTGATCACGGAGAACGCGGTGGCCGCCCCGAACATGTTGCACGTCTTCATCGGGGCCACGCTCACGGCCACAAGCGTCGGCATCACGGCGCGCGTCCTGGGGGATCTTCAAAAGATCCGCACCCCGGAGGCCCAAATTATCCTGGGCGCCGCGGTCTTCGATGACGTGTTGGGGCTCATCGTCCTCGCAATCGTAGGGGGACTCCTCACGGATCCCGGAAGCCTCACGGCGCTCGGCGTCGGGAAGGTGTTCGTCGTGAGCCTCGGGTTCTTCTTCCTCGCCATCATCCTCGGCCGACTGTTCGCTCCGCGATTGATCGACGTGATCCACCGCAAGCTCCACTCCGAATTCATCCACCTCGGATTCGCGATGGCGTTCATGATCCTCGTCGCCTACCTCGCCACCGTCGTCGGCCTTGCGAGCATCGTCGGCGCCTTCGCCGCCGGATTGGCGCTAAGCGGCAGCACGCATCGGCACATCATCTTCGAGAACCTCAAACCGATCGGGAGCATCTTCGTCGGATTCTTCTTCGTCGTCCTCGGGACCCGCGTCGACCTGAGCCAGATCACGGGAGACACCGCATTGCTCGTGGTCGGCATCGGCGTCGGCCTCACAATCATCGCGATCATCGCGAAACTGCTGTGCGGCTTCGGCGTCGTCGGCGTCAAGGCAAACCGGTTCGTCGTCGGCGTGGGTATGGTGCCCCGCGGCGAGGTCGGCCTCATCTTCGCCCTCTTCGGTCTCGACCACGGCCTCGTGACGAACTGGCAATACACGACGATCATCCTCGTCGTGCTCCTCACGACTCTCATCACGCCCGCCTGGCTGAAATCGTTGGAGAAAAAATTCCCCCCGCTGGGCGAATCCGCCGCGCCGCCGTCGGCCGTGCTGAGCGGCGCGATGGAACCCTAAGCAACCGCATTAGCCGCTTGCGATGAGGCGGAGTACCCAACGGCCCGCTTTCTGCTCGGAAACGTTGAAAAGCCGCCCCTTCATCGAGCCGCGCGATGGGGGACTGGGCCGGCCGCAACGTCGTGTCGATCCGCGACTTTGACCGCTCCGAGATCGATGCGTTGCTCGCGTCGGCGGAGAGGATGGTCCCGATCGTCCAAGGGAAAAAGAAGAACACCGACCTCGAGGGCCGGGTCCTCTGCACGCTGTTCTACGAACCCTCCACCCGCACACGGTTGAGTTTCGAGGTCGCCATGCAACGCATGGGCGGCGCCGCCGTCGGGTTCAGCGACCCCCTTGCCTCCAGCTCCAAGAAAGGCGAGACCTTGGCGGACACGATCCGCATCGCCGACGGGTTGGCCGACGTCATCGTCCTGCGCCATCCGAAAGAAGGCGCGGCACGCCTCGCGGCCGAGTACGCCAGCCACCCCGTGATCAACGCGGGGGACGGAGCCGGCGAACACCCCACCCAGACCTTGCTCGACCTATTCACGATCCAACAAGAGAAGAAACGGATCGACGGCAACACCATCGTCCTCTGCGGCGACCTCAAGTTCGGCCGCACCGTCCACTCTCTGGCCGTGGCGTTGGCGCAGTACAAGAGCCGCATCGTCCTCGTCGCGCCGAGCAGCCTTCCGATGCCGAAAGAAGTGCTCGATGAGTGCCGCGCACGAGGCGCCACCGTCGACGTGACAAGCGACCTCGGCCAAGCCCTCGAAGAGGCCGACGTGCTCTACGTGACCCGGATCCAGGCGGAGCGGTTCGGTGACCCGGAGGAGTACCGCAAAGTCGCGGGCACGTACCGGATCACGAACCAGTTGCTCACGAAGGGCAAGAAGAACCTCATCGTCATGCATCCCTTGCCGCGCGTGGATGAGATCCACCCTGAGGTCGACAAGAGCCCGAACGCGCGGTATTTCCAACAGGCCGCCAACGGGGTGCCCGTGCGCATGGCGATCCTTCGCGCGGTCTTGGAGGGGAAGATTTGAAGGAACTCAAGGTCCAGCCGATCAAGAACGGCACCGTCATCGACCACATCTCCCCGGGCGCCGCGCTCAAGGTGCTGCGCATCATGGGTTTGCCCACGGAGGGAACCCGCTCCGTGATCAGCGTCGCCATCAACGTGACGACACGAAAGAACGGCGCCCAGAAGGACGTCGTGAAGATCGAAGACCGTGAGATCGATCCGAAGGAAGTCAACAAGATCGCATTGATCTCGCCACGCGCGACGATCAACATCATCCGCAACTTCGAGGTCTACAAGAAGCAGGTCGTCCAGCTTCCCAAAGAAGTCGTGGGCCTGGTCCGCTGCGAGAACCCGAGTTGCATCACTAACTCGTCGGAGCCGATCCAGAGCCGGTTCGCGGTCGTGAAGCCGGATCCGCCGATCCTTCGCTGCGCCTATTGTGGCCGGGAAGTGCGGGACGTCGCGGGCAACATCATCGAGTGAGTCGACGCCCGAAACTTCGCATCGGTCGTGGTTGGTCTACGACTAATTCCGCGGTTTACGCGTCCGGCATGGCCGAGAAGTCTTCGAGGTTGCTTTTTTCGCCCCAGAACATGGTCACGTAGTGGGTCATGCGTTGTTGGAAGACCAGGACTGGGGTCTCGTCGCCATCAGGGAAAGTGAGCGAGGAGAGCTTGTGAACGGCGGCATCGCCCTTGTCATCGAGCTCGCCGTCCATGTCCGTGTAGATGCGGACGGGGCTGGAGCCGGTTTCGTCGGCGTACATGTCGGCCTCAGAGCAGAAGGGATCGCAGACGGGTTCGCCGTACTGGAGGCGGACCGCGAGTTCCTGCGAGGTCAGGCCGGAGGATTGTGTCCAGACGACTTCCTGCATGATTCCTTTCAGATCCGTCCGGTCGACTTCGAAGACGAAGCGAGGTTTGTGTTCGTCGAAGACGCACGCGTGGAGGTTGCCCCACGAAGTGACGACGAGGTATGCGCCGCAGGCGAAGTACCCCTCCCCGATGAGTGTCTGGTAGCGGGCTTCGCTGGCGATGGCGACCGGGGTGAGTACAAAGTTGACCTCGGTGGCTTCTCCGGCTGCAACCTCGACGGAGCGGGTTGCGCTCTCGTGACCGAGGGATTGGGCTGCGACCGCGTAGGTGCCCGGGAGGAGGCCCACCATCGCGAATTGGCCGGCGGCGTTGGTCGAGACGACGACTTGTGGGTCGGAGTTGAGGATTCCGATCTGGGCTCCCGCGATCGGGGCGAGGGAATCGTCGGTGATGGTGCCGCGGATCTGGCCTTCGGTGTCACTCGGCGGTGCGACGACGGACGGGTCGACGGAGTCCGCTTTCGGGTCACCTGATGCGTCGCTGGCGACGCAGCCCGAGAATACGACGCCCAATACCACCATTAATGCCAGTGCCCGCATGCCGATCGGCCCGAATTCTCCGGCTCTGGTATTTAGCACATGTCGTCGCCGGGTCAAGTACGGCTGGTCCTACTGTTTCCATGCCGGGAAGGGTCCAACGCGGTCGACGCTTGACCGGATGGGACTCAGGTCCTCGAAATCCTCTGGTGCAAACGCATGTGACCCGCCTGGATGCCCTCCGTCGAGAGGGCGAGCAGCGCGGCGAGGTTCTGGGCCAAGCCGACGCAGGCGACGATTTGGGCAAGTTCGCGGGCGGATTGGACGCGAAGGATCTTCAATGCCAACTTGGCCATGGGGTTGACCTGGGTGGAACCTCCCACGATGCCGACCGACATGGGGAGTTCGATCTGGCCGACGAGGTCGCCGTCCTTGTTCTTGTGGAACCGCGTGAGACTTTCGTAGCGACCCGATTTCGCCGCGTAGGAATGGGCTCCCGCTTCGATTGCGCGCCAATCGTTGCCCGTGGCGAGGGCGACGGCGTCGATCCCGTTCATGATTCCCTTGTTGTGCGTGGCGCAACGGTACGGGTCCATCTCGGCGATCTTGTACGCGGCGACGATGTGGTCGACGGTCTTCGCGCCGCCGAGTTGGTCCGCGGCGAAGGTGGCTTCGGCCATCGCGAGGCGGCGATCGGCGAGGTTCGAAAGGATGCGCAGTCGCGCCTTTCCTCCAGTGAGACGTTCCAAGAACTTGGCGGCGCGTTCGCAGCGCGTGTTGACCGCGTTGGCTCCCATCGCGTCGCCGACGTCGACGAGGAGGTGGACGATGAGGACGGAGGTCTTGCCGTCGCGCAGCACCCGGACTTCCAAGTCGACGGCGCCGAGGCCGCGTCGCTCGAGGCTCGAGGTACCGTCGCGTGCAGCGCGAAGCACGTCCAGTTTTCGTCGGATGATCTCCTCGGCCGCCGCGGCGGAGTCCTTCACCCCTTCGAGATGGATTTGGCCGATCATGATGGGTTCGCTTGCGCGTGCCTTGAACCCGCCGCGCACGAGAGCGATCTTCGCGGCGTTCGATGCGGCCGCCACGACGGAGGGTTCTTCGATCACCATCGGCACGAGCACGTCCGTGCCGTTGATGCGGAAATTCGTCGCGATGCCCATGGGAAGGGAGAATGTGCCGACGACGTTCTCGATCATGCCATCGGCGGTGTCGGCGTCGAGCGCGCTATTGGTGGCGAAGGAGGAGCGCAGGAGCCGCGTCTCTTCTTTCGTCAGGGCGGCCCATTTGGCGACCAATCGGACGCGCTCGCTGGGAGCGAGCTTGTAGAGTCCGGTCGGGGCCGAATCAGGCATTGGACGCGTCGAACCCGAGGGGCGAAGTTAAAGCCCTACGGTGCCGGGGCGGCCGCGCTGTTCTGGTACACGAAGGTCGCGTTGAGGTTCTGGGACAGGAAGCTGAGGAATGTGCGGAAGTCTTCCTCGACGACGGAGCCGTTGAACTTCACTCCGATGGCGTGCTCGCCTTTCTTGAGGATGCGTTTGACGGTCACGAGGGCCGTCGTGTCGCCGACCTCGTCGTCGATCGCCTCGATCTGCACGGCTTCGCACCGGGTCGCGCGGTGACTCGCTTCGGCCAACAGTTCGATGGTGCCGCGCACGTCCTTCGGGTGGTCGGGCTTGTTGTATTCGACCTTCCCGTCGACGGCGATCTTGGTGATGGAATGGTACCGGGCCTTCGCGAGGGCCCGCACGACGAGCTCCGCCGCGGCGGCGACCTCGAAATGTTGTTCAAACTTGACGCGGCCCGTCAAGTCGCGAAGCCACGTCATGAAGAAAGTGCTGGGCTTGATCTTCGTCTTGACCGAGTCGACGTCCAGGACGATCTCGACGTTCTCCAACGTGCGGTCCTTCTCGTTCTTGAACGCGTCCATTTTCTGGACTTTCGCGCCTTGGGCGACGGAGGTCAGCCACGTGTCGACTTCCTTCGGCGCGTACGTCCATGGAGGCTCGGGAAAGTCAGAACCGTACCGATTCATGGAAAGCTCGAACCCACGAGAAAAAGAGCGGACGGGAAACCCACGAGCACGCGACGACTCCCAATATCGACGCGGGGGGTATATAATTTCTAATAGTGGCCCGATTTTCGCGCCCCGATGCCGGTCTTGGCCGCCGAGTACGAAGAACTCGTCGGACTCATCGGTCGGCGCATCCCCGCGGAGGAACTTGTTGCGCGGGTCCCCATGATGGGCGGCGCCTACGACGGCATCGACGACGACGGCCTGCATCTCTTCGAATTTTTCCCCAACCGACCCGACCTCTTATCGATCGAAGGACTCGCGCGGGCGTGCCGCGCCTTCTTCGACGTCAACCCCGGTTTGCCGAAGTTCGATGTCCACCCGAGCAACGACGTCGTGAACGTCGACCCGAGCGTCACCAAGGTGCGTCCCGTCATCGGGTTTGCTCGTGTGCGCGGTTTGAGCATCGACGACAAACGCTTGGCCGCGCTCATCGAACTCCAGGAACGACTCACGGTCGGCCCGGGCCGGAAGCGACGCAAGGTCGCGATCGGCATCCACGACGCTGCTCCGGTCCGCGGTCCGTTCACCTACAAAGCCGTCGGACGCGAGGAAGTCAACTTCGTGCCCCTCGGCATGACCGAGGCATTGACGCCGAATGAGATCTTCGAGCGTCACGAGAAGGGCCGCATCTACGCCCCGCTCTTGGAGGGCATGGAAAAAGTCCCGCTCATCGTCGACGCCGACGGAAAGGTCCTCTCCCTTCCTCCGGTCATCAACGGCGAACTCACGGCGCTCACGACCCGCACCAAGGACGTCATCGTCGATGTGACCGGCACCGACGAACGCGCCGTCATGGCGATCCTCGCCATCGTCGTCACGAGTCTCTCGGAACGCGGCGGCAAGATCGAGTCGATGGAAGTCGTCCGCGGAGAGAAACGCATCCGCACACCGGACCTGACGCCCATCCAGACCGTGATCCGGCTCTCACGCGCCAAGCACGTCCTCGGTTTGGAAGCGGACGAGGAAGCCGCGCGCACCTACCTCGGACGCATGGGCCACGACGTCGTCGCCGAGCCCGGCGGAAAACTGAAAGTGTCGAGCCCCGCGTACCGCATCGACATCCTCCACCCGGACGATCTCGTCGAGGACATGGGGATCGGGTACGGCTTCGAACGGTTCGAACCACGGTTGCCCGAACGCGCCTTGTTTGGCGGCGTTTTGCCCCGCGCCAAGAAAACCCGCCGCGCGCGCACGATCCTCCTCGGACTCGGGTTCACTGAGGTCATGACGTTGAACGTCACATCGAAGGCCGACGTGTTCGAACGCATGTCCGCCGAGGAGACGCCCGTGGTTGAGATTGCGAACCCGATCACGTTGGAGCAAGCCATCCTCCGTCCCCGACTCATGCCGAGCCTCTTGTCGATCCTGCGCGCGAACAAACAACGCGAACTGCCCCAATCCATCTTCGAAAGCGGCCTCGTCGTCTCCGACCCTGTATCCGCCAAGAACGAGTTGCGCGTCGCGGGTTGCCGCATCAGCGCGAACGCCGGCTTCGCGGAATGCAAAGGCATCGTCGAAACGTTCCTTCGCGACGCCGGAATGACCGCTACGTTCGTCGCCAAGACCGCCCCGGGGTTCAACGAGGGCCGAAGCGCCGCGTTGCGCGACGCCAATGGCCGTGAAATCGGCTGGTTCGGCGAACTGCGACCCGATGTAATCACGGCGTTCGAGCTCGGAGCCCCCACGATCGGGTTTGAACTGGTCTTGTAAGTGTCGCGAAAGCAGCGACAAATTGACGACAAACCTAATCTCCTTGCTAACCATCCGCATGCAAGGGACTCCCCTAGTGCGACGCCCTTCCAAGTTGCTGTTCCTCGTCGGGATCTTCCTCGTCGTCTCCGTCTTGTGGCCATATGACCCCACGACGGACACGTCCGACGCGATCCGCATGTCCCCCCGGACCCCGTTGGTGTTCCCCAACTTCGATCCGCCCTCGTTCCTCGTGATGGACGACCAATGGGAC
Organism: uncultured Halobacteriales archaeon; assembly: GCA_964408365.1. Classification (GTDB taxonomy): domain Archaea; phylum Thermoplasmatota; class E2; order JACPAO01; family JACPAO01; genus JACPAO01. The sequence continues at coordinate 13,875 of CAYOZB010000002.1, read as the reverse complement.
GGGGCGTCGTCGAAATTCATTTTCATGTACAACAACGTGAACGTGCTGCCCACGTTCCCGCTCACCCTCCAAGTCCCCGTCGGCCGCACCATCCTGCCCGGGACGGAGTTCCTTCTCTTCACGCACGAGATCCGCAACGCCGACGGTTCCCCCTCGGACGTCGTCTTGAGTCTGCGAGGAGCCAACGGTGCAGGCTGGAATGTTCCCTTGACCGCCGCGTCGACGACCATCCGCGTCGACGAAGAGATGAACGACTGGGCACCCGATCCCCGGTCCCGCTGGACCTTCTCGTTGTCCACCGAAAAAGTGGCCGTCATGGTCGACACGTTGCGGCTCGAGATCGTCAAGATGGACGGGGTCGTGCCCGATCTGATCGCTTACGACGACCGCTGGGAAGACGGTCGCGTCGTCCGGATCTTCGACCAACGCGGCGACCTCTACGATGCCCGGGTCGGACCCGGGGAACCTCGCACCGAAACGTCCGGCACCGGCACTTCGGGGCCCCCGCTCGTCGGTTCCACGCCGCCCGACCAACCCGGCTTGAAACACGTCCCGTCGCGCGACGTCGCGGAACTCCACGTCGAACTGCTCTACAATTCGAGCACCTCGCGCCAACTCCACTACCGTCCCTCATTGTTCTTCCGCGGAGCGAACCTCGATTCGCCCGAGTGGAACGTGAGCGCCATGCCGCCCACCGTGTCCGATCCTGGTCTCCAAGAAGGACGGTTCGCGTGGCGGATCCCGATCGATCCCGAGATGTGGGACAGCCCGTTCGCGCCGCAGACCGGTTGGCAGGTCGCCGTCAACTGGCGCGGAGAATCCACCGACTCGCCGGTCTACATGGACGGGGATTACCACTTCTGGTTGGAAGTGCACAAAGCGCCCGGCGCGTGATCATGGCGAACCGTCTTGGCGAAGTTGATCGTGGATCCTCTTCGCAAGCGGCCGATGGATTCCCGGCACTTTGGCCAATTCTTCCATCGTCGCGGCCTTGATCCCGTCGAGGCTTCCAAACGTCTGCAACAATCGACGCTTGCGTTCTGGACCGATGCCCTCGATCTCGTCCAACTCGGAGTGAAGGAACGCCTTCGATTTCAAGAGCCCCTGATACCCGATGGCGAACCGGTGCGCTTCGTCCCGGATCCGCTGCAACGCTTGCAACGCTGGGGATTCGCGACTCAGACGGATCGGGTGGAGTTGGTGGGGTCGGTAGAGTTCCTCGAACCGTTTCGCAAGACCCACGACGGGCAGATCGGAAAGCCCCAGGCTTCGGAGTTCGTCCCAGGCGGCCGCGACCTGGGTCGGGCCGCCGTCGATCAAGACCAGGTCGGGCAACGCGTCGACGCCTTCCTCCGCGAGGACGCGGGTGTATCGGCGTCGGACGACCTCGCGCATCGCGCCCGGGTCGTCCCCGCCTTCGGTGGTGCGGATCTTGAACCGACGGTAATCCGCCTTGAACGGTTTTCCGTCCTTGAGCACCACCATGGAGGCGACGGTGTGTTCCCCGGCGTGGTGGCTGATGTCGAACGCTTCGATGCGCGTCGGCGGATCCGGGAGGGATAGGACGCGTTGGAGTTCTTCGATGCTCGCGCTGCCGCGACGCTCGCGGAGCAGGAATTCCTGTTCGAGTGAAAGTTGCGCATTCTTCTCAGCGAGCTCCACGATCTTTCGTGATTCTCCCCGTTCCGGGACCCGAAGCCGGACGCGTCCGGCGCGGCGCTCAGAGAGCATCTCTTCCACCGGTTCCGGCTGGGCCAACGCGACGGGCAAGAGGATCTCGGGCGGCAACCGCAACGCTTGGGCGTAGTATTGTTCCACGAACGCGCTGGCGACGCGAGCAAGCGGTTCGCCTTGGACGCTTGCGAGGAAATAGGATTCGCGCCCGGCGATCGCGCCGTCTCGGACGAAGACGACGACAGCGCAGGCACGGTCGTCCCGCGTGGAGAACCCGAGCGCGTCGTAGGATCGGCCGGAGAGGGATTCCGCGTGTTGACGTTCGAGCACGCTGTCGATGGCGGCGGCGAGGTCCCGGAAGTCGGCGGCCGCCTCGAACCGTTGCGCGGCGGCGGCCTGGTCCATCTCCGTGCGAAGCCGTTTGGAGAGTTGGGCGCCTTCTCCGCGAAGGAATTCTTGCGCGCGTTCCGACTGTTTCTGGTAGTCGACCTGCGAGACGGCCCCGATGCAGGGGGCCGAGCATTGGTGCATGTGGTAGTAGAGGCATTCACGCGTCGGCAAGGTGCGGCATTGTCGGAGTTGGAAGGTCTGGTTGAGCATCCGGGCGATCCGCTTCGCTTTTCCAGCGTCGGGGAACGGTCCGAAGACGGCGGCTTTTCGCGACAGGTCGCGGGTGTAGACGACGCGGGGCCAGGTCTCGTCGGTCACCGCGATGTACGGGTATTTTTTGTCGTCGACGAGGAGGACGTTGTAGGGAGGACGATGGAGTTTGATGAGGTTCTGCTCGAGGACGAGCGCTTCTTTGACGTTCGAGGCGGCGACGAATTCCAGGTCGGTGGCTTCGCCGACCATCTGCGTGGTCTTTTCGCTCGTGCCGCTGCCGAGGTAGTTTCCGACGCGTGCGCGGAGGTCTTGCGCTTTTCCGACGTAGAGGACGCGACCGTTGGGTCCTTTCCACAAGTAGACGCCCGGTTCGCGAGGGAGGCTGCGGGCTTTGAGGCGGAGGGCCTCGTCCACGAAGCGGCGGTGACCCAGCGTCCCCTAATTACGGTTCGGTCACCCGCGCCACGGGCGGACCATTTCCTCGAGGACGGGTGGCAGTGGTGGCAGGGTGGGGTGGAAGGCCCGGGCCATGAGGGCGGCCGTGTAGACGAGGCGGGGGCCGGGTCGGCTGAAGTATTGGTGTCCGTCGGCGACGAAGACGCGTTGGTCGTCGAGTGCGGTGAGTTCGCCGCGTCGGATCCTTTTGAGCGGTGCGTTGAGTTCCTTGGTGGTCTCGGCGACACCGCGTCCGCAGGGGGCGACGAGGAGCACGTTCGGGTCGAATTCTTCGAGTTCTTCCCAGGAACCCCACCGGCTGGGTTTTCCGGCTTCGACGAGGGAGGCGTCTCCGCCGGCGATCTTGGCGAGTTCGGGGATCCAGTTGCCGGCGAACATCACCGGGTCGACCCAGTCGAGGACGGCCACTTTGGGGATGTCGAGGTTTTCGACGCGACTGCGGATCTCTTTCACGAGCCGCCATTGGCGGAAGAGGAGGAGTTTGCCCTCTTCGCGCATCCCCAATGCTTCGGCGATCGACCTCATGTCGCGTAGGACGCCCTCGAGGTCTTGGCCGTCGACGGCGACGATGGTGGGCCGTTCGTCGAGGACCTCGACGACTTTCTTCAGGTCTTCTGGCGTGACCGCGCAGACGTCGCATTGGACCTGGGTGAGGATCACGTTAGGCCGCAGTTTCTTGATGAGGTTGAGATCCAGTTCGAAGAGGCTTTCCTTCGCTTTTCCGCGGGCCTTGATCTCCTCATCGATCGCCTTGCTCGACGCGTGCGCATTGATGCGGGCCCGCGTGACGCGGGGCAGTTTGTTGGCAGCGGGCGGGTGGTCGCATTCGTGGCTCACGCCGACCAAGCCGTCGTTGGCGCCGAGAGCGAAGACCGTCTCGGTCGCGCCGGGAAGCAAGGAAAGAATCCGCTGGTCGGACGGGGAAGGCAACAGACCCGGAAGCTCGCCGCCTTAGTTGTAGCTGACGACGTTACGCGTCGGGGAGCGACGAGTAGGTCTCGTCGGGGACGAGTCCGTAGAACATGGAGTTGTAGATCGTCGTGCGCTGGTCGAAGACGATGTTCAGGCCCCCGGGTTTGCTCGTGTCGGGTGGGACAATGACCGCGTTGTCGACGGCTGCGGTCTCGTTCGTGACCCCGCCGAACGCTTCGCCATCGCCCAGTCCGTACCGAAGGACGACCGGGCTGGCTCCGGCTGCGCTGCCGTACCGGTGGTCGAAGGTGAAGGCTCCGCTGCGAGCCCCGCCTTGCCAATTCTCGATCCGAAGTTCACGCGACGTGACCCCGGAGGTCTGCTGCCAGACCATCTCCGTCACGATCGCCTGGATGCCGGGGTCGATCTCGAATCCGATGAAGATGAGGCCCGCGTTCGGGCACATGAGGTTCCCGAAATTGACGTAAACGCCTGGCGTCGCACCGGTCGGGTGAGCGATGCCCACCTGAAGGCAGATGTGACCTTCGTTCTGGTCGATCAACACGTAGCCTTCCTCGACAGCGAGCTCCTCCAAGAGGAATGCCACGGTCGTCGTTTCGCCTGCGACCACCTCGATCTTCTTCCCCGCCGACGAAAAGCCGAGTGCGGACGCGTAGATCGTGTGTGATCCGGGCGGGACGTTCTGGAATCGGAATGCGCCGTCGGCGTCGCTCTGGACGACGCCAAGCTCGTCGAGGGCGACCTGCGCTCCCGCGATCGGGACCACTTGGCTGTCGGTCACGCTTCCCTGGATCGATCCGCCGTCGCCGTCGAAATCGACTTCCTTGAGGCCCGTCGGGCTGTCGGGGGACGACGTGGGGGTCGTCTTGGCGTCGCCTCCTGCGCATCCGGCAAACAACAGGGAGGCGACAAGGGCGAAGACGGGGAGGCTCTTTTGCATCAGATCGCCAAGCCGTGGCGCTTCGCCATATGGTTTGTGGTGAAACGGAACGGGGGTGACGGTCAGCGCTTGGGTTCGAGGACCTTGACGCCATCCATGTAGGAGTGCAAAGCCGGCGGCAGGTGAACGCGACCCTGTTCGTCTTGGAAATTCTCCAAGATCGCGACCATCGTGCGTTCGACCGCGAGTGCGGTCGAGTTGAGGGTGTGGCAGACGCGCGTCGGTTCGTTCGTCGCCTTGCGGGTGCGCGTCTGGTATCGTCGCGCCTGGTAGTCGGTGCAGTTGCTGCAGGAGACGAGTTCTCGGTAGGCCTTCTGGACGGGCATCCAGGCTTCCAGATCGTATTTCTTTGCGGCGACGGTCCCGAGGTCTCCGGTGCAGATGTTCACGACGCGGTAGGGGAACCCGAGTCCGCCGATGACGGTTTCCGCGTTCGCACGAAGCTCATCATGGAGCGGCCAGGACTCCTCTGGTTTGCAAAAAATAAACATCTCGACCTTGTGGAACTGGCGGACGCGGAAGATGCCCTTCGTGTCCCTGCCGTGCGCGCCGGCCTCCTTTCGGAAACAGGGAGAGACGCCCGCGTATCGCAGGGGAAGCTGCGCGTCCTCGAAGAGGTCGCCTTGGTGCATCGCAGCGATGGCGTGTTCGCTCGTCGCGATGAGGTTGAGGTCCTCGTCTTGGATCTTGAAGATCACGTCGGCAAAATCGTTGAGGTCCACCGCGCCGGCGATGGCGTCGCGTCGGAGCATGTAGGGAGGATCGATGGGGATGTAGCCGCGTCGGCGAAGGTGGTCGAGCGCATATTTTTCGAGCGCGAGGTTGAGCATCACGCCTTCGTTCTTGAGGTAGAAGAACCGTGCCCCGGCGACTTTGCCGGCGCGCTCGATGTCGGCGATGTCCAACGTGGTGAGAAGGTCCACGTGGCTTTTGGGTTCGAACGCGTGGAGTTTCGGCTCGCCGACCGTCTTGATGGGGACGTTCTGGGTGTCGTCTTTGCCGAACGGCACGCTTTCGTGCATGAGGTTCGGGAGCCGCCAGAGGAGTTCGTTGCGTTTTTCCTCGGCGGCCTTGGCGTTGGCTTCGAGTGACTCCATCGCTTTCGCTGCGTTCTGGATCTCTGCGACGAGCGCGCTCGCGTCCTTTCCTTGTTTTTTTGTATTCGCGACTTCGACGGCGGCCTTGTTACGTCGTGCACGCAACTCGTCGAGTGCTTTCCGGGCCGCCCGCCAATCCGCGTCCAATCGGATGACGTCGTCGACGGGTGCGGTCTCCATTCCGCGGCGTTTTAGACTGTCGCGGACGACGTCCGGACGCTCGCGAAACACTTGCACATCAAGCATTTCGGCGGTCCATGGGGGGCGCGTTCATTACGTCTTCGGCGACGCTCAAGCACGCAAGAAAATCATCCGCCGCACGAAGGAGGGACTTGGAATCCTTGCCGCGCAATTCGACGATCACCGTGTTTCCGTCGAGGCGGGTCGTGGCGAATGCGTCGTCGTCCGGGTGGACGGCGCCGAAGGCCCGCTCGGCCTGGGTTTTGTCCTCGTACTGGACGGAGATCTGGCCGGTCGCGTCAACCATGGGTGTCCCTCACGTGGCCGTGTCCGGTGCGGTGGTGGGGTTCGTGGTGCTTGGTCTCGAGTTGTTCGAGTTCGGGAAGTACGGTGAGGTCGCCGAGGAGGAAGGAGAGCGCCACTCCGGTGTCGCCTTCGGCGGCGGCGGACGCGACGAGGTTGACGATCCGCGGCAACGGGAGGTCTTGGTGCGGGGCGGAGCGGGGGAGTGAGCGGAACAGGTGGCCGAGGTCGTCGGGGGCGAGTCCGCGTCGGAGTCCGCGCACGACGATGAGGCTCGTGAACTGTTCCAGGTCGGCGCGGGGGAGTTCGTGGAGGTTGGCTTCGGGGGCGAGTCCGCGTTCCGCGAGGAACGACGTCGGGTCGCCGAGGTCCTCACCGGCTTTTGTCCAGGGGCCGGGGAGGGTGCGGATGGCGTCGACGAGCGGTGCTTCGGGCAACGCGATGCCGGTGCTGGCGTGGACGAGTCCGCGGGCGACGGCGGTCTCGTACACGTCTTTGTTCCAGCCCCGGAACATGGGAGAGTCTTGGCCCGTGGAGAAGACGCCTACGAGCGCCACGCCGGCGAGGTCTTGGTTGGTCATGTTGAGCGCGACGGCGAACGCGAACGCCAAGGTGGACGCGCAGGCGGCGTTGGCGGGCATGGCGGGATCGTGTCGGGGGTTGAGGTGGACGAACTTGGCTTTCTGTTTGGGGCTTCCGGCGATCTTGTCGTAATCGATGATGACGGCAGAGGCGGGGAGCCGGTCGAGGAGCATCATGAAGCCGTGTCCGAGTCCGAGGAAGAACACGGCTTCGTCGCGATCGGCGCGCAGCGTCTCCATCAAGTGGTCGTCGACGTCGGCGACGTAGCTGATGTGGAACGACCGTTTGGCGCGCATGAGTGCGCGCATCGCGATCGCGGCCGCCGCGACGCCGTCCGCGTTGGTCTTCGCGACGACGCGCACGCGGGCGTTCGCTGGGAGACCATGGATGACGTCGGCTGCGGCTTGTGCTTGCTCCAGTAGCCTCATTCGAGAAGCAGCTTGACCGTGTCGGCGCTGTACTTCCAGCCCACGGGCAGTTTGGCTTCGCGGATGAAATATTTCGCCAAACGGCGGATCTTGGATTCGACGAGCGAAAGGGAACGCTTGTTGGCAAGGTCCTTCGGGTTGTGGGCGAGGTGGCCTTGGAGGCTTACGACGCGTCGAAGGAGGTTGGCGATCTCTTCGGGGAGCCGCGGGTCGACCTTGTTTTCCCGGAGGATCTCGAGGACGCTTTTCTTGGTGGCGAGTTGGACGTCGGGGACGCCGAACTGGTCGCGCATGTAGGCGCCGATGACGGCCGTGGATTTGCCTTCCTTGGCGAGTCCGACGACCTGGGCTTCGACGTCCTTGTTCTTGAGCGGTTGCCAGGACGGGGTCTCAGTGCGGAAGGGCTTCGTGGATGACGAGCGGCCCTTGGAGTGCTTGTGAATGCGTGACATGTCGTATCAACCGTGCTAGGGTTCCGGATGCGCCGGAGTTTCGCGCGAAGAAGCTTCCCCTATAAAAGCGTGACCGGGCGGAAAATGGGTGGACGTGGACTTCGGGGGGAGTCACTGTGCCGGAGCGTTCTCGGGTTGTACTTCAGCGTCGACGGGTGCGGGTTGCGGTTGGAGGAAGGAGGGTGCGGCGGGGGCCGCGCCTTCCGGTACGGTGGCGTATTCGTCCTCGAGTCGGTAGAGTTGGCCGGGTCGTTCGCGGATCGTGAGGAGTGCCAACCCGTAGACGAGGACGAGCACGTTGCAGGCCGCGGCGATGAGGGCCCAGAAGAATGTGGGCAGAAGCGCCCATTGGCCGGGGTCGGTGCCGAAGTCCTGGGCTTCACCGTAGAGCACGACGCCGACCCAGATCGTGGATGCGATCGCGAGGAAGCCGAGGAGCCACAAAAGTCGTCGTCGCTCGAGGCGGATGACGTATTGGGGCTTGGGGTCGGTCACGGGTGCTCGTGTCGGTCGAACCCCCAAGTGCGCCTTTAAGGTTTCTTTCTACCGACACGACGGTTTGCGCGGCCCAGATGCTGGGCAAGCTGGTCGAGCGCGCGTCCGCGATGGGACCGGTTTCCCTTCTCTTGGGAGTCGAGCTCGGCGAACGTCTCCCCCGTGCCGTCGGCGATGAAGATGGGGTCGTATCCGAACCCGTTGGTCCCACGGGGACGGTCGGCGATGCGTCCGTCTGCGCGTCCGGTGAAGGTCCGCACCCGTCGGGACGGGTCGACGTAGGCGATCACGGCCAAAAAATGGGCGCGACGCTCGTCTCCCGTTTTTCCTTGCAGGAGTTTTAGGATGCCGTCGAGTCCGAGGGTGCGGAACACGTAGCGACTGTAGGTCGCGGGGAACCCTTGGAGCGCGTCGATGTGGAGTCCGGCGTCCTCGATGAAGAACGGCGGCTTGACCTTGCCAAACAATTGGCGGGCTTTGTGCCGCGCGACCTTTTCGATGGTGTCGGCTTGGATCTCTTCGAGTTCGCGCCGCGTGCCGACCACGTCGATGCCCAGCGGAGCCAGGCGGGCCTGCGCTTCCTGGACCTTGCCGTTGTTCGACGTGACGAAACGGAGTTTCATGCGTAGCGTGCCCGCGCCTTGATGTCGTTCATGCGGCGCTCGACCAACCGCGCATCCGGGAACGATCCGCGGTACCCTTGGAGGAACGCGTCGAACGTGCCGCGGAGGCTGGGGTGGCTGGATTCGAATGTACGCTCGACGAGGTGAAGGTCGACGCCTTGCTCCTCGACTTCCCGGCTCCGTTGCGCGAGACCGAAATCCAGGAGCACCAAACGGTCCGCGTCGACGTGCACGTTGCTCGTCGTGAGGTCGCCATGGATGAACCCGGCAGCGTGGAGGCGGCCGACGATTGCGCCGAAACGGCGGCACAGGACTGCGACGTCGGCGCCTGGTTTCTCCAAGTCAGCGCGAAGCCGTCCGCCGGCGATGCGTCTCATGCGGACCGTCGCCGCGGCCACGTCGATGTCGATCACGGCCGGCGCGTCGACGCCGGCGGCTCGGACCTCAATAAGGATCTGGGCTTCGAGTCTCGTCCGTTCGCGACGGATCCGGCCATCGAGCGCCTCGTGCCGGTACCGTTTGGGCAACCGGTGCTTCGCCACGACCGGCTGACCGAGGAAGTCTTCGAGTCGGACGTCGGCCTCGGCCCCTTGGTAGAGCCGTTCGCTCACAGCCACACCGCCTGGACCTGGTCGGTGCGGTAGCGTTGGTCGACGATGCTCGCGTCGAGCTGCGTGGAGTGTCCGCTTCGGTGGATGAGGAGCCCGGTCCACGCGATCATGGTGCCGTTGTCGACGAGCAGGGACTTGGCGGGCCGGAAGAAACGGCAGCCCCGGTCTTCGGCCATCATGCGCACCATGTCGGAAAGGCGGTCGTTGCAGGCGACCCCGCCGCCGAGCAGGACCTCCGTCTTGTCCGTCTGCGCAAGAGCGCGTTCGGTGACCTCGGTCAAGGCGGCGAAGCAGGTCTCTTGGATGCTGAACGCGACGTCGGGGAGGGTTTCGCCTTTTTGGATCCACGTGTTCGCGGCGGTCAGGACGCCGCTGAAGGCCGTGTCCATGCCTTTGACTGGGTAGGGGATGTCAAGGAGTTTCTTGCCTTCCTTGGCGAGTTGTTCGAGTTTGGGTCCGCCCGGGAAGGGGATGCCTTGGTCGCGGGCGAACTTGTCGAGCATGTTGCCGATGCCGACGTCCAAGGTCTCGCCGTACACGCGGTAGCGTCCGTGGGAAAAGGCGATGACCTGGGTGTTGCCGCCGCTAGCGTAGAGGAGAAGGGGATCTTTGGCGTCGGTCGTGCCCTTGCCGATCTCCAGGTGCGCGACGCAGTGGTTGACGCCGATGAGGGGGACGCCGAGGGCAAGTGCGAGGGACCGTGCGGCCGTCGCGCCCGTGCGCAGGCAGGGCCCGAGTCCGGGTCCTTGGCTGAACGCGACGGCTTCGATCTTTGAAGGCGAGAGCTTGGCTTCTTCGAAGGATTGTCGGACCATGTCTCCGGCGATCTCGGCGTGGTGGTTCGCCGCTTCGCGGGGATGGATGCCGCCGGTTTCGGGTCGTAGCATGTCGCGGATGTTGGAGAGGACACGGCAGCGTCCGGGCTGGGGGTCTTCGACGATGCCGACGCCGAACGTGTGCGCGGTCGACTCGATTCCCAGGACGGCCAACGAGGCTCGCGAGAAAGCCTGCGGTTGAAAACCCTAGCTCTTCCGCTTGCGCTTCGGCGCGGCCTTGCGGCTTGGCGCCGGTTTGGCGACGCGGCCGCGCCCGATCAAGTGGGAGGTGACCCAGGGTTCGATCTGGTCGAGGATCTCCGTGGAGTGGCTCTCTTGGGCGTAATGTCGGGCGCCTTCGAGCCGGTGGAGGACGTGGTTTGGGAACACTTCTTGCCAACGCAAGAGTTGGGGTTTCCGGAATGCGACGTCCTTCATGGGCCATACGATGAGGGCCGGTTTCAACGCGAGACGTCCGAGGTCCTCCTCGATCGTCTCCATGGTTGCGTACGCTTCGTGGTCTGGTTTGCCGACTTCGGGAATGAGTTGGGGGAACCGTGCGATGCCGACGCGGTCCGCGGGCGTCGGGAAGGGCGCGCGGTACGCGTTGGCTTCCTGGTCTCCCAGTTTTTGGCCTTTGACCAGCATGAGTTCGACGAACATGTTCTTCTTCGTCGCACGCCGCCAACCCCCCTTTCCCAACAGGAGCCGTTTGAAGAACCAGGGGAGTCGGACGCCTCCCTTCTCAGAAACAAAGGCCCACGTGTTGAGGATCACGATGCCCGCGATGTTCTGGGCGTTCTTACTGGCGTAGGCGAGGCCCACGGGTCCGCCCCAGTCTTGGACGACGAGGACGACGTTCTTGAGGTCGAGTCCAGAGGCGAGTTGGGTGAGGTTCTCGATGTGCTGATTGAGGGTGTAGTAGGTGGGTTCGCGGGGTTTGTCGCTTCGGCCGAACCCGATCATGTCGGGCACGACGACGCGATACGTCTTGGAGAGCCGTTGGATGAATTCACGGTACAGGAATCCCCACGTGGGGTTGCCATGGACGAGGAGGAACGTGAGCGGCGCGTTCTCGGGTCCCTCGTCGATGAACGCCATTTTATTTTTGCCATCGACCGTGGTCTTTCGGCTCTTCCACGGGAACAGGCCACCAAAGTCGGAGTTGGGATCGAGGCCCGTGTAAACGCGCGCTGCCATCCGGGTCGCCGGAACCGTACTGCCGGATAAAACCGATGCGTGGAGTCGGGTGAACGTGCTTTATCGGGCCCCGCGTTTCGGGGTCGTTCCGATGCGCCTGCATGTCCTTTCGGACCTTCACGTCGACCATTTAGAGAACCGGCAACGGTTACCCGAGATCGCAGCGTCGATGCGGGAACACCCGGTCGACGCCCTCGTCGTCGCGGGCGACGTGAGCCACAAGTTGCCGCAGGTCGAAGAGGCGCTTCGACAACTCGGCGACTTGGCACCGATCCGGATGTTCGTCGCCGGGAACCATGACATCTGGGTCGTCAAACCGCCGCCCGGGGACGATACGGACAGTTGGCGGAAACTCGACCAACTCGGCGATGTGTGCAAGGCGACCGGGTTCGAGTATCTCGAGAAGAAAAACGTTCAGGCGGGCGGGTTCACGTTCGTCGGTTCCATCGGTTGGTACGATTATTCGTACGCTGCCCCCAAGCTCGGCCTGACGTTCGCCGAGTACAGATCGAAAAAGTTCCGCGACCTCACCTACATGGATGAAGCGTACGCGAAGTGGGGCGCCGAGGATGCCGAGGTCGTCACGCGGCTTCTTCCAGGCATCGAAAGACGCCTAGCGGCAGCAGATGGCAGCGTCGTGTTCGTTTCCCACCATGTGCCGTTGGAGGAACTCGTCCTGCGTCGTGGCGTGGCGTCGTGGGATTTCTTCAACGCGTACATGGGCAGCCGTCGAATCGAAGAACTTCTTCGCAAGCGTGGCGTCAACCGGTTTCTGTTCGGGCACACGCATGGGCCAGTCACACTCATCGAGCCCGGTCGGTTCGTCATCAACAACCCGGTCGGGTATCCGCGTCAGGCGCTCAACCCGGTGCGCAAAGGGTTCGATGTCGACTGATCACGGCTCGGCGGGTTGTTGCTGGGACAAGCAGTGGATCGTCCCCATGCCCCACACGACGTCCTCGCAGCGGATCGGCACGATCTTTCGACCTGGGAAGAGACTCTTGAGCACCGCTTCGGCTTTCCTGTCGGCGTTTCCACCGAAGATGGGCAACAGGACGACCTTGTTGGCGATGTAGAAGTTGGCGTAGCTGGCCGGGAGTCGTCCGTCGTCGGCGTCGAGTCGTTCGGGCATCGGGAGTTCGACGACGCGGTAGGGTTTGCCCGTCGCGTTCTTCATCGCCTTCAAGGTCTCAAGATTTTCTCGAAGCGGTTTGTGGTTGGGATCGGTTTTGTCCTTCTCCACGGCAGCGACGATGGTGTTCTCGTCGGTGAAGCGTGCGATGTCGTCGATGTGTCCGTCGGTGTCGTCGCCTTCGATGCCGTCCTTGAGCCAAAGGATCTGTTGGACGCCGAGATGATCCCGGAGTTTCTTCTCGACCTGGGTGATGGTGAGCTTGGGGTTGCGGTTCGTGTTGAGGAGGCACTGTTCGGTGGTGAGGACGCTGCCTGCGCCGTCGACTTCGATGGAGCCGCCTTCGAGGACGATGCCGGGTGTGAAGCGTTGGAGGTGTTGGATGGTGGGGAGGCGTTCGGGGATGCCGTCGTCGGGGAGCAAGGCGTCGTACTTGTTGCCCCAGGCGTTGAAGATCCACCGGTTGTAGGCGACCCCGCTATTGTTTTTTTGTTGAAAGGTGAGGAAGTTGGGACCGTAGTCGCGGATCCAGCTGTCCGCGGTCGGGATTCGGTGCAGGGTGACGTTCTTGATCTTCTCGTCGCGAAGCCGCTGTTCGACCTTGGATTCGAGGTTGGCGTCCTTGACCAAAAGATCGACGCGCTCGTGCGGGGTGAGCGCTCGGATCATCTCGATGTAGCGTTCTTCGACGATCGGCACGCGGTCGGGCCAGGTGACCGGGTCGTGGGGCCAGGCGAGCCAGGTCGACTCGTGGGGTGCCCACTCGGCCGGCATCCGATAGCCGAGTTCGCGTGGCGTGGGAGCCATCGCGGGTTCCTCACTCGCCCAAGTAGCGTTCGGTCAAGGGTCCGTAGGCGTCGATGCGTCGGTCGCGAAGGAAGGGCCATCCGCGTCGGAACCGTTCGATGTCCCCGAGGTCGCAGTCGGCGATGAGGATCTCTTCCGCCGAGTCGCTGGCGCGCGCGATGACCTGCCCGAAGGGGCTTGCGACGAAACTGTTGCCCCAGAATCGCAGTTCGCCCTCGCGTCCAACCCGGTTCGGGGCGGCGACGAACACGCCGTTGGAGATGGCGTGGCTTCGTTGCATGGTCTCCCAGGCGTCGTGTTGGGTTTTCTGGTGTTCCGTCTCGCCGACCCAGGTGCCGATGGCGGTCGGGTAGAACAGGATCTGGGCCCCTTTGAGGGCCGTCAGGCGCGCCGCTTCGGGGTACCATTGGTCCCAGCAGATGAGGACGCCGATCCGTCCGAACCGCGTGTCGAAGGCTTGGAACCCGAGGTCGCCGGGTGCGAAGTAGAATTTTTCGTAGAACCGCGGGTCGTCGGGGGTGTGCATCTTGCGGTACTTGCCGAG
>CAYOZB010000001.1:0-70302 GCA_964408365.1 uncultured Halobacteriales archaeon | reverse complement strand
CGACGACGCCGCCTCCGTCGAGCACGACGACGCCGCCTCCGTCGAGCACGACGACGCCGCCTCCGTCGAGCACGACGACATCGCCCCCGTCGAGCACGACGACATCGCCGCCTCCTACGACTACGACGAGCCAACCGCCCCCGCCCCCACCCACGGCGCCGGTCGCCAATCTCACGGTGAATACCTCCAGCGGCTCGGTGCCCCTCGACGTGAGCTTCGACATCCGCGACGACTCCGAAGCCAGCCAGACGAACCTCACGTGGACCCTCAACTTCGGCGACGGAAACAGCACGAGCGGCACGACCCTTCCCGCAACAGCGCCCCACACGTACACCGTCCCTGGCAGTTACCAGGCCGCCCTCACCGTGAGCGCGGACGCGGGCCAATCGACGGACAGCACAACGATCACAGCCGACCCGGCGCCGACCGCGGAGGCAACTAGTAGCGGTGCGTCCGAGCCCCCCACCGGTGGCGAACCATCATCGAGCAGCGAACCCCCGCAGCCATGGTATGTCGGATTCCGCAAGGCCTTCGTGTATCCGTTGCTAGCCGCGTCTCTCGAGCTCGAAATCCTGGAACCGACACGTGAGACGAGCGGCCGACCCACGACCAACGGTGTCGAGCGCATCGCCTGGGACCTCGAGCTCGGAGAGTTCCGCACCGGGTTCGCCTGCAGCCTGGAGCCGTGAACCCCTCATGGGCTCCCCGGACAGTCGCGTCGACGTTCAACGGCGCGAACCCGGAGGATGCCATCCATGATCGCGGACCTTCTCCTTCAATCCTGGACCCGGCTCGCAAGCGACGCGTCCATCTTCCTCATGGTCGGCGGACTCTGCATCCTCGGACTCGTCGTCGTCCTCGTCGTGCTTCGCACTGCGTTCCCGAGCGGCAAACCCCGGGCCGGCGGCATCACGACCGGCCCCCTGCCTCGCCGTCTCGCCAACGCTCCAAGCGTTCCATCCGCGGATCGAGTCCCGGTCGCGGTCGGCCTCGACACGGTCAAAGGACAGCGTGGTCACGACGCATCGCAAAAAGTCCGGGTCAACGGCCTTGATGACATCATGGACGCGATCATCAACAACGGCTGGGGCAACGCACGCGTCTTGCGCCTCAAGGACGACCGCGCCATCGTCCGCTACTACCAGTGCGCCGACTGTACCCCTGGTGTGGGGGCCGAGAACCAACCCGGTCACGGCTGCAGCTTCCAAGCCGGTTACCTTCGGGGCGCTTTCAGCAAGCTCGTGGCCGGCGAGGTCCGCGCAACCGAGATCGCCTGCCGCGCGCAAGGCCACCCCGTGTGTGAGTTCGAGGTGGCGTTCGCTTGAAACGCCAAACGCCGCGACGCCCCGCCGGACTCCTGTTCTTGACCGTCTACGCCCTGGTTGGTGCCGGGTTCGGCGTTCTGCTCGAGGCGTTCTTCTGGGCGAACACCTACAAGCAACCCTTCAACGTCATGCTGGCCCGAATCCCTGGCCAATTCGATTCTCCCAGCGGCCCGTTCCTCTTCTTCGCGATCCTCGGCGCAATCATCGGTTTCGCGATCGGCACCTTCACGCGCCGCGGCACCGAGCTCCGGACGATCGGTCGAGCCGTGGGGACCGTTATTCTCCTCAGCGCTG
This sequence comes from uncultured Halobacteriales archaeon, assembly GCA_964408365.1. Taxonomy (GTDB): domain Archaea; phylum Thermoplasmatota; class E2; order JACPAO01; family JACPAO01; genus JACPAO01. The sequence continues at coordinate 68,683 of CAYOZB010000001.1, read as the reverse complement.
GTGCGACGATCGGCACGCTCCTCGGGATCGGCACCTACCTCGTGTTGTGGCTCCAGAGCGAACCCGGGTATGGCATCGCGGAGGTGTTCCGTCGCGATTCCCCGGTGTTCCAATCCGGCGGCGGCCCCTTGTTCGCGCTCGCCCTGACTGGGTTCTTGATCGGCCTCGCGGTGACCGCGTTCGGCGTCGGGGGCGACATGACGCGACGGTTCGCCCGCGCCGTTGCCGGAGCGATCGTCGGCGGCGTGAGCGGCCTCATCATCTTCGGGCTCGCCTACGTCGCCATCAATTATCCCCAGGTTCCCGACTCGCCGAGCTATTTCCTCCATTTCGGCGAAGCCATCAACACGTTCTCCGCGCTCGAATTCTCGCTTGTCGGTTTCGGCGCGTTCTTGGGGCTCATCATGTCCCGCTACTCGTGGCGGTTCTACGGCACGGTGACGCTCATCGCGCTCGTCTCCGTCGTCACGGGATTCCTCTGCTACAGCCTCTTCGTCACCTTGCCGCGCGTGCAGGATCCGTTCCGACCCTTCGCGATCCTCCTCTTCATCGCCGAAGCCGTGAGTCTCACCATGGTCGTGCTGTACAGTTTCTACACCATCGACGTGGCGACCCGAAAACGATGGCGAAAGAGCCACCTCATGGCGACCCACTCACGGTACTTCATGCCCAAGATCGCGTTCCAGGTCCCCTGCTACAACGAGCCGTCGGAGCTCGTGCATGACAGTTTGCGGAAACTGTTGGTCATGGATTACCCGAAGGACCGGTACATCATCATGGTCCTCGATGATTCCACGAAGGACGAGAGCCGGATCCCATTGGAAGAGTTCAGTCGCGAGCACGGCATCATGTACATCCACCGCGAGGATCGCAAAGGGTACAAGGCCGGTGCCCTGAACCATTCGTTACAATTCGTGCCGGAGGACGTCGATTTCCTCGCGATCATCGACGCCGACTACCAGGTCGAACCGGACTACCTCAAGGAAACGCTCGGGTTCTTCGCCAACCCCAACCTCGCCTGGGTCCAGACCCCGCAAGATTACCGCAACCGGCACCAAAGTTTCCTCACGGAGCAGTATTACCTCGCGGACTCGTACTTTTACCGTACTGTGATGCCGTCGCGGAACGAAGAGAACACCATCATCTTCTGCGGCACGATGGGCATCTTGCGCAAAGAAGCCTTGACCGCGGTCGGCGGGTGGGGAGAGAACTACATCTCCGAAGACGCCGAACTGAGCCTCCGCCTCGCCACGGCCGGCTACGAGTCGCTGTTCATCAACAAGACCTACGGCCGCGGCCTGATCCCACCCACTTTTGACGGGTATAAGAAACAACACTACCGCTGGGCCTTCGGCGGCGCCAAGATCCTCAAAGGTCACTTCTTCGACATCATGTTCGGCCGACTCTCCCGACGACAGAGCTTCGATTACTTCGTGGGAAGCGCACACTGGTTCGAAGGACTCTTCATCGTCTTGCTCTCCTGGATCCTGTTCGCCCTCGGGTTGTCCGAATTGTTCGGATTCCCTCTCGTCACGCATCACAGTCAAGAGATCGTGTTGATCGGCTTGGTGCCGCTGTTCCTGCTTACTGACGGTCTCACGCGTCTGCACATGGTCATGCGGGAGAACATGCGTCTCTCCATCGGACAGACGATCCGTGTCCTGGGCATGTGGTTCAGCGTCAAGTTCAGCAACGCGTTCGGCGCGTTCAAGGCGCTTGTCGGATTCAACATCCCGTTCGTGCGCACACCCAAGGCGCCTTCGGAAAAAGTGACCCGCACGCAGGCGCTGAGGCGCTCGTTCCGGGTCGCTCCATTCGAGTCGATCATGGCCGGCCTCATGTTGCTGCTTTCGATGAGCCTCGGCTACAAGCAGTGGCGCGCGCTCCAATTCACGGGGGAACTGGCGCTTGCGAAAGTGTTCCTCGTACTCTGGATCTTCTACTACGCACTGATCTACCTGGCCGCGCCGTTCTACGCGTACAAATCGTACGTGACGTTCCGACCCGATAAGGAATCAAGCACGTTGCCGGTTCCGCCGCCGAACGTCGAGGTCGCGACGCTCCAACCAGGCACTTAAGGGCGTTCGATGCGTCGCCACATCGTTGCTCCGATGAGGGCGAACGCCGCGACGATTCCGATGCCGTAGAGCCGCCAGTCGCCGCGGGCGAAGAACTCTGCGATGACGTTCTGCTGCTCGGGCTCTTCCCGCTCGGGGCCGATGACTGGTTGATACGACAATTGGTCTCCGCGTTCGTAAGAGTGTAGCACCACGGTTGGCGTCGCGGCCGGGTTCGTGCGTTGGCCGCCCGTTCCGAGGAGGGTCACGTGGACCGGTTTCGCGTCGCCGTCGACGGTGCTCTGTCCGGGCCACTCGTACACGAGGCGCCGTTGGGAGCCTGACACGTAGAACGCGTTGGGGGCTTCTTCGAGGGCCCCGTTTGCAAAGACGCGGGTCTCGAGGGCGAGTCGTGACGTTTCGTTTTGGAAGGGGAAATATTCGACGTTGACGTCGGTGTGGGCGCGCGTCGGGGGCACGAGTTGGTCCCCGATCGTTTCGGCGCGCGGGAAGATGCTGAACGCGACTTGGAGGGTAGCGTCTTGGCTTTCGGGGTCGAGAACGGAGAGCGCGTACGTGTAGGTCGCGCGTTGGCCGCCGTTGAGTAACGGATCCACCTTCTGGGTGGGAGCGGGCAGGTCGACGAGCCGCTGGCGTTGAATGATCCGGTCGCCGAGGCTGTAGGCGTCGTCGCCGTCGATGTCTTGGTATTCGAGAAGGCCTTCGAAGGCGACGTCGAGGCGGAGCGGGGTCATGTTGGCGGAGAGGCGGTCGAGGTAGCTCATGGAGTAGCGTCGGTTTAGGGTCGAGAAGGAGCCTTCGACGACGTCGTTTCCAAGGTCGGTATCGCGGGTCGACTCGTAGCGGAACCCGTCGGGGGTTTGTTGGAAACTTAAGCGACGTTCGTCTTGTTCCCAAGAACGAGTGTCGTCCTGGGACAGGACGATTGGAAGCAGTAGTGTCGCACCGATCAGGATGCCTAGAATGAACCATGGTGCGCGTGTTTCCACGTTTGTCAACTCCCGATGTCCAACCTTCTCCTGGCGGGGTTGGCTCTTAAATCGAGTTTTTCCCAAGCTTCGAAGGATGCGCGTCCCAAGGCCCATTTTTGCCGCGGAGCCGCGGACGCTACATTTCCCGCTTGGTAAACCCTACTTATAGTCGGAAGACTGCTGTCTCTTTTGTTTGCGTCGAATCCTCGCTTTGCTCCTCGTTTGGGCTGTTGTCCTTACACCGACGTCTGCACTAGGCCAGGTCAAGGTTGACTCGGGGGCGGGAGCGACGGCAGGCACGACCGCGGATTCCACGGGCGTGAAGGCGTATGCGGGCCTCACCGAGGGGTCATTCTACATCGATCCGATCGTGTTGGAACGGTTCGAAATCGCTCTGACGCAGATCGTCATCGTCGTCATCGAACCATCGGCATACGACGACGCCACGGCGGCGCTCACGCAGTTGGGGTTGCCCTTCCACCCGTACGATGAGCTTCGCATGGTCTCCGTCCTACTGCCCCAAGATCGCTTGGAGGATCTCTCTGGGGTTCCCGGTATCCTCGTCATCTATCACAACGAACACATGGAACTCCAACTAGACCGCTCGGCCGACTACACCGGGGCGTCTGTCGTCTGGAAGACCTACGGGGTCCGCGGCAAAGCTGCGACCATCATGATCGTCGACTCCGGCGTCGACGGAACCCATCCCGACGTCCGGCTGGGCGAGAACCTCGTCCAAAACGTCAAGCCCGTCCTCAGCGGCGGCGGACTCCTCAGTGCCCAAAGCGCCGAGAACCAACCGCTCACTGATTTCGACGGACACGGCACGCACGTCGCAAGCATCGCCGGCGGACGGGCGCAAGCAGGAGACATCGGCAAATACCGCGGCATCGCCCACGAAGCGGACCTCGTCGGGTTCGCTGCGGGGATCGAGGACCCCGCGACGGGCGAAATCGCGTTCGAAAGCCAGACCGTGCTGGAAGCGTTCAACTATGCGATCGCCAACCAGAAAAAATATGGCATCCGCGTCGTGAGCAACAGCTGGGGCGCCAACGGTGAATTCGATCCGCGCTCCCCGATCAACATCGCGAGCCTGCTCATGTACAAGGATGGACTCGTCGTCGTCTTCGCCGCCGGCAATGAAGGCGAGAACGGCGAGCACACCCTCAACAAGTACGCGGTCGCCCCGTGGGTCCTCGGCGTCGCGGCCGGGGATTACCTCAACAAATTGGCCCGGTTCAGTTCACGCGGCAGTGACCCGACGATCCGCGAACAACCCTACGATCACCCGGACGTCATGGCGCCTGGCGTTGCCATCACGGCCGCCAAAGCCTCGACCGAGGGGGACGGCGGCTTGACGAATCCTTACACGACGAAGAGCGGCACCAGCATGGCCGCGCCCCACGTGTCGGGCGTGGCGGCGCTCCTCATCGAAGGAAACCCGGACCTCAGCCCCGACGAAGTGATGGACATCATCGTCAGCACCTCCACCCCTGTCACCGGCTACGACGTGTGGGAAAGCGGGAAAGGCTACGTGCATGCGCTCAACGCGTACCGCACCGCTCTCAAGGCACCGGGTTCGATGGATTCGTTCCTGGCCGGGAAAGTGAAGTACGCCGGCGCCGAATCCGGCGATCCGAGGCACGCCAAGGATCCCGTCTCCGTCGGATACGGGTCAGGAGCCGCGTCGCAGTTGGCCTCGGGTTCGCAGAGCATCGACGATTTCATCTCCGATCTCATCGGGACCGCCCAGGGTTGGGTGTTCCTTGTGGGTCTCTTGGTGCTCACACCGCTTTCGTTCCGCTGGCGCCGGGTTTCGTAAGAGGGACCCCGAACGGCACGAGCGGCTCCGTTTTGGCCTTCGACAACGCGTTTCGGACCAATGCTTCCACGTCGAGCTTGGCTTCCTCGGCGAGGATGTCCGCGACCGAACTGTGCGTTGCCGGATGCTTCGGCCCGAGAAGATCGCAGAGTTCCGGTCCGCGGCTGGTTTCGTACGTGGAGATGCGTTTGGCGTAGTCGACGATCTCCTGTTTGTCCAGTCCGATGACGGGACGCACGATGGGCAAGGTGGAGATCTGATCGATGACGGTGAGGTTGCTCAGTGTTTGGCTGCTGACCTGGCCCAGGTTTTCCCCGGTGACGAGAAACGAGGCGCCGACTGTGGCGGCCACGCGTTCCGCGACACGAACCATGAGCCGTTTGAGGAGGATGAAGTAGTAGCGGTGGCCGCATTTTCGGGTGAATTCCGCCAAGTCCTCGCCCAACGGGATCACGATCAGGCGTCCCAAGCCCAGTCGACGCGCCAAATCGCGCGCTTTGTGCACGCTGGCATCGTCCGTAAACGGCTCCATCGTGTAGTGCACCGCGTCGAGGGTGCGTCCCGAGGCGAGGACAAGGGAACCGGCGACGGGGCTGTCGAAGCCGCCGCTTAGGAGCAAGAGCCCATGGGGCAACCCGCTTCCGCCGGAAACGGGCGGCAAGACGGCGAGTTCATCGCCATCGCGAAGCGTGGTCTCGCGTTTGGCGTAATCCCTGTTCACCGCCAACAACAAAGGAAACCCGCCCGCCCCTAAGAGCGTGGGCGCGAGTCTCGGCAATCGTTCGGCGAGGTTCTCCAGCGCGCCTCCGACCGTAGCGCCCGCGGGTAGCTGGATTTCGGTTTCACTCGTTCCGGCGCGGTCGCGCAGGATGCTGAACAAGCGAACCCGGACCTTCATGGAGAAGACGCTCCTCGAACCACAGGCGCCTTCCATAAAAACGTTAGCGTAACCGCCGAAGCGCCGTTTGTCGTCGCCGCCGCACCGCTAAATAGGCCGACGATGACTGCAAAGGTGTGTCGATCGCGCGCCGGCTGCCCGTTCATGTTCGCCCGTTGCCGGCCGCGGCGTCGCTGTTGGCGGTCGTCCTGGGCATCATGTTCGGTCCCGGTTGGAACTGGGACTGGGCCCTGCAGACCGGGAACATCTTCATCGTCATCGCCGTCCCGTCCACGCTCATTACGTTCACCGGGCTCCACGTCGTATTCCTGATCTTGCTGGTCCTCGGGATCGCGGGCTATGCCGTCTTTGGCCGCGTCTCCAAGGAAACCGCTGCGTTGGCCGCCAACAAGCGCGAACGGGGGATCATGGCGCCTCGGATGCGGTTCTACCCGGTCATCCTCGTGTTCGGACTCTTCCTCGTCTACTTTGGCATCGTGTTCTTGTTCAAGGCGTCGGTAAGCGGCGCCGAAGGCGGCGTCGGCTGGGCCGCATTCGTGTACCTCAACTACGACGGAATCCTCAACCGCGGTTTCATCTCGGTCTTTGGTGCCGTCGTCCTCGGGGCGGGCCTCTACGTCACGGCGTTCGAGACGTGGCAACCCGGCCTCGGCTTCGACGTCCGACCGTTGTCCCGCGTGGTCACGCGCGAAGCCGAAGAAGAAGAGACCCCCGCGCCACTGCGCGCCGCGGTACGGACCGCCGCGCCAACGACCCGCCCTACGATCGCGACGGCGACTCCGCGGCGAGCACCTTCAACAAGTCCGCCTTCGTCAGCATCCCGACCGGCTCACTCTCTCGCATCACCAAAACCGCCGGCGCGTACTGCAGCAACGTCGAAGCGACCTTCAACGGCGTCGTCTCGGGCAACTGCGGGAACGGCTCGCCCATGATCTCTTCGACACGTTGCTGAGCCACGACGTCCGGGCGGTCCGAGATCGTCAACGCTTCGCTCAAGAGTTTGTCCGTGATCGAACCCACGGGAGCGCCGCGTCGACGCACCGGAAGCTGCGAGAATCCGTGTTTGCGCATCAAGATCGCCGCGTCCCGCACGCTCTCGCTGGCTTCGCACCACACGATGTTGCGCGCGCAGACCTTGCCGACAGCGACGGGCGGGTGGCGACGCGTTTTCTCGCGCTCCAACACTTCGAGGAGTTTCTTCACGTTCGCGTAGGAAGGCTGGACGAGGCCGCCTTCGATCTTCGCGATGAGACTCTGACTGACCCCCGCCGTCGTCGCGAGCTCCTTCTGGGTCAAGCCGAGTTCCCGACGCACGTGTCGGATCTCCTCGATCTCGGGGATCATCGGTCCTCGCCGAACCTTTGGCCCTACATATTCTTTTAGGAATAACGTACCCCGTCATGATTAAGAGCGGCCCGTCTCGTCGGCAACCCAACGAGGGTCCCTGTGGTAATCCACCAGAACATCCTGTCGCTCGTGGGCAAGACGCCCGTCGTCCGCCTCAACCGGCTGCCCCGCGCAGGCGGCGCCGAAGTCTATGCCAAACTGGAATATCTCAACCCGGGCGGATCCGTCAAGGACCGTTGCGCGGTCGCCGTGGTCGACGACGCGGAGAAACGCGGCAAGATCCACCCGGGGGACACACTCGTCGAGGCGTCGAGCGGCAACACGGGCATCGCGTTGGCCCTCATCGGGGCCGTCAAGGGCTACCGCGTCGTCATCACGATCCCGAAGAAGATGACGACCGAAAAGGTCGCTATCTTGCGCGCCCTCGGCGCCGAAGTGCACGTGTGCGACACCCTGCCCCACGATCACCCTGAGAGTTACATCGGCGTCGCCCAACGCATCGTCAAAGAGCGACCGGGCGCGTTTTTCTGCGCGCAAACAGAGAACCAGGCGAACGTCCAAGGACACTTCCAGACCGGACGCGAGATCTGGGACGACTTCGGTGCGACGCTTACAGCGGTCGTCGCCGGAGCGGGCACCGGGGGAACCATCAGCGGCATCGGCAATTTCCTCAAGCAGAAGAACCCGAAGATCAAAATCATCGGCGTCGACCCGATCGGCTCCAGCCTCGCCACCAAAGCCCCCTCGGCGCCCTACCTGACCGAAGGAATCGGGTACGACTTTACCCCAGCCACGCTGTGGCGCCAGGTCATCGATGAATGGGTCCGCGTTGGCGACAAGGACGCGTTCGTGACGTGCCGACGCCTCGCCCGACTCGAAGGGATCTTCGCTGGCAGCTCAGCCGGCGCGGCCGTTCACGCCGCGATTGGTGTCGCAAGCAAACTCTCCCGCGAAGACCGGATCCTCGTCATCATCCCCGATGGCGGCGAACGCTACTTGTCCAAGGTCTACAACGACGAATATTTCCGAACCAACTTCAAGGAAGAACCACCCCAGGTCGATCTTCTTCGCGAAGTCGCCGCTCCGTTGATCGGGGGCCGTTCCAAATGACGTCGCGAAAATTCGAGACCGACGCGATCCGCGCAGGCTACGACGCCGAACCCGGCTTCAACGCGCTTCTCCCACCCATCTACCAAAGCACCACCTATCTTCAGACCGGACCGAACGAGACCAAAGGCTACGCGTACAGTCGAAGCGGCAACCCCACGGTGTCCGTCCTCGAACGACGGCTCGCCGCACTCGAAGACGCAAAACAGCCCGGACTCTGCTTCGGCACCGGGATGGCCGCCATCACGTGCATCGGCACGAGTCTCCTCAAACAAGGTGACCGCGTCATCATCGGCGACGCGGTGTACGGCGGCACGGTGCGGCTCTTCAACAACACGTTCCAAAAATTCGGGGTCATCGTCGAATACGTCGACACCAGCGACCTCAAAGCCGTGAAGACCGCCCTCGCGAAGCCCACCCGACTCGTCGTGATCGAGACCCCGGCGAACCCGACCCTCAAAGTGACCGACATCCGAGCCGTGTGCGACGTCGCCAAGAAAGCGGGCGCCTTGGTCGCGGTCGACAACACGTTCCTCACCGCCTACTACCAGCGTCCTCTCGATTTCGGTGCGGACATCAGCGTGTACTCGACGACCAAGTACATCGAAGGCCACAATGCGACGACGGGCGGCGCCATCTTGGTCAACGACGCGAAACTCTACGAGCGTCTGAAATTCGACCAGAACGCGTTGGGCATCATCTTGTCGCCCTTCGAGGCGTGGCTCACGTTGCAAGGCCTCAAGACGTTGCCCTTGCGCTTGGCGCAGCACTCCAAGAACGCGCAGGAGATCGCCGAGTGGCTGGAGAAGGATCCCCGCGTCGCGACCGTGAATTACCCGGGCCTCAAATCCTTCGCCGGCCACAACGTTTCCACGAAGCAATCGACCGGGCACGGCGGCATGCTGTCGTTCGAGCTTCGCGACGGATTCGACGCAGGGGTCCGGTTCATGAAAGCCGTGAAACTCTTTTCCTTGGCCGAAAACCTCGGTGCCGTGGAGTCCATCATCACGCATCCCGCGTCGATGACGCACGCCTCCATGTCCGCGGTACTGCGGGCAAAGGCCGGCATCCGAGACGGACTCGTGCGGCTGAGCGTCGGCATCGAGCACATCGACGACCTCAAAGCCGACCTCGCCGTCGGCTTGGAAGCGGCCGCGCCCGCCGCTCGGAGGAGGACCGTTGTCGCCGCCCGTTGACGTCGGCATCCTCGGCCTCGGCGGCGTCGGACGCGGCCTTCTCGAACTCTGGTCCGAACGACCCGAACCCCGGTTCCGCATCGCCTGGGCGGCAGACTCCACGGGCGCCGTGATCGCTCGCGAGGGGATCCGCCCCGCCGATCTGCTTCACGCCAAGCAAGGCAAAGGACTCGGCTCCTTGCGCGGCGCACGGTTCGAACCGCAAGCATCCGCCCCGGACCTTGTTGAGCGGGAACCCGTGAAGATCCTCCTGAACCTTCTCCCGTGCGACTACGAGACCGGCGGCCTCGCGCTTACCGGCAGCATCGCCGCCCTAGAGCGAGGCATCGATGTCGTCTCCGCCGAGAAAGCGTCCCTCGTGCTCGGCTTCGAACGCCTTCGCGCCGCGCAAGAGAAAGGACGCGCCCAGCTTCGCTACAGCGCGTGCGTCGGTGGAAGCGTCCCGTTCATCCCGATCCTCGAGCAAGCCGCCGCAGCGCACCAGGTCCAAGGCGCGACCGGCGTCGTCAACGCCACCACCACCTACATCTTGACCGAACTCGAAGCCCGACGCGCAGGTCCTCGGGAGATCGTCGACCGGGCGCGAAAACTCGGCATCCTCGAGCGTGATGAGCGGCACGACCTCGACGGGTGGGACCTCGCCGCCAAAGCCACGATCCTGCACAATACCATGTTCCCGGAACCGATCTCGTGGAAACGCGTCAGACGCACGGGGATCCAATCGTTCCTCCAGGAACCCGAGACGCTCGTCCCAGGCACGCGGCTTGTCGCACGCGTGACGCCGGGACGCGTCGAGACCGAGGCCAAGACTCTCCCGATGCACTCCCCGCTTCGCGTGTACGGATTGGAGAACGCGCTCCTCATCGATACGCCGAACGCAGGCGAATTGTTCGTCCGCGGAATCGGCGCCGGAGGCCGCGGCACCGCAACCAACGTCTACGGCGACCTGCTCCGCGTCGCCCGGCACAACGGAGGTGAGACACGGCATGGTCAAACCCAAGTTCCTCAAACCAAACTTCACGCTCACCTATGAACTGAACCCGCCGCGAAGCAGCGATGCGACGAGCGTGTTGACGCACGCGAAGACCGTCGCGCCCTTCGTCGACGCATTCAACCTCACTGACAATCCGATGTCGAGCCTGCGCATGTCGCCTGGACCGCTCGCCGCGGCGATCCAGAACCAAACGAACGTCGCCACGATTCCTCATATCACGGGCCGCGACCGAAACGTCCTCGCGCTTCAGAGCGAACTCTTGGGATTCTCGTTCCAAGGCATCCGGAACGTGTTCGCGCTCACCGGCGACCCGATGAAGATCGGCGACCACCCGGACGCCAAGGGTGTGTACGAGCTCTACGCGAACCAACTGATCGAACTGGTGCGCGGACTCAACGAAGGACGCGACCGCGTCGGAAAAGAGATCAAGCCTCCGACTTCGTTCAGCATCGGCGCCGCGGTGACCCTCACGGACACGCGCCCCGATGGGTTCGAGACGTTCAAGAAAAAGATCGACGGTGGAGCGGACTTCTTCCAGACGCAGATCATCCTCGACCCCGCCACCCTCGACTCTCCGACCGTGCGACGATACCAAGCCGAACTTCCGGTGCTTCTCGGGACCGTTCCGCTCAAGAACCAGAAGGTCCTCGCCACGCTCAAGACCATCCCGGGCATCGAGGTGACGGAACGCCTCGAAAAACGATTGGCCGCCGCCACAGATTTCGCCACCGAGGCCAACCGACTCGTCCTGGAACTGCGCGACGCCATCAAGGGTCGCTACAACGGGCTTCACCTCATGCCGATCAACCCCAACGAGGAGCAGGTCCTGCGTCTGCTCTCCGAACTGCGCGGCAAGCGGAGCTCTCCGCCCTTGGTCAAACCCCTCGAGGAAAAACGATGACAGAAGCAACGCTCGGCGGCATCTACCCACGCCGCGAAGAACTCGTCAAAGGCACTTGGAACGCCGACAAGGGACTCCTCAAGAAAGAGGAACTCACCAAACTCCAGGCGGACGCCACGAACGAACTCGTCGAACTGCAAGCGCGACTCGGATTCACCCCGCTCTTCGACGGACTCCTGAACTGGCAAGACCAGTTCCGCGGCATCGTCGAAGCAACCACAGGCTTCGAGGTCGGCGGCGTCACGCGGCTCTTCGAGACGAACCGGTTCTTCCGGCAACCCATCCTCCACGACGCGCCGAAACTCGATTACGCCAAGCTCCGCGCCGCGTTGCCTTCATCAGCTCAGACCAAGAAGGGCACTTGGAAAGCCATCCTCCCCTCGCCCTACTGGTTCACGCGCGCCACCCTCGACCACCACTTCAAGGACGAAGCCAAGCTCGGCCACGCACTCGCCGGCGTGCTCAACGACGCCGCGAAGCAACTCGCCGTCGATGGCTACCAGACGATCCAGTTCCAAGAACCCGCCTTGCTCTACGAAAAAGTCCCTGACGTCGGCTTCTGCAACGAACTCCTCGCCGAAGCCACGACTGGCGTCAAGGGGACCACGGTCGGAAATTTCACGAACGGCGACGCCGCGCGCCATCACTCGTTCCTGCAGACCGTCCCGGTCGATGTGCTGGGGATCGATTTCATCGAAACATTGCCCGAAAAACTCCCGCCCCGCCTCCAAGGCAAGAAACTCCAGGCTCAGGTCGTCAATGGCCGCGAAAGCCACCTCGAGACCCCCGCGGAACTGGATGAACTCGTCGGCCGGATCCGGAACAAGTTGAAACCCGCCGCGCTGTGGGTCACCCACACCTGGGACCTGGAGTTCGTTCCCGCCGACGTCGCTGTGCGGAAACTCGAAGCCCTTGCATCGGTCCGTTCCAAAAAGGCGGTGACGGCATGAGCCCGACCGTCAAGACCGGCGCCGGCGCCCAGACGTTGCCCCTTTTCCCGCTCCAAGAGATCGGAAGCCTCGCAAAACCGGTCTGGCGCATCCAAGCGCTGTCCGGAAAACCGGTCGCCCCGGCCGCCTACAAGGAAGCCGAGTCCTTGGTGAAGGAACTCCGACTCAAGGACGGCGACCGCCTGCTGCAGCTTCTGAAGAAGCAGGGACTCGAGCCGAAGGAGAAGCAAGAGGTGAAAGAATTCGCCTCCGCCCTTGCCATCGGTTGGCAAGAGAAGATCGGTCTCGACATCGTCTACGATGGGGAACAGCACCGTACCGAGATGTACGATTACGCGGTCAAGCACATCCAGAACTTCGAACCCCGCGGCTATGTGCGGAGCTTCGACAACCGGTATTACCTCAAACAGGCCGTCGTGGGTCCGGTCAAGCCCACAGAGTTCTACCACAACGAGGAACTCAAGATCATCAAGAAGTACGCCACGAAGCCGGTGAAGATCCCAATCACGGGCGCGTACACGTTGATGGATTGGAGCTTCGACGAGTACTACATCGGCAAGGTCAAGCAGAACGGCCGACGACGACGCGAAGTGCTCGACGAGGCCCGTCGACACTTCGGTATCGATCTCGCGAAGAACGTGTTGCGGCCCAACATCAAAGCCCTGGTCGACGCGGGCGCGCATTCGATCCAGATCGACGAACCCGCCGCCATCACGCGTCCGGACGAGGTGGATCTCGTCGTGGACACGTTCAACGAGTCCGTGAAGGGCTTGAAGGGTCGGTTCACGATCCACATCTGCTTCAGCGACTACCGTTTGATGTGGCCGGCCGTCACGAAGCTCGAGAACTGCGCCCAGTTCACGCTCGAATACGCGAACAAGGACAGCCAGGAAACTGGCGTCAAGGAAGGCGAGCGACCTGGGTATGAGACGATCAAGTTGTTCAAGGACCACAAGACCGATTTCGAGGTCGGTGTCGGCGTCCTCGACGTGCACACGGACAACCTGGAGACGCCCGAGCTCGTGCGGGACCGGATCCTGTACGCGGTCAAGATGCGCGGCGACCCGGAGAAGATCTACATCAACCCGGATTGTGGGCTTCGCACCCGCACATGGGAGGTCTCCCGGAAAAAGATGGAGATCATGGCCCGCGGAACGGAACTGGCGCGCAAGGAACTCAAGGTCGCGAAGCGCTAAGCCCCGTGCGATAGGTTTATCGGAACGCCTTGCTCGTCGCGTGGGCCCGATGGTTCTGATCCAGCCATGCCGGACGACGCGCGCCCTGGAGGCGATCCCGGAGGGGGACCTCAATCTTGACTTGGCCGCATTGGAGCCACGGTTGGAGAAGCGTGGCTGGGAGCCGCGTGTAAACGCGGGCGTGATGCTCATCGTCCGAAAGGAACATGAGGCGACCATCTTCCAGAACGGTCGCGTGCTCATCAAGACCCTCGACATGGCTGCGGCGCAAGCGGTCTGGGATGATCTTTCGCCGAGCCTCTCCGAGGTGAGTCGACGTGGACATTGAACGGATCCGGAAAGAGTTCCCGATCCTGAACGTGGGGGCCAAGCAGCGGCCGATCTATTTCGACAATGCTTGCACGAGCCTCAAGCCCCAATCGGTGATCGACGCTACCGTTGCGTATTACCGCGACACGCCGGTCTGCGGCGGGCGAAGCGTCCACCGGTTGGGCGAAGCGGTGTCCGGCCAAGTGGAAGCCGCCCGTCGACGCGTGGCAGCCTTCGTCGGAGCCCGTGTTTCTCAAGAAATCGTGTTCACGAAGAGCGCGACCGAAGCCATCAACATCGTCGCCAACGGTCTGGGACTCTCGCGCGGCGACGTCGTCCTCACCACCGACAAGGAGCACAACAGCAACTGGATCCCTTGGCTTCAACTACGAAAACGTCTCGGGGTCAACGTCGTGGCCGTTGCCAGCGCCGCGGACGGCAGTTTCGACGAACGGGCCTACGAGAAAGCTGTGAAAACAGCAGGCGCAAAACTCCGCCTTGTGAGCATGGTCCACGTGTCCAACGCGGATGGAGCTCAGATCCCCGCGAAACAGGTGGCAGACATCGCCCACGAACAGGACGCCCTCCTCCTTCTCGACTGCGCCCAATCCATTCCCCACCAACCCGTCGACGTGCGGCTTCTTGGCGCCGACTTTGTCGCCGCCAGCGCACACAAAATGCTCGGACCCAGCGGCCTCGGATTCCTTTGGGGAACCACGGAGGCACTCGATGGGCTCGACCCTCTCATCTACGGCGGCGGGGCAGTCAACACGGTCAAAGGCGAATCGTTCGAAATGCACGACGTGCCGATGCGGTTCGAGGCAGGGCTTCAGAACTATGCGGCCCTCGCCGCGTTCCCGGCCGCGCTCGAGTTCCTCGACAAGGTGGGACGTGACTGGATCCAGTCGCGCGACCGCATGCTCAACGCGCACGCGACGAAACGGTTGAGCGAGATCGATGGCGTGACCCTCTACGGTCCGTCCGCCGCCAACCGCGGCAGCATCTTGCCGTTCAACGTCGACGGCCTGGGTCCGCACGACGTCGCCTTGTACTTGGACCAGGCCAAAAACGTCGCGGTGCGTAGCGGCGCCCACTGCGTGACCTCCTATTTTGCACGCCGGGGCATCGACGGCTGGGTCCGCGCCAGTTTCTACTTCTACAACCGGAAAGAAGAGATCGACGATTTCGCCAACGCGGTCGAACAACTCGTCGCCGGGATCCGTCCGACGTCGATGCGCGCGCCCCGTCAGGTTTCGCGCGGCAAGGCGACGTAGAACGTCGCGTCACGTCGCGCTGAACTCTTTCCCCAATACGTGCCGCGCGATGATGAGCCGTTGGATCTCATTGGTCCCCTCGTAGATGCCGCAGATCTTGGCGTCCCGCCAATACCGCTCCACCGGGTACTCGTTCGTGTACCCGTTCGCTCCATGGATCTGAATCGCTTCCTCCGCGACCTTCACGCACATCTCCGCAGTGAACAGTTTGGCCTTGGAGACCGCGAGCGTCCACTCGTCGAACGTGCAGTCCTTGTTCTCGTACCGTTGCTTCATCAATGCGGCGTTCCACACGAGGAGCCGCCCCGCTTCGATCTGCGTCGCCATGTCGGCGATCTTCGCTTTCACAAGTTGGAAACTTCCGATCGGTTTCTCGAACGCGGTGCGTTTCTTCACATAATCCTGCGACGCCTCGAACGCCGCCTGCGCGATCCCGACCGCGCCCGCCGCAACGGAGAGGCGGCCGTTGTTGAGCACGTACATGGCGATCTCCCACCCTTGGCCTTCCTTCCCGATCCGTTGATCCTCCGGCAACGAGCAGTCTTCGAAGATCAGTTCCGCCGTCGGGGAACTGCGCAACCCGAGTTTGTTGGTCGTCTCGATGGTGCCGGGTCGGAACCCTTTGTGGCCCTTCGCGACGATGAACGTGGAGATGCCTTCGTGGCGTTTTTTGGGATCCGTCGACGCGAACAGGACGACCTCGTCGGCCTTGGCGCCGTTGCTGATCCACATCTTGGAACCGTTGACCACGTAGTCCTTGCTTCGTCGGACCGCACGCGTCTTCATCGCCGCCGCGTCGGAACCAGAACCCGCTTCCGTGAGCGCCCATGCGCCCATCTTTTTCCCGCTCGCGATCGGCCGAAGCCATTTCTCCTTCTGGGCCTCCGAGCCGAACTTGAGGAGCGTCATCCCCGCAAGGCTCGCATTGACGCTCAACGAGGTGCGCAATGAGGAGCAACCTTTCGCGAGTTCCTCCGTCAGGATCGCGTAGGAGACGGGGTCAAGGCCGGCGCCGCCGTATTCTTCCGGGATCGGGGCGCCCATGAAGCCCTGGTCCGCCATGCGTTTGTAGATCGAGTCCGGGACCTCGCCTTTGATTTCCCACTGGCGGACGTGGGGCTTGATCTCGTCGTCGACGAACTGCCGAACCGTCTGTCGGAGGAGTTTCTGGTCTTCGGTGAGTTGGAGATCCATGGGACGCGTCGCCTCGGTGGGCGCGGCCGAAGGCGCAGCGCGGTTTAGGCTTTGCTCACAGCGTCACGCAAACGTGGGAACCAGAAAAGGAAAGGGTTCGGGGGTCCGACGACCCCCGAGCGGCCCAGCCGCTGAGACGGCTGAACACAGTCGGATCTGGCAGTCCTCACGACCACTACGTGAGGAAAGGCAATAACAATTTCGATGTGGGGGTGGCCCAGACCGGTTACGGCGCTTGGCTGAGGACCAAGTTGGATGTGGCAGTCCTCGCGGGTTCAAATCCCGCCCCCCACGCCTCTCCACATCGTGGAAGGGGAGGCAGAAAAGGAGGGTTCGGGGGTCCGAAGACCCCCGAGTGGCCCAGCCGCTGAGACGGCTGAACAAAGTGGACCTCAGGCGTCCGGCCATGATAGTGCTGCCCAAGGAAAAGAAAATTCTATGGGGTAGCCCAGCCCGGAAACGGTGATTGGCTGAGAACAAGGGTAGAAGGTGATGGACGCGGAGCCGCAGTCGGTGACCTGACCGCGGCGCCGCTTGTCGTCGCGGCGCGGCACGCAGCGACGCGCCGGCGCCCGGTAAAACCCATCAACAAGTTTCGGCGTTGGTTCCCACAAAGTGCAATCCTAGCCGTTTCGGCGCGTTCTCTGTGGCGGTTCAGGGGCGCCAGCCACATGCCTAACAGCCAAGGGCGCGGGAAGCACGATTCGAGATGGCGGTCCCTTGCCCCACCGGCCAAGCAAGGCACCCGTTGCTAACAGGCGACGGTGACTTCGACGTCGCCGGAACCGAATTGTCCCGTGAGACGAATGTCTGCCTTCCCGTGGATGCTTGCGAGGCTCGAGAGGCCGGTGGAGGTCGAGCCGGACACAAGGTCGACCGCGGCCTGGAGGTGGAGGACGCCGCCTGTGTTGGGCTCGACGGTGCCGGCTCCAGGTACTGTAAGGGTGAACGCGCCGGAGCCGCAGTCCAGCACCTGGCCGCTGAACTCGTAGGATTCGCGGGCCCAGGCGCGGGTGCCGGCGTCGTAGTGGACATGGCCTTGGAGGATGGCGTTGCCGACGAGTCCCCCGCTCATCTCAGCGTTGCCCGTCCAATATTCGTCGCAGACCCAGGCGCGCGCAGCGTTGCAGTCGACGGGATCCGGCGCGAGGGTGATGTGGGCGTCGAAGTGGAATTTGAGAGGGCGCTCGCGGGCAGCATGCGCCGCGTCCTTGCCGGGGGCCTTCACGTCGGAGCAGGAAACGGTGCCCTCAAGGTCCCCGGACCCGAACTGGCCGCTCTGCCGCCAGTCGCCCAGCGCGTGCAGGCGCATGAGCCCCGCAAGGCCCGTCGATGTGGAGCCGGGCACGAGGTCGGCGCGTGCCATCAAGTGGCTGATACCCGCCGGGTTGGCCTCCGCGGTCACGGTCCCGTTGAGGACCATGCTGAAAGAGCCGGAACCGCAACCGGCGACGGTGCCACTGAACCGGTAGTATTCCTGCGCCCAGACAACGGCGCCGCCTTTGTGGTGGACGTGGCCCGAGAGGGACGCGGTCCCCACGAGGCCGCCCGTGAGATTCACGTTGCCGGTCCAGTACTCGTCGCACACCCAGGTTTTGGCGGCGGCGCAATCGACAGGGTACGGGGCGAACGTTAGGTGCGCGTCGAAGTGGAACTTGAAAGCCTGCTCCCCGGGCCCGACGGCCTTCGCCTTTTCGTCGTTAACGACTTCGGCGCACGAGATCGTCCCGGCCAGGTCGCCGGAGCCGAACTGGCCGTTCAAACGCCAGTCCCCGGTGACGTTCATCGCGACGAGGCCGACGAGGCCCGTGGACGTCGAGCCGGCGACAAGGTGGAGGTCCGCCAGGATGTGGATGACGCCGCCGGCGTCGGGCTCGAGCGCGCCAGTGCCGATGTTGGCGAGCGTGAAAGTCCCCGAGCCGCACCCGGCCACGTCGGCGGTCACGCGAAACCATTCCCGGGCGTTGAACCGGGATCCCGATTCCCAATAGAGGAATCCTGAGTCCACGGCGTTCCCGACGACGTCCCCACTGAGGTTGGCGGAGCCGGTCAGGTACTCCCGGCAGGTGCCCGGAGTGGACGGGCCGCAATCAAGCGGAAAAGGCGCCGCGGTGAGATGGAGGTCGAAGTGGAACTTTAGAGGCCTCTCGGTCGGCGGCTTCAAGAACACGACTCCCGGCCCGTCGGGAGGCGTGCCGGCACCCAGGCCATCGCCGGACATGGTTGGCGATTCGGGCTGGGTCGACGCGCACCCGGCCAACGCGGCCAGCAGGAGAAGGCAAATCGACGGGAGGCACGCTCGGTTCATGTCACGACCCAGTGGGCGTCCCTCCCAATAGGCTTGCCAGCCAACTCGCTGGCAATCCCAGCCCGGCAACCGCCACGAGAGATCGCATGCAATAGCGGGGCTGGCCCGCCAGGCCTTATATCTTCCCAGCAGCGTCGCTAAACCGGGTCCCGTCGGTCGACAACCGGCCGAGACCGGTGTGGGTGGTCAGCAATGGTCAGCGCCGCAATGACGGTCGCCATCGTCACCATCGTCATGATGGTGATCGAGTTCGTCCTCGCCGGCATCATCCTCGCGGCCGGACCACGCCGCGGCACCAACCGCGCGCTCGCGGCCTTGATCGTGTTCAAGGCAATCTCCGTGCCCCCGGGCGTGTTCGGCACTCTCTTCCCGGACCGCACACTCGATTACAATGCCACCCGGACCCTATGGGCCTTGGCGTGGGGCGGCCTCGCCTCTTACCCCATCTTCCTCGGCTACGCCCTCGAGACACCGTTGACGAATCTGTTGCGCCGCGCTTGGTTCCGCGTCGCGATCATCCTGGTGGCGGCCACGGCCGGCATCATTTCCTTTCTTTTCCCACAGACCGTCATGACCGGCCCCGGACGCTTGGTGCCGGAGCACGGTTGGGCCTGGGATTCCGGTCCCCTTCTCACGACGGGTCTCTTCGTCTACCTGTTCATGGTGGTTTTTGGGCTGGTCGCCGCCATCTCCGCCTTCCGACGCACAGTCCCAGGGACGATGCCTCGTCGGCGCGCGAAAGCCTACCTTCTGGCCTTCACCACGCAAGACGTCGGCGTCGCTGCGGCGCTCTCGTACATATTTCTCAAACCGAACGACTTGATTGGGCACGACATCGCCAACGTCGTCCTCCAGCTGGCGTTCGGCGCCCTCGTCACCACCGCCTTGCTTCGATACCAACTGTTCGACTTTGACCTCAAGCTCAAGGCGGCCGTCGCCCGGAGCGCGCTCGTCGCCATCTTCGTCGGCGCCTTCGTGCTTGGAAGTGCCATCGCTCAGCAGTATCTACAACAGTACGGGATCCTCGTGGGCGGCGCGGCCGTCGGCGCACTGCTGATCGCGATCGCCCCCATTCGACGAGCCTCGAACGCCCTTGCCGACCGCCTCTTTCCCGGCGTCTCCAAGACACCGGACTACCTCATGCGCAAGAAGGTCGAGGTCTACCGAGAAGCACTGCGCGACGCGCTCGGACCGGACGGCAAGATGGATTCCAAACAATCCTCCGCGCTTCGTGAGTTCAGGAACAGCCTCGGTCTCACACAGCGCGACCACGACGTGATGCTCGCCGCGCTCGAGGCCAGTCCGTTCGCAAACCGCGCCGCCCAAGTCGTCCCGGGAGCCACGATTCTTGGAAAGTATCGGGTCGAACGCGAGCTCGGCGCAGGTGGGAGCGGAAAGGCGTTCCTCGCAAGCGACGTGCGCATGAACCGTCGCGTCGTTCTCAAGACCATCCCGAGCGACGATCAGGCGGCCGTCATCCGCGAAGCGCGGACCGCCGCCGCCATCGAACATCCCAATGTCGTGAGGATCTACGACGTCGAGAACGTGCGGGACCAGACCGTGCTCGTGATGGAGTACGTGGACGGCGGATCACTCCGCGAGAGGCTTCGAACGAGCGGTCCACTCTCGGACTCGGCCTTCGCCCGCATCGCCGATGACGTGCTCGCCGCCCTCGAAGCCGTGCACGCCGCAGGGGCCGTTCACCGCGACGTGAAACCCAGCAACATTCTGCTGACGCGCGATGGCCGCGCCAAGCTGGCCGACTTCGGAATCGCACAGCTCGCCGGGTTCGAGACCACCATCGGGGGTTCCGGGTCTGGCACGGCCCAATACATGTCTCCCGAGCAGGCGCGCGGCAAGCGGCTCACCGTGTTGAGCGATCTCTACAGCGCCGCAGCCACCATGTACGAGGCCCGCACGGGACGCCCCGTGATCGAGCGCCTGCCGGACGAGAGCGCCATCGAGCTCAGGATGCGCGTCGGCGCCCTGCGGGACTTCAAGGGGAACGTGAAGCCGTCGAAGCTCCGGGCCTGGTTCGCGCGCGCCCTCGCGCCCGAAAAACGGTTTTCGAGCGCCGCCGAGATGCGTCGCGCGTTGACGGCCGCGTTGCACTAGGGTCTCATCCCAGCGAGAAGACCAACAACGAACGCCCCACGCCCACCACATCGGCGGATTTCAGCACGCGACGGGCGCCCTTGGCAACGGGTTCCCAATTCACCGTGACGCCGTTCTTGCTCTCCGGCAGGTCTTCGACCGTGAGTTGGTTGCCTTGGCGACGGACGACACTGTTCTCGAGAGAAACGTATGGGTCGTAGTCGAGGGAGATGGCCAGCCCGCGTCGCCGGCCGATGACCCACGCGCCGTCAGGCGCGATCCGCTCGTCGAGTGGGAACGATTTTCCTTCGTAGAGTCCATGCACGAGCACGAGCCGGGGGCCCGGGAGTGGATCGTTCGTAGGCGGCGACTGGACCAGTGTGCCTGTCGCCTCGCCGACCGCACCCCGACCGGCGTAGATGGTGGACACCTTTCTCAGATCCTCGGTGACCGCGTACACTTTCTGGCTGTTGACGCTGTACACGCGTCGCTTTCTCCCCTCTTCGCCCGACGATTCTACCCGCACCAGGCCAGCATCCACGAGTTTGTCGAGGTGCGCCTGGATCGTCTGCTTGCTGGCGGTCCGCCTGGGGTTCTCGCCGCGTTCGACGCGAAGAGGCGCAATCCGGATCTCGCTTGCGATGTGCGGGAATCGAAGGACGCGAAGGAGTTCCAGCCGCGTCGGGTACGCAAGGGCGCTCAGAAAGTCCGCCAGGCTCGCATAATCCACATCCGGCGCCCCTTGTCGTTGCATGGGTGCAACAGGTGGTTTCCCGTTCATCACGGCTTGGGCCGCCATGCGTACGCCACGACTGAAGTTCAGCATGGACAGAAGCTCCTCAACGGCACCAGACGGTGCCCGTGAACGTGTCGGTGCCGGCGCCGGGGCCGGTGAAGACGAAGTCGCCGGTGAGTTCGGCGTCGACGAGGCCCGCAAGGCCGGTCGACGTCGATCCCGGGACGAGCCGCATGGCGGGCTCGCGAAGGTGGAAGTAGCCTGGCTGGTCCAGGACGGGGTCCACGCTGCCGAGCCAGCCGCCGAGGCGGAACGTCATCATGCCGGAGCCGCACCCAGGCACTTCGCCGAAGAAGGGCCGCTCCGCGGTCGCCCACACCGATCCGTTCCGGTGGGTGTGAAGGTGGGCGTTGTCGATGATCAGCGCGTCCCAGGGCGCATCTGCGAAGAGGAATTGGCTCGCGTAGACGTCGCACTCATCGGGCTTGGCAGGATCGACCGCGCAGTTCCCTTCCTTGGGAAGGAGGATGCCGGGGGTGATCGTCCGCATCGTGACCGACTGCGCGCGTGCTCCCTCGTCTCGGTCGATGGTCCCTTTCCCGTGGGACTCCTTGCACCAGACCGTTCCGGTGACCGTGCCGTCGCGGATGGTGCCTTGGACCGTGATGTTCCATTCCAACACGAGGTCGGCGTCCATCACGCCCGAAAGTCCGGTCGTCGTTGACCCCGGGACGAGTTTCATCGATGGCTCGTGGTATCGGAACGCGTTGGGCGGGTTGGGCTGGGGCGGGGCCGCGCCGTCGACGAGGAGCGTGAGGGTACCCGAACCGCAACCGGCGATGGTGCCGGTGAAGATGCGTTCACCGTATCCGTCGACGGACCCGTCGGTCGACCCGTCGTGGTAGTGGAAGTGCCCATGGTCGACCATGCGGCCCTCGATCGGTCCCGTGAGGTCGAGGAACAGGTCCGGGTAGAGCTCGCAACGCCGTGTCTCGACGTCGCAGGCGGCTTGGCTTTCCGTCTGTGCGCCGTCCATCGTGAAATGTCCGGCGATCGCGATTGCTGTTGTCTTGTCGTGGCTGGACAACGTTTGGGCGTCTCCGGCCGATCGGCACTGGATCCATCCCGTCACGGTGCCGTCCGGGATGCTTGAGACCCCGCCGGGCCCGTTCGTCGTGTTGAACTCGAACCGGATCCGCGCGTCGATGACGCCCGCAAGGCCCGTCGTCGTGGATCCTTGCAAGAGCGTCTGCATGGGTTCCTTGATGTGGGTGTACCCGGGCATTTCCGGGTTCGGATCCGCCGGAGCGATGCCGTCCAGGCGCAGGGACATGGTGCCGGATCCGCACCTGTCCACGGCGCCCGTGAACACGCGTGTGCCCTCCGCGTCGATCGATCCGTTCTCGAGCGCGTGGAAGTGGAAGATGTCGGTGATCCGGCCTGTGAGGGTGCCACTCATGTTGAGGAACATCGTGAAGTACGCTTCACAAGCGCCCGGGCGAGGGGCGATAGGGTTCGAGGGGTCGAAGCAGATCACCTGGTCCGGCGGCATGAAGCCGTCGCTCGTGAATGTGCCCGACACGGGGACCGTGAGCAAGGGACCCGTGACCGGTGCCTGGGCGGTCTGGGCTGGGCCGGGGGCGTCGCCGGGCCCCAAGACGGCCGGAGCGACGGTCTGCGAAGGGTTCGACCCCGCGCCGGCACAGCCTGCGAGGATCAGCATGACAAAGAGCATTCCAGGGCCGCGAACGAGTTGGTTCATAGCCATCCCACCGGACGCGGCCATGCATAAGGGCGTCCAGCCAACTGACTGACGCCGCTGTCGTCGCCTGTCCACCCCGGCCAGAGGTCATGCAAACATGGTTTCCAAAAAAGGAAAGGCTTCGGGGGTCCGAAGACCCCCGAGCTGGCCCAGCTGCTGAGGGCTGGACACAGTCGGACAGGAGTCCAACGAGTACATGGTGGTGGGGCAAGAAAATCGTTCGGAACGTGGGGGTAGCCCAGCCTGGAAAAGGCGATTGGCTGAGGACCAATGGATCCCGAAGGCGGTCCTCGCGGGTTCGAATCCCGCCCCCACGCCTTTCCAACTCCAAGGCGAACCCTTACGCGGCGCGGGCATTTGCCGGAACGACCTTGGCTGGACGTTTCCGACGTTACCTCCACAACCTCGTCGAGTACGACGCCCTACGGCGCAGGAAACGGAGCCTCGCATTGTTCTTCCTCATCGGGCTCGCCAGCTTGCTTTTCCTCGCCTACCTTGGCGTGGACTCCTCTGCGGCCGCCGACGTGTGGTTCTTCATCCTGATCCGTCTCCTCATCGGATTCCTCGTCGCGTGGCTCGTTTTGCCGCTCATCTGGTTCCTGCGACGACGCCTGCGACTTCCGAAGACCCCGGCAGGAATCCTGTTCCTGGTGCTGACCCTGGCGTTCACGATCCTCATTTTCGTCGCGATGAACCGCATCGGCTGACCCCCACTTTCGGCCACTTTCACCCACCCCCTCCGCGGCGCGATATACTCCATCTGCTCTCGGTCTGGTTTACCCATGATGCGAACGATCGGCGCCCTCCGAACGGCGATCTTGCCGACGCGAGGAACCCGGAACGACTCCGACCCCGTGGTCGCGTACGTTGCGACGCAACTGCGGGCGCGCCGCCCACGCGGCGCTGCCGAGCTCGGTCGCTTCGTGGATGATGCTCGACGAGCGCTTCGCAACCGAGGACAGCTTCCGCTCCCCCTTGGTTGCGAGCGCCCGCTCGATGCGTTTGCCGATGAACCTGGTCCTAGGGGCACGACGTGCATTCCCCCTCTCCTCGCGTGCCCCTAAGGGACTCTTTTTCATCGTCGGTGAAGTCGGTTCGTCGCGAACGCCCGCGACCGACACGTTAAATGGCGGCACCCGGCGTAGGCCACGATGCTTCTCGGGTCGGTGGCATAGGTGGTTCCTCCCGAGTTCACGGACCCACAGGTGCTCACCTACGCCGTGGGCGCCCTGCTCCAACTCGCCGCGGCCGTGTGGGTCTTCTCGCTGGCGCCCGGCAACGCGCGGCACCGCAGCTTCGCCATCCTTGTGACCCTCAACGCGATCTGGGACCTCGTCGAGGGATTGCTCTTCTCCACGCTCCCGCCCCGGGACGATTATTACCTGCGCTTGTACACGCATCTTGCCGTTTGGGCGTCCGCAGCGTTGGTCTGGTTCCTCTGCCTTTACCCGAAACGTGCTCGTCGCGCGAACTGGATCGGCTGGGCCTGTCTGGTCGGGGCGGGCGCGCTCAGCGTGTGGTACGCAGGCGACCGCAGCGCTGCCGAGAGCCCCATGTTCACACTCATCTCCGTCGCGTGGACGCCACTCCTGGCGTGGGGAGCGTTCCGTTCCCTCCAAACCCCGTTGCGACAACCCCGCGATCCCCGCGCGTGGAGCATGATCCTCGTCGCGACGGCGTTCCTCGTCTATCCGTTGAGCCAGGCCGTCACGATGCTCTCCCCATCGTATTGGGCGAACCTCATCGACTACCTCACCGACGTCGGATCCGCTTCCGCGGTCGCCGACGCCATCGTCGAAACCCTGTACTTGGCCGCACGAGTGGCCGCCTTGTTCCTCGCCGTGTTGGCGATCCGCGCAGCGTCCCGACAACAACAAAGCGGCGTCGGCAAGTCGACCTTCGTAGGAGCCTTGCTTGGATTGGTGTTTCTGGCGCGCGTGCTCGACGTCTTTCGCGTCGACTTCCCGGCCGTCAACGCCCTCGTTTTCGGCATCGTCCTCACCTATGCCCTCGCCCGCGCCCGCCTGTTTGACATCGACCTGCGACTGAAAGTCACCGTGTCGCGGGGGGAAGTCGTCGCCTCGTTCACGTTCGTCTTCATCCTCGTGTCACAGGTGGTGGAAGCGTTCTTCGAGGACGAATTCGGCCAAGACTACCTCATCGGAGGCATCGCGTGCGGCCTTCTCTTGTTCGCGCTCAACCCGTTGCAACGCTGGGCGGAACGGTTCGCTGGACGGTTGCTGCCGACCGTGGAGCGAACACGTTCCTACGAAGGCGGACGGAAGCGGGACGTGTACCGTGACGCGTTGGCAGAAGCCTGGTCCGACGGTCGGATCACGATCAAGGAACGTCGGATGCTCGACGCGTTCGCCAAGCAACTCCGGATCGAGGAGACCGATGCGGCACAGATGGAAGTCGACGTCGTGCGGGCGTTGCCAATCGTGGCGCGGAAAAACCCGGCCTAGGTGGGTAGGTTTGGGCCGTCCCAGCTGGTCCGCAAAAGGGCGCATTTTTCCCAATCCCTAAAATTATAGATTCAGTAATTTTAGTTACATCGGACGATATCCCATAAATTACTAATTGAGTAATTATAGTTACAAAGATTATAAGAGGGCCCTCGTTGGATAAACCGCCCAATGAGTGTGCGTAGTCTGTCGCCCTTGGAATCCCAGGTCATTCTGACGGCGGAGTCAGAGGCCCAGCGCGAGGTGACGTTGGATCAGATTCAGCTTTGGACTTCGGCCAGCCGGACCCATGCACGAAAGCTTGCCCACAGGCTGAACGAAAAACATTGGTTGCAACGAGTCGGCCGGGGCCGGTACCTCGTCAACCCAAGCGTGAATGGCCCCGACGCGATTCCGGATCGCGACCCGTTTCGAATTGGAAGCAGCCTCGTTCACCCATACTTCTTCAGCCATTCCACGGCGGCAAACCTCCATGGACTGCTAAAGCAACGTTTCCAAGAGTACGTGATCACGACCCCGAAGCGCAAACGCGTCCCCAAGGATTTGCCAGTCCAGATCAGGTTCGTGATTTCGCCACGCAAGGGCCAGGATGCGGAAACGCAGGAACGCCGAGGAGTCGAGATTCGGCTTTCAAACCAAGAAACGACGGTCCTGGAATGCGTCGACCGCCCCGACCTGGTGGGAGGCGTTTCCAATTCCGCGCAGATCGTCGCAGCGGCAAAGCCCCGAATGAATTGGAAGCGTTTAGCGGATGCCGCGACTCATTTCGGACGCCACAGTACGGTGCAACGCTTGGGTTGGCTCCTGGATCACGTGAGAAAGGACATTGCCATCCCGACCAACGCCCGGAAGACGTTGGCGGCTTGTGTCGGCGCAGGCTACGTCCAGATTGATCCTTCCTCGCCACGAGGCGGCCCGACGGATTCGCAGTGGCACGTGCAAGTGAATCAACCGATGGGTGAAATCCTCAGCGAAGTGAGTATTGGTTGATTCCGTACCCGGTTCTCAACAAGTTTGCCGACCAGGCCCAGACAGACGTCGAGGTCGCCCAACAAGACGTCGTCCTGACCTATGCCCTTCAGCGCTTACACCAGCACGGATTGCTGCGTCTCTTGGTGTTCAAAGGCGGAACGTACCTTCGGAAAATGATTGTGGGTGGACTCGGCCGGATCAGCGAAGACCTCGATTTCACTCAGAACGGGATCCAAAAAGATCCCGAGGCCTTGTTTCGAAAAGCGTTTGCGCAGCCGTTCGACGGGATCACGTTTACGATCGACAACGCCCACACGACGGACGAAGGCAGTTGGGCTTGCGACGTTCACTACACACACGAGCACGCGGAAGACCACTTCTCGATCGACGTCAGTTACAGGGAAGCCCCCTTCCTCAACCCCCGGCCCACCCCCCAGATCCCACAATCCTACTTCCCATCGCTGCCTTTCACACCGGTTGACGTGCCAAGCCTTCCGATGGTGGAGGCCATTTCGGAAAAGCTCCGAGCCCTCCAGCAACGGACAAGCGATCGCGACTACTACGATGTCATCCAATACGCTTCCCTGCCCTTCAAGGCCGACCCGGCCCGGTTCCTCGCCGCCGCCAAACTCTGGAGCGTCCGCCAGTCGTTGGATCCACCCTTGATTCTCAAAAAACTAGGCACCGGGCTGAAGGATTGGAAGAACCTCAACCGCCTGCTCGGCAAGAACCAGCAAAAGGACTGGAACCCCGAATGCGCCAAAGCAGCCAAACGGTTCTCCTTCCTGAACAACCTCACGGACCTGGAGAAGCGCTTGGCGAAGGACGCCCGCCCGCAGAAAATGCGCGCCGAGGTTCTCAAACAAGCCGCAGCATTCGAACCCTAGCGCCCGCGAACGGTCACCCCTTTGTTCGCAAAAACCTGAGCCTCGCGATTCATTCCTTCCCTGGCTATAGCTACGCCGGCTGGCCGAGGGCGGCCTCTTCGCGGTTGACGTCCAAGGGCAACGTTCCGATCTTCGTGCGCATCGCGAGGCGCTCGTTGCGTTGGCTGCCGTACAGGGTCCAGATGATGAGCGTGAGGAGTCCCAAGAACACGAGGACCCCCATCAGGGTGAGGAAGTAGTTGCTCGTCAAGGGTTCCCACCAGGCCGGACCCGCCGTGTCGGCCATGGCGGATTCGTCGGCGTTGACGGGGATCACGTCGGCTTCGGCGACCGTGTCCTCGTTGCCGCCGCCACCCGCTTTGTCTGCTTGGCCCCCGGCGCCCGAGGCGGACGTGGAGGATGCGGGGGCTCCGGCGGGAGCCGGATCGGCGGTACTGGAACCTTGGGCGGCTTGCGGTTCGTGCTGCGCCGCGTTGTCGTTGGAATCCTCGACGAGCCGGCTTTCGGACATGTCCGAAACGAGGTCCGCCGACGGCCCAGACGAGGGGGATGAGAGCGAGTTGTTCCCTTGGAGCCAAAGTTGGGCGAGGTAGGCGGTCTGGAGCACGGCGCCGCCCAGGCCCAAGGCGGCCATGCCGAGCATCAGGAAGATCTGTGCGTTCTCGGGATGGAGGATGTTCTTGCCTTTCCACGTGAGGTGGTAGTAGACCCATTTGCGGGCCGGGTCGTCCTCGCGCTTGGCCAAGTCGGCGGCCATGAGTTGCTTGAGGTGCTCGAAGACGGTCGCTTTGTTGAGGTTCAGGAGCCGGGACAGTTCCGAGACCGTCAGGGGTCGAGCGTCGAGCGCCTTGAGGATCTGGAGGCGCGTGTCGCTTGCCAAGGCTTTGAAGGCCTCCGCGTCAAGGACTATCTTGGTCATGCTCGTCCGAGTCTTCGATGTGCCCGGGCGCCTTATATAGCGACGGTTGTCGTTTGGGAGAAACCGTCATCGCGTCGAGACCGTGGTTCCCGCCGACGCGGGGCCGATTGGCCGTGCCACGCTAAAGATGTGAATGCGAAGTAACCACGGCCTCACCACACCTCTTAAATCATTGACCCTGCAACGAAATGTTCGTGGGGCGACTGCCGGCGCTGACAGGCATGCGTGGCCTAGCCGCGCTTTACGTCGCTGTCTACCACGCGTGGCAGCTGTACGTCGCCAAGCACAGCGTTTTCGCTGGAGTGGACGGGGTCTACCGATACGGCTGGATCGGCGTCGACCTGTTCTTCGTGCTGAGCGCCTTCCTTCTCGCTTCCCCGTTGCTGCGCAAGAACGAGGGACAAAGCTTCGGGTATTGGGCCAATTACCTGCGCCGACGCTTGATCCGCATCGCGCCTCCCTACTACGCGTCGCTCCTCTTCGCCCTGTTCGCGGCCGGCACCATGAACTACCTATGGACCCGCCCCACCAGCCTCATGCTTCACGGTGCCTACGCGCACAACTTCGTCGATGGTCTCGTGTGGACCATCAACCCCGTCTACTGGTCCCTCGCGGTCGAGTTCCAATTCTACGTCGTCCTGCCGGTCCTTCTCTGGTTCCTCTTGCGGACCCACCCCATCGTCGGACTCGCCGCCGCCTACGCGGTCTCGATGACCTGGAACGTGTTGACCATCGACATGAACAACCCCGGCGCGGACAACTTCTGGGCGCTCAGCCAACTGCCCGGCTACCTGTTCCACTTCGCCCTCGGCATCACGGCCGCGCGGCTATACGTCGGCAACTACACCATCAGTAAATCCGCCCGTCCCTGGCTTTGGGCCTCCGTACCCATCCTTATCGTCGCGCCGCTGCTCTTGGCCGCACCGCCACCGGGCCTGTGGAGCGCCCTGGCCCCCTTGCCCAGCACTTTTATCGTTCGCGCCGGCCCCGCAATCGGTTTCGCATTGGCCATCTTCCTCGCCGCAAACCCGGAACGCGTCGTCAGCCGCGCGCTCGGCAACCGGTTCACGGACGCTCTCGGAGAACGCAGCTACAGCCTCTACCTCATGCACTTCCCCGTCATGACGTTCATCGCCTCGAAGATGCCGTGGACGCTCGACCACGGGTTCGTCATGTTCCAACTGATCCTGGCCGCCCCGGTCATGCTCGCGACGTGGCTCCTCTACGTGTTGGTCGAGACCCCGAGCCTCGGATGGAAGGACCGCAGCTCGAAGCCGACGCCTCGCCCCACGCCCACGACACTGGGCCCGAAGCCCACCCCGTCGACGGCGATGTTCGTCGCCGCGGTCACTCCGAAACAGTGAGCTCCGCGTACCGATTGGCCAACACGTCCTTCCGATCTGGGCATCCTGACCCTTCGATGACGGCAAACCGTTCGCTCGCGAATGTGACACAATCTGCGTACACGTCGCGCACGGCGCGGTTCAAGGCGTTGTCGTTCTTCGACACCAACGTGTGGGTCGCACGCTGCTCCAAGGTCACCGACCACGGATCCAACCGTTGGTGAAACAGTTCCACCGTCCGGGTTTCCCCCCACCACACCTCGGCGCCCGACGTGGATACGGGATGCAGCACGTAGGATCCATACAGGTCCACCACGAACACCCGCCGCCCCGGACCCAGTTGAAGCGCCGCCAACGCGTCGCGCAGATCGGCGTCTCGCGCCGACTCATATTGCAACGCATCGCGTAGACTGTCCGCGGGATCACGGGTGAAAGGCCGGATCAAAGCACCCTTGGCGGCGCCGGTCGGGAGGAGGGCCATTGCGAGGAACATTGCGACCACGATAGCGGCGACGACCTTTGGCACCCGCTTGTGACGAGTCCCATCGACCGCGGAGGTCCATGCGTCCAACGCTGCGGCGGCGGCCACGATGGACAGCGTCGCGGGAACGTAGAGGTACCAGATGTTCACGGCGCGGCCCAAAATCTGCCCGTACAACACGTAGAACACCGGGTACACGAGGGCGAAACCGGCGAGCAGCCGCGTGTTGCGGTAGACAAGCGCCAGGAGCACCAAGGGAAGCAGCCAGACGACGCCGAACAAACCCTCGAACAACCAACCCCAGCCTGGGGCGCCTCCGCCGCCGGGAGGTGCGCCGCCTTTCCACAGCGCGATCATCATCGGCACGAGGCCAAGGGGCACGCATAGAGCGAGAACGAACTCGCGCCGCGAGACCTCGAGCGGCCACGTTCGCGGCGCGCCCGAGCGGATCCGGGTCGCAACCGTGAAGACAAGGAGAGCGGCGATCCCGATCACGGCGATCTCTTTCGTCCAAGCCGCGCTGAGGAAGGCCGCGCCCATAAGCCACGGACGTCCGAGCCGGTACGCGAGGAGGCCCGCGAGGAACCACATCGTCAGCAGCGTGTCCGGCAGTGTGAGGACGCCCCAGACGACAAAGTACGGTACCGTCGCGAGGACAACGCCAGCGCCGACCGCATAGGAGCGTCGCGTTCCGAACGACACCAATACGGAAGCGGCGAGCGCCGGTATCGTCGACGTCAATGCGATCGAAGCGACTCGGTATGCGTCGAACCCAAACTGTGCCGCGGGCCACATCGTGAGGTAATGGACCGGTCGATACCAGAACAAGGGAACCGGCCGGTAGAGAACGTTGGGCGAAAGTTCCGACTCCGCGGGCAGGTACAGGTCGTGGACATTGGGCGGAAACGAATCGAGTTCACGTGAAGTGTAGTAGAACGCGCCCTCGTCGCCATACGGGGGGATGTCGGCGAATGGCAGCTTCAACGCGAACGCCAAGAGGGTGAGTAACAAGTAAGGTGCCCACTGCAACAACCGTGCGCGGGCTTCCATCGAACGTGCCACCGTGACCCGCTCCTATCTTGGTTGCGGTGACCGGTCGTCGAGGTAGACGAGCGATTCGACGGTGGGGTGTTCCGGATCGGGATGCATGACGAGCAGGCGCCAGCCGGAGGCCAGGTGCGCTTCGTCGACCTTGATCTCGGGGCGGATCGCGCGGATGCCGTTGTTCTCTCCGGCGAGTTGGAAATCAAGGATGATGATGGTGCGGATGCCGGGGGGGATGGGGTGTTCGGTGTTCCAGGCGGAGCGGACCCAGCTGTCGTAGAGGGCGACGTCGTCGACGTGATGGCGGGATTCCATGATGAAATGGAGAGGAGTGCCCGCCGGGTCTGGTGTCACGGGCATGAAGTTCCAGACCACGTATTCGGGAAAGTACCATTTTGCGAATCCCCAACTGTGGCTCGCGAAGAGGGCCGTCTCGTTGGGGGCGTATTCCTGTTTGAGACCGAGCCATGCGTCGGACCAGACGTCGTGGTCTCGGACTTCCTTCTTGAGCAGAGCGGCGGAGGCGGTCCCGAAGGGGATCGTCAACAGCAAGAGCAACACCAGCACCGCGGACCCCATCGAAACGCTCGCCCTCGGCCGCTTGAAAGAAATTTCCACTCCGTCGTACAGCCACTGAGTGAGCACCGCAAGCGCGGCAAAGAACGCTGGTTCAACGACGAGAATGTAGCCGCGCGGTCCGTTGTGGGAGCCGCTGAAAATGAATGTGTAAAAAAGCAGGCTCGGCAAGGCCCAGATCAACAGCGCCGTGCTCGCCTGCTTTACGGTTGGTGAGATCCTGGCCCCGCCCGTGTTTCTTCGCGACAAAAACACTGCCAGCAAAAGCACGGGTACGGCGGCCCAAACAAGGATCCAATCCGCCTCTGTGAAGATCCGCAGACGGCTCACATTGTCGAAGACGGCCGGCCACCCGGAGTTGAAGACCGTGTACGCGAAGACAACGACGCGACTCTGCAGTTGCGTCGTCTCGAGCCAGACGCGGAACCCGCCTCCGAACATCAACATGGGGACGAACCAGAGGAGGAACGTCGGCACCGCACCCGACGCGAGCCCTTGGATGGCTTGGCGAAGCCGGGTCCGGTCGCGGAGTCGGTCCACAAGAGTCCAAAGGACGATCGGCGTCAAGAAAAACAACGAGGATTGGCGCAGACCGAGGCTCACCGCGAAGAGCACCCCAAGAGCCCAAAATGGGAACCGACCTTGACGGGTCCGGACGGCCGCCCAAGCCACGGCGATCGAGGTTGCGCCTTCCGCCGTGTACGAAAGTGCCAGCGCCCCGTTGTATAGGAGGTTCGGCGACGCAGCGAACAAAATGGCCGCAAGCGCAGCGGCGGCGACCGATGCGAACTCGCGAACCAGCAGGTACAGCAGGGCGATCGACACGGCACCGAACAGCACACTGACCCCCACGAGCGCCGCGTTCGCCTCCTGTGTGAAAACCAGGAAGATGCGGGCCAATGCGATGAAGACGGGGTATCCGGGCGGGTGGGGATGCGCGCGCGTCAAGTCATAATCCTCCGTCGCCAGCGCGAACAGGAAACTGTCCGTGGTGTTGAGGGTCCGAGCGCGGACGGACACGAGCAATCCCAACGATGCAAGGAAAAGTGATGCGGCGATCCAGAGGTCGCGACGTTCGAGCGGTCGCGACGCAAAAACCATTCGCCAAATCCACGCGGACCGCGACGGCGCAACGGGCCCCGGCGTTGGATTGTCGGTTCCCATTCGCGGCGCGGCACTCGTCCCAAACGCTTTACGTTTGCCCTGGCCGCCGCGGGTTCCGTCGTAGCAGCCTTTTTCCGCAGCCTGCGGTACGCGAGACCGTGCAGAACGACACCCCCCGGCCGAGCCCGCGAAACGGCACGACCTGGGTGATGACGGGCGGCGCCGGGTTCCTCGGGCACGCCGTGTTGACGCGCATGGTCAAGGCGGGCGTGAAGGCCAAAAGCATCGACATCGTCGATCCGGAACCGGCCTTCGTGGTCGAGGGCGTGGACTACGTCCGTGTGGACATCCGCGACAAGGCGGCCGTCGAACGAGCCGTCGCCGGAGCCGACTACGTCGTCCACGCAGCAGCGGCTCTTCCGATCCACCGTTCTCGCAAGTTCATTTTCTCCGTCAACGTCGAAGGCATGCGAAACGTGCTCGATGCCGCCGTCGCGGCGCGCGTGAAAGGGTTCGTGTTCACGAGCAGCACTGCCGTGTATGGTTTGCACAAGTACCATCCGATCCTCGAGACGTCTCCCATGATCCCCATCGGACCGTACGGTGCCTCGAAGGTCCGCGGTGAAGAAATGTGCCGCGAGTACCGCGCGAAAGGGCTCCACGTGGGCATCTTGCGTTGCAAGACGTTCCTCGGCCCCGGACGACTCGGCGTGTTCGAGATCCTGTTCGACTGGATCCGACGCGGCAAACGCATCTACACCATCGGCAAGGGAAACAACCGCTACCAACTCCTCGATGTCGAGGACCTTGTCGACGGGATCATCCTCGCCGCGCAGACGAGCGCCGGAAACGACGACTTCAACCTGGGCGCCGACCGCTTTGCCTCCATCAAGCAGGATCTTCAGACCGTGATCGACCACGCGGGCACGGCTTCGCGTGTCACGGCCCTGCCCCGCCGCCTCAGCAAGTTCGCCTTGTTCGTGCTCGACAAGCTCCGGCTGTCCCCCTTGACCCGTTGGCACTACGGTACCATGGACCGGGAATCCTACGTCGAGATCACCAAAGCCACAGCGAAGCTCGGCTGGCATCCCCGACGCTCCAACAGCGAGACCCTGGTCGACAGTTACGACTGGTACATTGCCCACCTGGCGTCGATCGCCGGACGCACCGGCACCACGCACACGGTCGCCTGGAACCAGCGAGCCCTCCGCTGGCTCCGGGGCGTTTCCTGACGTATCCGCCGCCCTACCGTGGCCGTGGTCCGTCCGGAATCTAATTTATAGGCCCCACGTTCCGCCCGTTTGTTCCGGCCCGAGGGAATCCACTACGACCGACGTTCCAGACCCCGCTCCCACCGAACCGGATTCCCCCGTCCGGCGGCGAACCCACTACCTCATCGCGGCCGCGATGTACGTGCTCCTCGCCGCCCTCTTCATCCACGACTGGGACGGGTTCGTCTTCGAGAACAGCGTCCGCGACTTCTGGGAAGGCAAGACCCCCTACGCGGTCGCCGAAGACCAACCGTTCTACACGTTCCTCGGCATCAACGACGCCCACCCCCAATGGTACGCCTACCCGCCCTTGCCGCTTTTGGCGATGGCATTCACGTACATGCCCGAGATCCTCCTCGACGTCCCGCCCTTCCTCGAACGGATCCTCCTCAAACTCCCGATGGTCCTCGGCACGCTCGCCGTCGCCTTCGTCGGCGAAGCCTGGGCCAAACACCTCGGCAAGACCCCCGAAGTCGGTCGACGCGTCCGTACCCTGCTGCTGTTCAACCCCTTCCTCATCATCATCGGACCCGTCTGGGGCATGACGGATCCTGCCCTCATCGCCCTCTTCCTCTTCGGCGCCTTACGGTTCCAGCAAGGCCGGGCCCTCGAAGCCGGGCTGTTCGTCGGACTCGCGACGCTCATCAAACCCTTCCCCATCCTCCTCGCCCTGCCGCTGGCTTCGTTCTTCCTCTACGAACGCGGCTGGCGACCCGTCGGTCGGGCGTTCGGCGCCGCGTGCGCCACCATCCTCGCCGTGTGCCTCCCGTTCTTCATCGCCACTCCCCGCGGATTCTTCCAACAGATCGTCCTCTTCCATCTCGCCCGCCCCGTCCAAGGCCACAGCATCTGGCGACTCGTCCCCGCCGAAGCCGCCTCCGCCGAAAGCATCGAGATCGCAAGCTTCGCCCTCATGTCGGCCAGCCTGCTCCTTTTGGCACTCCTTGCACCCCGCGTGCGCTCCCCCGCCGCCCCGCTCCTCATCACCCTCGCCGCCAGCGTCCAGATCCTCTTCTGGAACCGCGTCGTCAACGACCAATACATGGTCCTCGCCGTCGCCCCGCTACTGCTACTCTTCGGACTGGGAGAACTCGAAAGCAAGACCGCCCGCCGCGCCGCCAGGATCGTCCCCGCCTTCCTCGCCGGCGTGACCGTATTCATCGGCTGGCACTTCCTCACCTTCATCCCCCCCGACATCGCCCTCCCCACCTTCGGCAAACCCGTCGACGCGGTCGCCGAAGAAATCCGGGAACACATCCCCGCATTGCGCCAGATGCGCGAACGCATCTTCCCCCTGCCCGACAACGTCGCCGCCGTCCTCTTCCTCATCGGCATCAGCGCCAACCTGTTCCTCAGCTACCGGTTCGCCCGACGCTGGATTCCCGCCCTATCCGTCCGCTCGCCCGCCACGTCACGCGAAATGCACAGCCGCTACTACGCAACCGCCGCGACCCTCCTCGTCATCATGATCCCCATCCTCCCCGTCGGCGCACCGGACCTCCCCGACATCCGACCCGAACCCTCCGCCGACGAACCCCTCATCGCCGCCTTCTACTACCTCTGGTGGCACAACCCCGCCCACGACCCGACCATCCTCTACGGAAACTGGCTCAAGGTCAGCCAAACACCTGAAATGGGCTACTACACCAACACCCGCGGCGTCGCCCGCGACCACGTCCGCATGATGCTCGAGAGCGGCATCGACGTCGCCATCGTGAGCTACCACAGCAGCGAACACGAACGGATGCGCGTCTTCATGGAAGAGGCCGCCGAGCAAGGACTCCTCGTCGCCCCCCTCATCGAACTCAACCAGATCTACGACCAAGTCGAACGACACGCCCTCGGACCCGACGGCCGACCCGTCGGCCACGCCGCCTACCGACTCGACAACGGCACGCGCATCGCCATCGAGGACTTCGTCAAGCAACTCGCCGACCTAACTGGCCCCACCGCGCCCCTCTACCGCGTCGACGATCGCCCGGTCGTCTTCTTCTACGATTCGTACGTGTCCGCGATCAGTTACGACGAACCGACCAAGCGACTCCTCGCGAAGACCCTTCTCCAATCCTTCCCCATCGAGACGCTTCGCACCGCCTTCGACAACCCCGGCCTAGAACCGACCATCGACGATGCCCTGCTCCACTTCCCCACGCCCGGCACCACCTTCCAGGGAAACCCATCCCAGGCGTTCTACCAAGGCAACCGCACCCCGTCCACCCAATATCACGGCTTCACCCAGATCAACCAATCCGCCTACTGGCGCGTTGCACATCTCAATCTCCACCGGGACTTCTGGAACCAGATCCGCGCGAACCTCGAAGAAACGATGGGGCCGCTCTTCCTCATCAGCGGTGAAGCCTTCAACGAGCACGCCGGTTTCGAAGCCGGGATCGTCAAGGGGTTCGTCGCCAACGACGCCTTCAACGGGACGTTCATCTACAGCCCCTCCTTCGTCTGGGGCAATCACCCGCGCGACGGAACCGGCAACTTCGAACGAAGCTACGGCGACATCTTCCAAAGCTGGGAAGACCGCAACATCTGGCTCACCGCCGCCACCGAGGGAGACAACCGGTTCTCCTCGTACGGCATCGCCCCCGCCTACGACGACACGGTCAACCGCGCCGGATTCTTCCAGACCGAAGACCCCCTCGCCCCAACCCGATCCTTCGGCTTCAAGATCCCCGCCTACACCGACCAAGGCACCACGTACAACCTCATGTGGGAGTCCGTGCTACGTCACCGACCCGACCTCGTCTTGGTCGCCACCTTCAACGAATTCTTCGAAGGAAGCAGCATCGAACCGAGCCTCGAATTCGGCGACGAGTTCATGCTCGCCACCAAGGCGTACCGCGACATCCTCAACCGGACACCCGCACCGACCGACGAGATCGTCGTCATCACCCACGAACGCTCCTCGCGCACACATCCCGCCTTCTCCGAAGCCGACCGACCCCACGATTGGGGCCTCCGCCTCACAGCAGCCGTCGCCCGCGCCTACACCAACGCCCGCGTCGTCGCCATCGACGCCCTCGACGCGTCCCCTGGCGAACGCGGACCGCCCTCGATGGTCGTGATCGACGGAGGACGCGACGCCTACGACGCAAGCAGCATGTCGACCGAGGTCCGGAACATGCTGTTCGACTGGGTCGCCGCCGGCGTTCCCCTCGTCGTGGTGGGTCGCGAAGTCGCCGCGCCGATCCGCGAACTCATCCCCGCATCCTGCCAGACCAACGACGCATTGTCCCTCGGTCACTCCGTCCTGCCCGACAACGACGATGAACTCGACCTAGGCGACGTCGTGCGCCTCGAGCCACAAGAACCGGGATACGCGGTCTTGGAGCGTAATGGATCGTCCTACCCGCTCGCCTACCGTTGCCCGTCGGCGAACATCGCCTTCACCGGGATCAAACCGTGGGCGCCCGACAGCGGCTGGGTGCTCACCCACCCGACGGATGTCACGTGCTTGAAACTCCTGACAGCGCCTCTTGTGCCTCATCTGGCGCGCAACACTGTCCCAAGCACGTGTGCCATGGATGAAACATGGAAGCACGACGCTTCGTTCCCGTCCGCGTTCCGCGCAACGCCCATCAACGCCTCCGCCGCAGCAGACTGATGGTTCACGACTTGCGCAATGCGACCACGTAATGGGCCGAGTACGGCGCGCCGCGGCCGTTTTCCAAGAATGTTTCGATCTTCCGTGCGGGCGCAAGCAACGCACGTGGAAGGAAATCCGGCACGAAGGTCATGTACCGCGTCGTCTCCCGCTTCCAGCCCGGCGCAAGCGGCCACGAATCGGGGTGGATGAACTCCTCGTCGCCCTTGTCGATCGGACGGATCTTCGGGTACAGTTTGCGCAGGTACCACGCAAACAACGGGTTCCGGATGTTCATCTCATGCACGATCAAGACCCCGCCCGGTTTGATGACGCGATGCAACTCCGCCAACGCGCGTTCCTGCTCGCCACGCTTGAGGTGGTGAAGGACATTGATCGTGTACGCGTAATGGAACGATTCGTCCCCAAACGGCAGCCGCAACGCGTCCGCGCTCGCGAACCGGCCCGACGCGTCGTGCTCACGCGCTTCCCGCACGGCCGCTCGCGACGGATCGACGCCGACGACGTTGGCAT
Source organism: uncultured Halobacteriales archaeon (assembly GCA_964408365.1). GTDB lineage: Archaea > Thermoplasmatota > E2 > JACPAO01 > JACPAO01 > JACPAO01. The sequence continues at coordinate 30,358 of CAYOZB010000001.1, read as the reverse complement.
TGTATCGGCGACGGAGTTCGGCGGCAAACCGTCCCACGCCGCAACCCAGGTCCAAGCCGACGGTTCCCTCCAGAGGTTGCACAAGTTCGCCAAGGAGCGCGAGTTTGCGGTTGAGGAAATGTTCCTGGATGTGGACTGGGATCTGGGACCAGTAGTGTCCGGCGAGCTCTTCGAAGTGGTCCGCGGTCGCCGAGGTCGGTCGTCGCGTGACTAGGAACGAACTCGACCCCGTGCGTTCCGCGTCGAAATAGTGCGACGCTTCGCGCATCATCGAACGGACTTCGCCACCACTCCCGTTTTGGAGCACGATGTGGGCAAACCCGGCTGGGCGCAACGCGCGTTGGAGTTCGGGAAACCAGACACTCGTCGGGACACGTCGAAGAGGCCCGAGGTGCAAGTCGACCGACCTGATCGATCGGTCGGTGAGGGCGCGCAGTTCGGGCAGGCTCGCGATCCGACGACCGTGCCCGTTCCGCATCGGGGGGAGGTCGACGCGCAGCGCCTCGGTTGGAGCCGCTTCGGGGGTCTCCAACGAGAGCCCCTTGGCGGGCGCGGCCACTGGCTGAGTTCCCCCCATTCGGCGTGCCGATGACCGCTATTGTTGAAAACCTTGCCCCGAGGGGCGGGGGCCGCTTGCACGCGCCTCTTACTTATCGCCCAGGGATTCCCCGCCGTTGCCCTTTAGGGGTAAAGAGGTATGGAAAGGAACGAGGCGCCGTAGATTTGGGTGTCCGGGCCCACAGTCGTGACCTCAAGATGACGATACATCTCCAACGTCGTCGGCTCGGCCACGATCCGTCGTAGGAAAAACGATCCTCCACTCACGGAGACAATCGGCGTGTTCGGGGCGTCGATGCTCAGTCCACGTCGCGGATCATCGGCCGGGCGCTGCTCGCGGATAGCAAGTTCATTGCGGATTACGCCCGCGGAGAACGAATCAGGTCCGCTTATCGTCCATTGGAAAGCGATCAAAAGAGACGGGTTAAGGTCGAGGCTTCCCGTCGTCCAATCACGAACAACGCTCACGCGGGCCAAGTCGTCATCGACCGCTGCGGTGATGGATGGAGTGGGAACCTCAAAGGCGTACCCCTCGTGAGGGGCAAGTTTCCAGTCGCGGGACAGAAAACTTGATGCCACGCCGGCTTGGAGCTCAATTCGGTAGCCTTGAACAGACGTGGCGACGACGATGACTCCTGGATTTTCGGGAGTGACCTCGAGCGAACCGCGGGCGGCGCCAACAAAGCCCCTCGAAGCGTTGCGAGGGAGCCCGAGCCATTCAAATAGGAAGGAGTTGGGCTCGGTCGGAGCGCCCCCGTCAGGGAAGAAGTAAACTTGAGTATGATTTCGTTCGTCGTACTTCCCCTGCGCCGGGCCAGTGGGATTCTCCAGATCGATTTCGGAATGGGACACCGTAATGTTGACGGTCGTCGGAACCTGAGTCCGAATGACGAGCCGGCCCCATCCGACGCCACGGAGGTGGATGTCCATCAGATCCCCTTCTCTAATGTCTAGCGCATCCGCTGAACTCAAAACGTGCTCAGCCGCGGCGGCCTTGCCGGCCCGACGGGGATCATTCTGGCCCGGCAACCCGTCTGCATCGCGTTCGAGACAGCCCGCAGAAAGAAGAGCTGCCGCGACAAGAATCAGCACAACCGGAGCTGCCCGGGCAATTCTGGGTTCGGTTGCCATCCTACGTTCAGAGGTTCAATAAGGAATTCATATGTGTTCCCTCCCGGGTGCCAGGTTGGTCGCGGAAGACTAGATATCCCGATGGTAACCCGGGGGCGCCGTGGCACCAACCACCAATCGAAAGATGTGGGTAGGAATCGCGATTCTAACAGCGGCCGTCCTCGGCTTGCCGTCTGTTACGGCACATCCGATTCACACGCCGCACGATGCCCCCGATTCGCCCGATGTCCCTGCCACGGGAGAGCCGCCGTGCTGGTCAGGTTCTCCCGTCGACCTTGTCGTCAACGAGGCACTTTGCGTCGCAGACTTTGGACTCGCAGTGCTCAGCTGGTTGACCAACATCGGAGCCGACCGCGCCTGTTGGGCAGCCCACGTCGTCACCTCCGACGTCGGCGACGAGAACGACTACGACGGCGGCTGCATCGGGTAGAAGCCTGCATGCGGCTGCGAGGGGGGTTGAAGCAGATGGCCTGGCCGCTCCCTTAGCCGCATCCCCAAACTTGCGCGGCGGGTCGGTAAGCGTTGCGCGCTTCACGACCCGCCGCGGTGTACGGGGGACCCGTGGTTGATCGCTTTTCAATGCCCTTCGAGCCAGGATTAGGGCGTGACGGTGAAGGACTCGAACCGCGTGCTCGGCATCTCGATCACGGCTTCCCCGGACGTCTGCTTAAGGTCGTCACCCAATACGAGCCCTTCCCGCAAGGCTTGGTGGAGGTTCCCGGCGACGGAAACCGGCTCGACGGGGCCTTCGACGGACCCCTTGATGATCCGAAACAGGACGGTCGACGTGACGCTGAAATCGCCGCTCACGGTGTTCGCCGTATGGACTCCCATAAGGTCGTGCACGAGAAGACCATCGTCCACGCCGGCGATGAGGCTCTCAGTCGCCCGTGAGGGGGCTCCCAATCGGACGTTTCGCGCGCTGATGCCCGGGGGACTCTTGTAACTGCGACCATCAAACGGGTGGACGCGCAACGCGGACGAAGTGGGTTTGCTCTTGAACTCCGCGCCCGCGCTGCGGTCAAAGAGGAACGTCTTGAGGACGCCGTTCTTGATCGCGAAGAACGGTCGACTGACCTCGCCTTCGTCATCAAACGGCGACGAACCCAACCCGTTCTCTACGGTGGGATCATCGATCAACGAGATCTTCGAATGCGCCACTTTCTTGCCCACCTTCTTGGAGTAGAAGGATTCGCCGCGCATCGCCGATCTTCCGTAGAGGGACGGCACGGTCAAGGTACCGATCAAGTCGGCGGCAGGATCCGGCTTTAACACCAAGATGCGTCGACCGGCTCCTTCCAGTTTCTTCGGCTTTCGCCCATCGAGAGCAAGTTGCGCGGCTTCGGCGCCGAGCTTCTTCGTGTTGAGGTTCAAACGGGTGGATTCACGGTTCGCGGACCCGGTCGAGATCCCTTCTTGGCTTTGGACGACGAAACAGCTTGCCCCGATGCTCGTCTCGCGGCTCGAGACGGCAAGCCCTTCGGAGTTCGCGATGGCGTTCTCCATCTGACCGAAAGAGGCCCCCGCTTCGGTGACGTTGAGGCCGGCGCGCACATCGTGGGCGCCGCGCACCATTTCCATGGAGAGCTCGATGATGTCCGGCCCGGAGAGTGCTGCGATCTTCGGGTCGAAAATCCCGGAGATGCGCGGCATCTTGTTGGACGAAGGAAGCGCAAAGGCCGGCAACCGCTTGGCGAGCTTCGCATTCCCCAACGCGTCCTTCAACGCAGCCGCCACGTCTTCCTCGCTCGTGAGATGCGAGAACCCGACGCGTTTGTCCTTCACGATCCGCAATCCGATCCCGTACGTGGTGTCGGCCTCGATCCCGCCGACGTGGTTCTTCTCGATGCGCACCGTGCCGCTGTTGCTGCGTTCGACGAACGCTTCCGCGACGTCCGCTCCGTGCCGCGTCGCATAGGCGACGATTTTCTCAGCCGTGCGAAGGAGGTTTCCCGCGCTCATGCCGTGCCTCCCACGATCGCGTTGCGGATGCGAAGATGCGGTCCGCCGTCCCCGACGGGCACGTATTGGCCTTTGCCGCAGTAGCCAGGGTCGCCGAGGGCCCATTCCTTGGACACCCCGTCGATGTTCGACAAGGTTTCCAACGTGAACCCAGTCAGGCTCACGTCCCGAAGCGGTCCCACGATGCGGCCCTTGCGGATCCGATATGCTTCCTGGGCGGAGAACTGGAACGATCCCTTGGCGGTGTCGACCTGGCCGCCGCGGCTTCCGACGGCGTAGACGCCGTCCTTGACGTCCGCGACCAGTTCGTCGAAGGAAAGGTCGCCTTTCTCGATGAACGTGTTCGTCATCCGGACCAACGGCCGCGAACTGTATGACTCGGCGCGGGCGGAGCCGGTCGAGCGGAACCCAAGTTTGCCGCCGGCGACGCGGTCCGTGAGGTACCGTTTGAACACGCCGTTCTCGACGAGGACGCGTCGCTGCATGGGGACCCCATGATCGTCGTACGGGGCCGAGCCGAAGGAGCCCTTGATGGTACCATCGTCGACCAATGTGACGAGCTCAGAACCGATCTTTTGCCCGATCTTTCCTTCAAGGCAGGATTCGCCCGCCGCGACCAAATCGCCTTCGGAGGCGTGGCCCACGGCTTCGTGGGAGAACACTCCCGTGAGTTCTGGATCCGTCACGACGGTCATCCGGCCGCTCGGAGCCGCCGGGGCGCGAAGGAGTCGGATCGTGGATTCGGCCGCCTCTCGCGCCTTTTTCTCCACGTCGACGTCGGTAAAGAGTTCGAAGCCGGCAGCCGCGCCGACGCGGATCCGGCGACTCGTGACGCGACCCTCGGCGCGCGCGATGAAATGCACCTGGGCGACACTTCGGGTCACCTGCGTCTCGACGTGGGCGCCCTCGGAGTTGTAGAAGACCTGGTGCGTTGTGCGGTCGCCATAGGAGCCGGTCGTGCTCTTGACCTCTTTTTGCTCCTTGACCGCGCCGTGCATGATCCGGACCACCTCTTCTTTGTCCTTCGCGTCCACGTCGTCCGGGTTCTTCTTCGGCTTCCACAACACGGTCGCCGTCCGGGCCTCGTCGTCGGCGAGCTTGTTCCTCTCGCCGATGTGCTTCGCCGCGGCCTTCGCGGAAGTCAACGCGCTCTGCAACGCGTCGTCGAGGGCTGCGATGGTGGCGACGTTCGTCGCATAGAATCCCCAGCCTCCTTTGTACAGGACTTGGATGCCGATGCCTTCTTCCTTGCCGCCGATCGCGCGCTCGATCTTGCCGTTGCGCATCTCCAACCCGTGCGTCGAAATGGTCTGATGACGAAGATCGGCGTACGTCGCTCCTTCCTGGAGCGATTTCTTGAGGAGGCCCTCGAACACGGGCCCCGGAAACGGCGAAACCGGTTAGAACCCTCGCATCGACGGTTATGCGCGTGCAGGCGCCAGCAACGTCGTCTCGGGCGCCTTCGGCAAGGTCTCGGGAGGCCGCGGCGGGCTGGAGTCCCACGTCGTGACGAACCGGCTCGTTCCATCTCCCGCGTCTTCCACGCGAAGGACATGTTCGAGCCGTTCGCGGATGTCTTCCGTGTGCGTCACGACGAAGACCTGGCGGAACACGTTCGCCAACGAGTTCAACGCGACGAGGATCAGGCCACGCCGCTCCTCGTCTTGTGACCCGAGGACTTCGTCGAGGGCGATGAACTGGAGTCGGCTTCGGCCCCGGGCGTTCGCGACCAGTTCGCTCACCGCAAGGCGAAGAGCAAGGTTGCAGATGTCGACTTCTCCGCCGGAGAATCGTTCGAGGGGATGGGAGACTCCATTGTCGAAGAGCGAGGCCCCATATTCCTCGTCGAGGACAAGGTCCGCGTACGTTCCTTGGGTCATTTGGCCCAAGAGTTGGCCCGCGGCGCGGCTCAAGGCGGGCCGTAGTCGGCCGATGAGGTGGGTCCGGAACTCGGGCAGGAGGCCGTCTTCGCCGCGTCGGGCCGCGAGGATCTCCAACAACCGAAGGCCTTCTTCGAGTTCCTTGACCTCTTTCCGGCGTCCGTCGAGTTTTGCAAGGGCTTCCGTGATGCGGGTTCGTTGGCGGGTTCGGGCCTCACAGCGTTCGCGCCATTGGATCATGTCGCGTTCGGCGGCTTCCGCGCGCTGGCGCAACGTTTCGGCTTCCGCGTGTGTCCTCTCCCACGATCCAGCCTCGTAGGTCAGCGTCCGGAGTTCACGGCTGGAGGTCTCCCGGTCGCGGATGATTTCTTGTTCTTGGGCGGCAAGGAGTCGGTCTTCGTCCTGCATTCGGGATAATCGGCGCTCCGTTTCCTCGATGCGTGAGACTGCGTCGCGCAAATTGTCGCGTTCCGCGCGGGCAACCAGGAGGCGTTCGTGTTCCGCAGGATCAAACTCGGGTTCGGGAAGGGCAGCGACCTGCCCCGCGAGTTCTGCGACGTCTTGTTCGAGCCGGGCGAGTCGTGCCTGTCGGACCGCGTCCGCCGTGGCGTTCTGTTGCAGCGTTCGGAGGGCGGCTTCGGTCTTGGTTCGTTCCGATGCGTTTTTCCGGCGACGAGCGGCCAAGTCAGCCAGTTCCGTCGTTACGGCGTTGAGGCGCGCCTTGAGGGTCTGGCGAGACGCGTCCCACGTTTGCAATGCTTCTTGGAATTGGTGGCGAAGGCGGTCGGCCGCGTCGGCAAGTTCGCGTCCGCAGGTCGGGCAGCAGTCGTCGGCGGTCCATTCGGGCGAGCGGTCCAAGGCGGTCGGTTTTGCCTCGGCGAGGACGGTGGTCAACCCGGCGCGCTCTGCTTCGAGCCGGCCCTGCGAGGTCGAGATTTCGTCGGTTTCCCGCTGGAGTTTCGCCACTCGGGCGCGGACGTCTGCTTCCATGGGCGCGAACGATGGGGGCGTTGATTGCGAAAGGGCGGCGAACTCGGCGGCGGCCCGGGTGTGCCGACCCGAAAGTTCCGCCCGCCGCGCGACTTGGTTCCGAAGCCGTTCGAACGTCACGACGCGCTCGTCGAGATCGCCCAACGTTCCGAGTCTAGAACGCAGTTCGGGCGCTTGGGCGATGCGTTCGCGGGCCAGATGGGCTTCGGCCCCGAGTCGCGTGCGTTGACCCCAGATGGATTCGAGTCGCGACTGGAGGGCTTGGAGTCGGATGCGGAGTTCTTGGTCCTTGATCTTTCGAGCGAGGAGGTCGTCGGCAGCATGTTGGACGCCCCCGAGGCGGCGCCGGGTCGCGTCGGCGTCCGTCTCGGCCTTCGAGAGTGCCGCCTTCGCGATGGCGAGCTCGTTGTCGGTGGTCTTGAGTTCGGCGCGCAGCGCATCCTCGTCCGTCAAGGACCGGCGGGCCTCGCCGAGGCGCGCGTCGAGGATCCTTCCGTCGGAGCGGGCGTGTTGGACCGCGTGGTCGATGCGGTCGATGCCGAGGAGTCCCAGGAGGACTTTTTTTCGCTGGGCGGGTCGCAATTCGGAGAGGGCGGCGAGTTCGCCTTGTTTGGCGACGACGGTGGATTCGAAGGAGGAGCGGTCGAAGCCGAGGATGCGCATAATGAGTAGGTTGGCCTGCTCCCAGGAATTCGGCCCGGGCGCGACGACGAGGACGCCGGCCGATTCGACGGCCGCCTCGGGTTGCAAGGACCGGCCGCGCAAACGGCGGGTGATTGTGTGTTGGATGCCCTCGATCTCGAATTCGAGACGGACGACTACGTCTTCGCCGGGGGCGGCGGCTTGGCGTTTGACGAGTTCTTTGTTGGTCCGTGCCGCTTCGTGCCCGAAGAGGGCCCAAAGAACGGATTCCAGCATGGAGGACTTGCCGGCCCCGTTTCGGCCGACGATGCCGATGAGGCCGTCGGGGAATTCGACTTCGGCGTCCGCGAATCGGCGGTAATTGACGAGTCGCAGTCGGTTAAGCCGCACGGTCGGCCTCCCCGCGCAAATAGATCCGGGCCTGGGCCGCAACGAGTTCTCGGTCGATGCCGACGATGGGTCGCGTGGAGAGGAACGCGTCGAGTTCGGCTTCCATGGATCCCAGTTCCGGCACCGATTGGGTGGCGTGTTCGTCCATGCGGGGTTCGAACCGCAGGTCGACGTGCAGGGCGTTGCTTGCCGCCGCTTTGACCGCTTCGACGTCCAGGGTCCGTAGGGTCGAGGGTTCCATGCCGACGACTTTGAGTCGGACGATCGCGCCGGGCAGGGTGACGGCGGACAATCGCTGGGCGGCCTCGTCCGCGATTTGGCGCGAATCGAAGCCGTAAGCATCCAGGACTCCCGCGTCCCGCATCGGTCGGGCTTCGCTGGAGATCGTTTTGATCCGGGGCAGGCCGCCGCTGAGGGTGACGCGCAGGAACACTTTCTCTTCCAGGGCTTCCGAGAAGGAGGTGCGTTCCGTCGAGCCGGCGTACGCGGCATTGTCGCCGATGCGTCGGTGGTTGTGGAAGTGTCCGAGGGCGACGTAGTCGTAGTCAGGTCGGAGGGCGTTGTGGGGGATGGTGAGTTCGTTGAGCTCGTGCATGAACAAACCGTCGACGCCGGCGACGGTGCCGTGGGCGACGAGGATCTGTTGGCCCGGACCGGCGGGTGCGGCGCGAAGCAATTCCTGCGAGAAGTCGGCCTGGGCCAACGTCTGCGGGACGCCGTGCACGGTGACCGGGCCGCCTCGGGTGTCGAGGGTCAGGGCTTCGTATTGTCCGCGGTAGACGGAGTACACGTTTGGCAATCCATCGAAGATGCGGAAAATGCAGCCGGTCTCCCGGAGACGGGGGGCTTCGTGGTTTCCGGAGACGAGGACGAAAGGAATCTGGGCTTGGCTCAGGCGGCGCACGTGCTCCAGGGCGAACGCGATGGCTCGGTTCGAGGGTCGGACGACGTCGAAAAGGTCGCCGGAGTGGACGATGACGTCGGGCGGGTTGGCGATTGCGTTGTCGATCGTGCGTCGAAACGCGTCTTGCGCGTCGACTTCGCGTTGGTTGAACCCATCGGGAGTGAGGCAGCTGTAGGCTTGGAACCCGAGATGTGTGTCCGACACGTGGAGAATCTCGACCAAACCACGACCTGCAGGACTGCTGGGCCGGCGAGGGTGATATCAGGTTCGGGGGGTTGGGTGAAAGTAGGAAATTCCGTTCGTGGCTCGTTCTTGCCCGCGACGGTGCGTCTGCGTCGCCTGATTTTCCCCTTTTGGTTGTCTTTTCGGACGGCGCGAACGGAAGAAGCGGGAGCGGCGGCAATGCTCCCCTCGGAACCGTTTGGGAAGGCTTTAGCGACGTACGCCTGATGCATTGGCGGCGTGGCGACCGAATTCCAGTTCCTCCAGGACCTCGCGGTCGTCACGGTCATCGCGGCCCTCACGACCCTGCTATTCCAGCGCCTCCGCTTCCCGCTGGTCTTCGGCCTGCTCGCCGCAGGCGTGATCATCGGCCCCCACACGTCGCCCTTCTCCCTCGTCCAAGACGAGTTCAGCCTTCGCACGCTCGCCGACCTCGGCATCGTGCTGATCCTCTTCGGGCTCGGCCTCGACTTCAACCTGCGGGGACTTCGCAAGGTCGGCGGCGCCGCGTTCCTCATCACGCTCTTTGAGGTGCTGTTCGTTTTCTGGCTCGGCTACGAAGCCGGAAATCTTCTCGGCTGGTCACCCGTGGACTCCGTCTTCCTCGGCGCCATGCTGAGCATCAGCAGCACCGCGATCATCGTGAGCGTCCTGCGGGAGCAGGGGCGCCTCGATGCCGATTCTTCAAGGATCATCTTCGCCGTTCTCGTCCTCGAAGACGTCGTTGCCGTCGTCATGCTGGCCTTGCTGAGCGGGTACGCCGCGACGGGGGACATCCCCGTGCGGGATGCACTGGTTGCCCTTCTGCGGATGACGCTCTTCCTACTGGCGCTCCTCTTGTTCGGGTTGGTCGCATTGCCACGGCTCGCCGACCACATCGCCGAACGGTTTCGTCCCGAGGTGCTCGTTCTCTTCGTACTGGCCGTTGCGCTCGGCGGTGCCGCGCTTAGCGCCGCAATGGGCTTCCACGTCGGCCTCGGGGCCTTCGTCGTGGGCGCCGTCCTCTCCGAAGCGAAGCGACGGAAGGACATCGAGGAGCGCGTCCGCCCCGTGCACGACTATTTCGCAGCGATCTTCTTCGTAAGCATCGGCACCCTGGTCGACTTCGCGGTTCTCGCCGACCACGTACCCGAGGTCTTGCTACTCGTTGCCGTCATCGTCGTCGGGAAGCTCGTGAGCGGCACCGCGGCCACCTTCCTCGCGGGCTATTCCCCCGCCACCTCGGTGGCCGTGGGCCTCGCGCTTGCCCAAGTGGGAGAGTTCAGCTTTGTCATCGCCGCGCTCGGCCTCGCGACCGGCACCATGAGCCCCTTCCTGTTCCCGCTCATCGTAGGAACGGCCGGCATCACCTCGTTCGCGAGCCCCCTTCTCATCCGCCACGACGAAAGGATCAGCGGAATCCTGGGTCGGCTCGCGTTCCCGGCGCTGCGCACCTACGGCTCCGTGTACTCCACCTGGATGCGCTCGGTCCGGGAGCGCCCTGGCCCCGAACAGACCCAGGCCGTGCGCCGCTCCCGGCACGACGCCATCGTGGCCGCCCTCCTCGCGGCGCTCCTCATCAGCGCGGCCCCCGTTCTTCGACCGCCCGGCGTCCGGTTCCTCGAACAAGAGGTGGGCCTTGACGTGGGCGTGGCGCTCCCCGCGTACTGGGCCTTCGTGACGGCACTCCTCTTCCCCGTTGGGTTCGAGATGCAGCGAGCCGGCCGGCGTTGGGTGGAGGAGGCGCACCGCGTACGCTCCGGAGACCAGAAAGGCCTCGGGGTCCGAGGGGTCGTGCAATACAGCTTCGTGGTCGCCGCCACCGTCCTCCTGGGGCTCCCGCTCGTGATCGCGACACGCTCTTTCCTCGCAGAACCGACCGTCGCTGCCATCTGGATCGGGATGGTGGCGGGGGCCGTGTTGCTCCTGTGGACCCAGATCCGACGCCTCCATCGCCGCATCCGGGAGAGCGTCGGCGCCCTGCTTGAGGCGAAGCACGTGCCCGTCTCGGCCCCGGAGGCCCTCCAAGGGTTCTTGTCGCACGAATTCCCCTTGCAGGCGACCATCGAGCACGCGGTGGTCACGCCCGATGCCTGGGCGAGGGACAAGACCGTCGAGCAATTGGGGATTCGTAGCACGACGGGCGCAAGCATCATCCTCATCGAGCGAGACAACGGGGGCCAACTCATCCCCGCCAAGGACATTCCGATCCTTGGAGGCGACCGGTTGACCTTGATGGGCAACCCGGAGCAGGTCGCAAGTGCCCGGGCCCTCCTTGCTCGCAAGATGCCTCTCCACCTGCCGTCCGAGGAACTGAAGCCCGGACGCGTCGTCGTCCCGGAGGATTCGCCCTGGATCGGCAAGAGCCTGGAGGAGCTCGCGTTGCGGGCCCGCCAGGGCCTGCATGTGGTGCTCATCCAGCGCGGCGTCGAAGGCGTCACGAACCCAGGGCCCGCCGAAGTGCTGAAGGCGCACGACGTACTCGTCGTTCTCGGCACCGCGGTCCAGATCGAGGCCGCGGCAGGCGCGGCGAGCCCGGCCCCGGCGTCCGCCATAGTCCCCGTCAAGTAGGAGCCCGAACGGGAAACAATGGAATGGGAGGTTTTTGGCCGAAAAATGACGAGTCTGCCGACTGGTAGGTTTCGGACCCGACCATGTTTCGGTTTTTCTAGGACAACTCGGACCCTTTTCCCCGAAATACCGAGGCGTTGTAGAAATGGTCTAATAGACGCGGCACGAAGCCCCACAGGTGGCCGTCCGTTTCGTTGCTTCGCTCGTGATCGTCGTCGGCCTTGTCTCAGCCGGGTGCCTCAGCGCGCAGGACGGCCCCGAGGTGCCCCCGGATGAGGCCCAGCTCGCGGACGTCGTCAACGGTTACCTGGAATCGTCGGTGGACACTGGTTCGGGCCGATTCGACGCGAAAACCGCTTCCGGCGCGCTGTCCACGTTCTCGTGGCATGGCGACAAAGCGGCCATCATCGGTTTCCCCGAGAATGTCTACCTGTTCGATCCCGCGACGAAACGTTTCGCCGTCGAACACCTTGCCACCGTGACCCCCAGCAGCCAATTGACGCTCCTGATCCCACCCGGCATGACGGAGGTCTCCCTCACTGTCGACGGCGACGTCGTCAAGGTCGAGACGCCCGAGACCACGGCCGGGTTCTTCCAGGGCGAGAACATCGTTGATTGGTACAAGGTCCAACGTGCCGACTATCCGAACCGTTGCCAGGGCTGCCCGAACTACGCCCGTTCCCAACAATACTTCGCCGGCTTGTTCCGGAGTTTTGGCTACAACAACGTCGAAGTCGATCCGTACGGCACCAACGCCCTCAATCCCCCGTTTGCCAACGTCGTCGCCATGAAGTACCCGAAGACCGACCTCGCCCACCCCCAAATGCTCGGCGTAGGCGGACACTACGACGTCGTCGCGGGCACGACGGAAGGCGCTTTCGACAACACGGCCGGTACCCTCGCCACCCTCGAGTTCGCCCGCGCCATGGCCAACGTCTCCACCGACCACAACATGCTGTTCGGACTGTGGGGCGGCGAAGAATCTGGGCTTCAAGGCTCCCAATTCTATGTCCGGACGAACCCGAACGTCGCTGCACAGATGCGTACCTATGTCAACCTCGACGTGAACGGGTTCTCCTGGCCCGGACCCGCACCCGTGTCCAACGACGGCACCGTGCCGGACTGCACCATCCGTCCGGCCCACACCGCCCAAGCCCCCTTCTTTTGCCCGGACCCGTTGATCGTGAGCGCCGGCCCCGACGGCCCCATGGCCGACAACCTTCTCGGCCTCGGACACGAGATCCAGACCCAGGTGGCGGTCGGCTGGCCCGACTCGTACTTCCTCTACGAAGGCGTCGGCGGTGGCCAAGTCAATGGGTACGCGGGCGTCAACGCCCAAAGCGATCACACCAGTTTCATCGCCGCTGGCGTTCCGAGCTACTTCCTGTTCAACGGGGACGCCCTCAACACGCCCATCGGCATCCACAACCAACGCGACACCCTGGACAATTGGACCCGCTACATGGTCTGGAACTTCCCCGTCGACTTTGAATCCGAACTCACCCCCGAAGAGGTCGCGTTCGGCGAAGCCCTCATGGCGGAGACCTTCGAGACCTACCTCTGGCTCACGTTCTACATTTTCCTCAAGGTCGAACTCGGGGAATTCCAACCCGCCACGGGCTAGCACCGCCCCAACCAACCTGCGAGAGCCAAGCGAAACTTTAGGTACTCGTCCGGGGAAAGAAGGGGGTTGTGTCCTCTTCTCTGGCCCGCTTTGTTACGTGGGTCCCCAGGATGGTGCGCCGAGAGTTCCGCACCCGGGGAGGCGACACTCGGTTCCTCATTTGGATCAGCTTCCTCGCCGCCTTCTTGTGGGCCCGCGTCTGGGTCACCTACTTCGCCAAAGTGCCACCCGTCGGCGTGGAGAACGTGTTCGAGATGGGCGGCAAGACCGTCATCTTCGGCTACCATCCCCACCACATCGTGACCGGCATCCTGTTCCTTGGCATCGCCGGGTTCGTCGGCCTCCACTACAAAGGGGTCGCCATCACCCGCATCGCCGCCGTGCTCTACGGCACCGGACTGGGCCTCATCGTCGACCAAGCCGGACTCATCGTCTCCGGCATCACCTACCGGGACGACCACCCCGAGATGTTCGTCCTCGTCGTCTCCATCAGCGCCTGGATGCTGTCCACCGTGTACTTCCCTAGTTTTTGGAAGGTCGTCGACGGAAAGGTCGCCCGACTTTCCAGCCGCATCTCGGTCTGGGTGTTCAGTCTCCGACACCCGGAGGACCCCGCCCGACCGATTCCGACCCAAGCAGCGCCGGCACCGGCCCCCGACCCCGCTCCGAAGCCTGCTTCAGCCGATCAGTAGAACGCCTTCGGCAACGGCGAGACGAGCTTCACGCCATTGCGCGTCAGCGTCGGCAAGAGGTCCTCATACAGGTCGACCTTGGCGGGGACCGCAAAGGGCACGTTCGGCGACGCGATGATCGCCTCGCCCGGTTCCAACGTCTGGATCTCATGCACCAACGCACCCATGTCCTGCTTGGCGCTGCCGACGATGATCTCCCGGTCTCGTTCGTCGGCCAAGCCCAGGATGAAGAACGTGTTGAACTGGGATAGGAGCTCCTCGGGGATCAGCTTCGGCTGCTGCGTGATCGCGCACAAGCCGGTCTTGAACTTGCGACCCTCACGCGCGATCTGAGCGAACACGGATGCTTCGCCCTCGCGGTTCGCGAGCACGCGTTGCGCTTCTTCCATCGCGATGATCACATGCGGCGTCGCCTGGAATTCTACGGGGCGCTTGAACCGCTCCTTGTTGCGTTTCAAGACACTGCGCGCCAATACGGCGGAAACGAGGAGTTCCTCGGGTTCCCACAAGCTCGCCGTGTCCACGAGGACCAACCGCGCTTCCTCGAGCGCCTTCAAGATCCCAGGCGTCACCGTGACGCCGGGGTCGGCGTGCACGACATCGAACCGAAGGACCTGCTCCGCGCGCCGCTTGAGCACGGCCAGGGTCATCTCGTGGAATTTCGAGCCGAAGTGGATGTTGAGCTCCTCAGGACTGGACGATGCGAGATCGAGGAGCCATGTTTCCCCGTAGACTGCGTTGAGCGCCCACAAGCATTCCTCCTGGGCTTGAGAGAACGTGTAAACGGCCTTGAGGTCCGCGATCGTGATCTCGGCGGCGCTGATCTTGAGTTGGTTGTATGGGCCGGAAAGTTGGCGCGACGAGTACACGACGAGCCGCTCGGCCGCGTCGGGCGAATGGATGAGGCCCTGCAGCTTCCGTCCGTCCGGCAGGACGCCCGCGCCTCCATCATAGTATTCGCCATGGGGATCGAAGACGAGCATGCCGTACCGGTGCGAACGCATGATGCTCGCGCCGAAGGTCTTCATGAGGTTGCTCTTTCCCATGCCCGTCGTCGCGAACACGCCGATGTGGTGGCCCAGGTACCGGCCGTGGATTCCGACGCGCTGCTCCAACGTATGGGATCCGCTTCGGAGTTTCCCGATGGGGATGTCTTGCTCGTAGGAAGCGAGGAATTCGAGATCCTCCTTATTGAGGCGCCGGACCAGGGAAAACTGCGGCGGAAGCGTTTTTGGTTTGCGAAGCCGGGGCGGCGACTCTTCCTTGTCGATGAACCCCAAGGGCGTTGCGACCGCGACCTGATACAGTCGCTCTTCTCGGTCGTGGAGATCGTACTTGGCGTTCTCCTTGTCGAGGCGCATCATCGAGCCGGCGACGCGGTGCTCCCAGTCATCGTGGGTCGACTCGGCGCCGTGAAGGATGTTCGTGACGCGGAGCAGGAACGTCCGTTCTGATCCTTCCTCGACGCCGACGAGCATCTCTCCGAGGCTCACGTCGAGTCGGTAGGGGACGCGGAGCTCAAGCTCCATAACGCTTTTTCCCGTGATGCGTCCGACGTCATGTTCAGTTGGCAAGTTCCAGCACGTCCCGTCCGTTTCCAAAGAGTCGCATACTGAGCCGGTGGCCTCGTCGTCGCGCAACGATGCCTTCGAGTTCGCGTCGCAGGTCCATCGATTCGCCGCTTTCGTAATGCACCCGTTGGTGCACACGCGCAAGTGGGTAGGGGTAGCCCGCGTACGCCGGATCGTTGCAGAGGCTCAGCAAGAACGAGGCTGCCTCCGCCGCGTCGACCCCCGACACGTCGACCCGGTAGGGCGTGGAGCGCGTGTCGAATTGCATGCCGAACACTTGGAATCCCCGTTCGCCGTAACCAAGCGCAGCGGTGACATCCACCATCCAAGGGGCCGTCACTTTTCGCGACGCGCTCAACTCTTCGAGTTCCAACGTGAACGGTAGGATGCCCCCGACGGACAGGCTCGTGTCCTTGGACACGCCGATGACGCCAACGCCGCCGGCTTCGGCCCATTCGAGAAGGTTCTCTCGAAGCGGAGCGAACCGTTCTTCATCGTCGAACGATCCGTCGACGAGGAGAAGATCGCCGGAGCGGAGTTCCTTGAGGGCGCGGCGAGAGGCGTCGAACTCGGCGAGCACCCGTTCTGCTTCCGCCAATTGCGGGACGAGGCGCGCCGCGTCGATTTTCGGAGCCTCCACGTCGACGCCCCACGCGTAGTGGCGTTTGAGTTCGGTCCAGAGTCGGCCGGTGGAACGTTTCGTGGCGGTCCGCCACGTGTTGGAGGAGATCCGGAGCAAGTGGCGGTCGTCGGGTTCGCGAAGCGCGTACCCCGCTCGGATGGCGTACATGCCGGCGGTGCGCGCGTTGAGGACGACCGTCGAGCCACCGTCGACGGCAGCACAACGTCGCCCGTGCTTTGCGACTTGGATCGGCAAGAATTCGAGGGGATGGTCGAGTGTGCCCTGGACTTCTTCGAGGATGGCGTTCGCTGCTTCCTCGAGACTTGGCGCTGGGGTCCCTCCGGCCAACATCGACGCATTCGGGCTTCATGGTACTTAGGGAACGGGAGGGGATGGGTGAAAGTGGGTCGGTGCGTCGGTGGCTTGTCCTGATAACCGAGCTCGTCCGGTTGCTTGCGCCAATCGGGCCGAAAGCCGAACGGTCACCTCTAGGCCTCTGGGGCGGCCGCGTCGTCTAATGCGCGCTGCGCATAGGATTGTTCCATGAACAGCCACCCGGCCTCAAGGAATATCATTAGGCCCGGTTGCGGCAGGCCGCCGCCCGTCTCCCCGGCCTTCGGCCACCCCGTAACATTGTGGGATCCAAACCAGCAATCATTTCGGAAGAAGTCACACGAGAGAAATTCCAACGGTTCTTTGTAGAACGTCCTTGACAACTTGTCCATGTCATCAAGAGCGATCCTTGGTGTCACCGGCCCAGGAAGGTCGTCGGCTTTGTCGCCCAGCTTGGTCGTGACCTGAATTTCCTCGCGTTTCGTCACGGGTGTATCAGGCAATAATGAGCGGCGCTTCGTGGCGGTGGCCGTGAGAAGCGCTTTTTCGTTGTCCGCCCATGTTATCTCCCACTGGTCTACGGCGTCGGTCGATGGGTCACCCATGACGTGCCTCACCTCAAGCAAGGTTGCATCGGCCCTTGCGTTGAGCCATGTCGCGGCGACTTCGTCCGCGCGGATTGCCTGTTCCGCTTCCGCGAATGTGGTCGGGAAGATGTTCTTCGTGTAAGGCAAGAAGCCATCGGGCGCGATCTGTGTCTTTAGGGAGCCATTTTGTCGGGAAGGCGGGTTCCATTCTGGCAGGGCCGCGCCATTGGCCCCCCTGTACTCCGCTAGGACCAACTTCATGTCGAGATACCCGAAGGACGGCGGATAGTGTTCGGTGTATTCGACAGGGAGGGGACGCCCGTCCCGGTATGTGGCACGGATTTGTATCTGAATTTCAGAACGCGTGTTTCTTAGTTCGCTGTACTCGATCTCGACGAATGCATGACACACGCCGCGGATGAGTTCCGTGCGCTGTACGCTACCGTCCAGAGCCGCTCCTCCTTCAATTCGTTCGGCTCGAGCGCGTGGTCCGCCGCGAACTTCCGGGGCCGAGTTAATCCCAATTCGGTGCCCCGCTTCTAGTTCCGACGGCAAGGCGCCAGAAATGAATAATGGAGCGCGGCCGTCCCGCATGAGGCGGATAAGATGGTCTTGGTCGTCGCCAAAATCATATGTGGCACGCAAGCTGGCGGCCACCAAGTCCCCTGATTCGGCATCCATCCATTCGTCCACGTAGTGGAAAACGGGTTCGTGCGCGGGGTCTTTCACTTCGTACGCAATTTGATAGGCCGGCCGCACCAGGCCTTGGTACTGGAGGCGCGGGATTGGCTGGTCTGCGATCCGAATTTTCAGCGTTGCTCCCTTGTTGACGGTCAGGATGCCTCCGAACGCAAGGTTGCCCTCCGTCCAAGTATCGTCTACAGCGGTCCAATGGGTGACGGCGCCAGCTGTCGTGTAGATGTGTGCAAGGGACCCATTTGCCTCGTAGAGGTACGTGTCGCCTGCCGTCACAGCTGGGAGATGTACGGTGCACTCGCCCGTGTCAGCGAGGCTTTCAAGGCAGCCAGCCCACGGCATGAACATGAGGATGAGAAGGACGGAGAAGCCGCGTCTCATTGTTACCAAACCCTTCCCAGGTGATACTCCACGCGGTTAGAAGTAGGTTGCTCGCTAAGGTTTCGGTCGCAGGGGGTCGCAGAACGCGAGATTAAGCTCGCACAGTTCGTCAGCCACGCCTTCTTCGCATTGGGCGTCATCGTCCATCGTGGCGTCCTGCGTGCCGCTGATGATTCCTTGGGAACGGGCGTGCGCAAAGGCTACAGCGAATTCGCCGGCCGGCACGGAGATTGTCTGGTCCCAGTCAACGCTAGCAGATGTCTTTGCGGGTGCCATTCCGGAGTCGGCGAGCGTTGGCGCTGCGGTGCCGGAACCCTCAGCGAGGACGGTTGCCCCGATGTCAAAAACTGGGACGTCGGCGTACGCATAGTATTCGATCCGCGCCGTGCAAGTCCATCCTCCGAGTCCGCTCATGTCCACGCTGGCTTCGGCCTCCGCATAGCTTGCCGCCATCGGTGCGGCGAGCGCCATGGTCAGGAATGCTCCGGTCACAATCGTAATGGTCCAACTTCCTCGGGTACGCATTGTTCTTGTTCCTCCTTGATGGCCCCTTACAAGAGGTAGGCGCTGGGACTGCCCATCCAATGATAACGATGCGCACGCGCTTTGCGCGGCCATCATTTACGTTTTCTCTCCCAATCGGTAACATTCGCGGAAGCCGCGGAAAGGCTCCGAAACCACTTGCTCAGATTCGTTGGTCGGTCATCACGGTTGGAGCGCCCGATACAACTGGTCCGAACGCAGGGAAACCAGCAAGATTCTCGAGCCCTTTGATAATCCCACCGCGGGCCACGATTCGAACGGCTGGCCTGCTCTGGCAAAAACTCCATCAGATGCAGGCGGTTTCGGGAATCGTGGGACTCTCCGCCCTCCGCAAGATCCTCTCGCCGGTCCCGTTCGATCCGACGAAACTATCCGGCAGGGTCGTCGCCGTCGACGCGGACAACCTCATCTGGGCCTTCGCCACCGCGCTGGGGGCGACCGGTGATTTCCCGCGCGCGCCGGATGGTCGCCCGATGGCGCACCTGTACGGGCTCGTGGGCCGGTTGCGCGCCTACGCTGCGTGGGGCGTCAAGAGTGCGTGGATCTTCGATGGTGTCCAACCGGAGCTGAAACAGGCGACCCTCATCGGTCGCGTGGAAAAGATCGAGGCCGCCCGCGCCCGGGGCGATACGCAGGCGGGCATCGAAGTCACCCCGGAGGACCTGGCGGAATGCCGCACGTTGCTCGACGCGTTGGGCATCCCCAACATGGTCGCCCCCGGTGAGTCGGATGCGCAATGCGCGCATCTTGCGCAAGATGGGGACGCGTGGGCCGCGGTGACGCAGGATTGGGACATCGCGCTTTTTGGCGCGCCTCGTGCGCTTCGCAACCTGACGCAGAGCAAGACGCGTCCGCCGGAGCTCCTTGACCTCAAAGCATCGCTGGCCGCAGCGGGCTTGACGCGGGAACAATTGGTCGACGCGGCGATCCTCATCGGCACCGATTACAATGACGGCGTGCGCGGCGTCGGTCCCGTGACGGCGATCCAGATCATCAAACGCCACGGAAGCTTGGCGAAGGCGCTCGCGGAACGCGGCGGCAAGATGCCCGAGTACGAAGCGGTACGAGACGTGTTCTTGTCGCATCCCATCGACCGAAAGTTCCGACCAAAATTTGCCCCACCCAACGCCGCGAAGGCGAAGAAGTTCCTGGTCTCCCGCGGCGTTTCCGAAGACCGTGCGGACCATGTCGTCGCCGATATCACAACGCTCCACGGGGCCGGTTGACGCGGCTGCGTTCGTCGCAGTGAACGTTCGACCCCAAATGCTTATCACGGACGGGTATTTTGGTTCGGGCGTCTAAGATGGGAAACGTCTCACAGCTCCAACTCAAGAACGTCGAAGCGCGAAGATTCCTCAAAGTCGCCCCCGCCCCCATCCAGGTCCGCATCGACAACAACCTCGCCGTCACCGTCATCCGCCCCGAAGGTCCCAACTCGGCCCACATCGAGTTCAACTATACCGCCGTGTACGGTCCGCTCGGCGTCATCAAGATCGAAGGCGAATTCCTCTACAGCGGCCCGTTGGCTCCCCAAGCCATCAAAGAATGGGAAGAGAAGAAGCAGATGCCCGGCGAAGCCGCCTCCGAGATCCACACCACCATCATGCACGCCTGCTTGCCGGAAGCCGTGACGCTCGCGCGCGCCGTCCAACTGCCACCACCGATCCCGATGCCCGTGGTCAAGTTCGAAAAGAAGGACGGCGGACCCGGCCCATCGATGGCCAAGGGTTCCCAGCACGGCGCCGAAGTGGCGTAGGTCTGCGCCCACTTGGGCGCGGCCCTCAGCGGCGGAGGGGCTTTGAAAAGAGCGGCTCCAGTCGCGCCTGGCGGAAACCGCTGTCCTCGGTGATCACGTGGGCGATGCCTTCTGATTGTGCAACGAAGGCCAGAGACGAGTCCGCGTAGCTTAGGGTCGACCTTGCACCGAGCGCTTGCATGAACGCCTCGACGTCGTGCATGGCAGGTTCGATGACACGCGTCCGGCTGGAGCGGAGCAGTTGGAGCCAGTCGTTGGCGGGGGATGTCCGCCGCAGCTCATAGACAATCGAATTGAACGTCTCCACAACAATTTCGCGAGAGGTGACGAGAATTTCGGAGTTCTTGAGCAAGGCGTCGACCTCGGCCCTTCGCGGACCACTGAAGAAGCTCTCGATGAACGCCCAGCTGTCCACAGCGAGACGCATCTATTGGCGCCGTCGTCCGTAGAGCCGTCGATCGATCTCTCGGCTTGAAAGACTCTTCTTGAACCAGAACTCGGGTGGAGCACGTGCCTTCCACACTGGATCATCCGCCAACGACCCTGCCGTTTTCGCTCCCTTCTTAATCAGGAAGCGAACCGCTTCGGTGCGCGTGCCGGAGCCGAGGCTGCGTCGCGTTTGTTCGATAATCGCTTCTTCCTCCTGCGTGGGTCGGAAGCTCACAACGGCCATGGCAAACAATTGGTCGCCCCCATCAATATAGTTTACGAAGGCGTATACAGTATACGGTTCCGTAAACAAGGGGCTTTGGGTGCGGGCGACAAAGCCTCGCCGGCTCGAAGCGGCCGCCGCTGTACTCACAGAAGACGAGCTGAAACGCCTTCTCGTCGCCCACCTCGAGAAACAGGGTTGGTCGTGCGCGGTCGCCGTGGCCAAGACGCGAGGCGTGGATATTGCGGCGCAGCGGGGGTCCGAGCGCTGGCTGATTGAAGCCAAGGGCGGCGGGTCCCTGCAGCCCATGAGGGTGAATTATTTCATCGGCGTCTTGGGTGAAACGTTGCAGCGGATGACCGACCCGGCGGCAAAGTACAGCATTGCGGTCCCCGAACACCCACAATTCCGAACGACGCGGCTGCCCGATGAGGCGAAACGTCGCACACGGATCACGGCCCTCTTCGTCGCCCCGGATGGGTCGGTCGAGGACGTTGCAACGTGAAGTTGATCCGGGCGACGTTCGGTCATCGACTTATCAGGGTTGGAGGCGCAGCATTAAGGCAACCCATGAGCGTCGGAGACACCGCCTTGCGGCGCCAACTCGAATGCGACCAACAACACGTGTTGGGTTTCCTCCAATGGCAACGCCGGCTCGGACCACGTGCCCTCTCCGGTGAGGAACTTGCCCGAGCATTCCGGGCGCCGTGGCCGGAGGTGGTTGCGCATCTCAAACAGCTTTCCGGCAAGGGCAACCTGCCGCAGTTTCGCGAAGAGTGCGATCACGCGCGCCAATTGGCCACGTATGACCAAACGTGGAACGCAATCCTCGATTGGGGCGCCCCGTGGCTGAAACCGGAATTGGACCACACGGCAGCACAGCGCGTCCTGTTTGCGGCCTTGACAGGGGTTCCGGAGCGCGTACTCGACGAAGCCGACGTCCAGGCCGCCTTGCCCATCCCCCGTTTGTTGCACCTTGACCTCGACGACGTTCCTCGCGACGAGACCGGATTCCTCGAGCTCGCCAAGTATGCCGCGACGGTCGACGACCGTGCAATCCTCAGGGTGCTCCACGAGGTCACCGAAGCCAAATCCACGTGGCGGCTCCGCCGAGGACTTTCCGTTTCGGATCTGCTCAAGGTCTTCGACTTGGACAAGGACCGAAGTGAGGAATTGGAGTGGACGCTCGAGGAGTTGCGGCTGAACGAGAAAGTCGAAATGACCTCCGAAGGCCGGGTCACCCGGTATCGATCCCTGCATGACCGGGCACGCCGCGAGCAAGGCCCGCTGGCCGTCTACGACCTGTTCGACGATGTGGACGCCAGGAAGAAACTGGGCCCGCGCGCGATTGCACGACAACTCGGTGTCAAACCCCCGACGACCCACGAGCACCTGGACTTGCTCACGGACGCACAGCTGCTGGCTCGCGAAGGCAAGGCTTACGTGTTGGGCCCCGCCCGTCCCCCGTCGACCCTTCTTGCTGCAGCGGCGGACGCTTTCCAATCGGGGGGCAAGATCACGCCCCGCGAAATCTGGGAACAAGTGCAAGGGCGCAACCGGGCCAATTACAAGGCCAGACGGTCGGGTTTGGCGCTCCTGGGCGAAACCAATGTGTTTCGGTTGATCGAGAAGGCGATTTCCCACGGGCTGATTGCGGGAGCTTCGGGGGCGATCAAGCGCTCGCTGGAAGCGTCAGACGAGTTGGTCCTCGCCCCGTCGGCCTGGATGTTCCTCCGCCGTTGTTCAAAATGCGGAAAGTGTTGGGGGTCGCGAAATCTATTATTATCACGCAAACACGACTCCGCGAACCGGGAACGCGGATGGGCTCCGCCGGTGCACGAAGAATGCCCAACCGAGGTTCTGAAGAATCCTGCGGCGCCGGCGACCTGGTTCGGAATCCGCGAATATTCCCTCAAACTGGAACGAGAGCAGGATTGCGCCGCTTGTGATGAGCCGTTTCATCAAGTCGCCGTGGGGACGTTGGAAGAAGTATCGGGCTCGGTCTTGCACATGATTCCCGAATTGGGGCTCGTAAATCGCCTTCGAGAGCTTTGGGAAGGCTGGTCGGCGACCCGCTTGAAGGCTGCCCGGTCGCAGCCAACGGGTCGTAGCAAGGACCTGGGCATCTTGCTGGAGCGGATCTCCCGGGCCAATCTGGCCACAAAGAAAGGCGCCGAGGAGTTCACCGCGGCGGCCCGAGAGGCTGCGGCGATCCTGTCAGCGTCAAGCCGCACCCACGGAGAATTCCTGGTTCACCCTCCAGATGCGACGATGATGGAGGGAGATGGCGGGCAGCGAGCGGTCCAAATCCGCAATCTGGCCCTTCGCGCCGCACGCTCAGCCACCACGTCCGCGCCCGTCGTGTTTCGGAAGGATTCGTTCGTCCACCCGCATTGTTCCGGTTGAGGATTGGCGGGTGTTCGGTCATCTCATTATGAATCCCGGCGAGAAAGCGGGATGTGGCGTGCTGACGCCGCGGAGGTGACACCGCAACATGGGCAACCCCAACGATGACAACCACGCGAACCAATGCAACCCCAACAACGACGCCTACTGGGAGTCGCGAGGCGAAGACGAACGCCCCGACGACTGGGAGGGCCGCGTCGACGAAGAGTAGGAGAGCGATCGGCGCGGGTCCAGGACGGGCCGCGCCCTCTCCTTCAATCGTTCCCTGCCCGGAAAGTCGATGAGCAAGCAGCACGACGACCCTGTCCTGCGCACCTATGCCATGGTCTCGGTGGTATGGCCCCTCTTGTTGGCGCTCGGGGTCCTGTCGCAAGACCTCATGTTCACCTGGATCGCCATCGGATACATGATCCCTCTCGCAATTCTCGGAACGCTCCGCATCCTGGCGAATCCAGAGTGACCATGAGCGACGAAATCCGTCCCGATGCATTCAATCAGGTGCTCGACTCCGCGCCGCGGATTACCATCATGAGCCGCCGGGCGATCCACCGCTCGATGCGGTTCGCCTCGCTCCAAAAAAGCACGACCCTAACGGCTGGGAATCTCCCCGCTCATCTTCGTGTTCTGGAAGAGGCGGGCTACGTCGCCCTGGAATGGACTCCCAATTCGGTTACCAAGCACCGGGCGTTCAAGATCAGGCCGCGTGGCGACGAGGAATTCCGATCCTACGTCGCTCAAATGATGCGTGTCTTCGGCAACATGACCACGCCGGAAGCCGAGTCGACGGACCCGACGACAAAAACATGACGACGGCCGCTCGCCTCACAACAAAGGGCTTTTATAGGCTCCTCGAAGTTTGAGCGGTTCGGGTTCAGAGCTTTTATGGCCACTTCGAACGAGAAGAATGTCATCATTCCAATGGAAAGCGCAGAGAGCCTCAAGTCCAATCTGCGCCAAGTGGCGGATGAACTCACCCGCGTCCGCGACCGCACCCGCGAGGAAGTGGACAGCCTCGACCGCATCCGCGGAATGTTGGACCTCAAGTACCTCAACGATCTGCTTTCCGTCATCGATCAACTCGAGGCCCGGATCAAGACCGTGGAATCCGGCGCCGAGGCCCGGAAATACATCCTCGAACTCGAGTCCGAGCAGCGCCGGCTCGCCAAGCTCTGGGACGCCTTCAAGACCCAGGAAGACCAACTCAAGGCCCTCGAGCGAGAACGGGACGACATCCTGGGCGAGTACCGCAAGCTCGAGAAATCCCTCGTCGACCTCGGATCCCCCGCCCGCGTCAAGGCGCGCATCCTGGACCTCGAGTCCGAGAACCAACTCCTCAAAGGCGACGCTGCCCGCACCGCCTCCCGCTTGGAAGAATACGTGAAACTCTTCACCCAGGAACAGGAGCGGCTCGCGAAACTCTACAAGGTGTTCGAAGACACCGAAGCGCGCCTCGACAAGGCGAACGCCGAGATCGCTCGGCTCGCTCCGCGCAAGAAGATCGTCGCGCCCGTGGCGGCCAAACCCGCGCCGGCCCGCAAGGCGACCGTCAAGAAAGGCGCGGGCAAAAAACCGTTGACGCTCGCTGAGCGCCGAAATCGGTACAACACTGAGTTCGCAGCATTCAAGAAGCGCGCGATGAGCGCCCGCGGCGGCAAGGGCGCCTACCAGAACCGCCCCGGCGCAGTCGCGCTTCGAAAGAAATACGGCATCAAGTAAGGCCTCCTCTCAAGCCACATGACGATCCGTCGGGTCGTCCGTTTTTTCTGACTGAGCGGTAGCTCAACGGACCCGACGAAGATGCCCGCCTTCTTTCTCGATGTCCCGAAGCAAGGACTCCAACCCGTCGCTGCGCGCGGGCTTGCGAAGGAACGCGAACGCGCCCACCAGATGCTCAAGACATTCGACGGCATCTAGGCCTACCTCGCCGGCCCGGGCCGCCGGATGACGTTCCCCGACCGTTTGACCTCGTGAACTCGCCGCGACCTCAGATGCTTCGGAAGCCGCGCCGCGCGAACAACCACGCATTCTTGGCGTTCTGCATCCACAACTTGCTCCGCGGCGTCGGAACACCCTGGCCCCATGTTTGACGTTTGTCGATCTGGTCTAGGAACTCGTCCACGGTGTCGACGCGTTCCTTGAACACGGTGAACGCGTTGCCGACCTCGAAGATCTGGTGCGCGTCGCTGCCGCCGGTTCCCCCGAGCTGGAACCGTTTCGCCGTCGCTTGGGAACGGTCGTTGGATTTTCGCGGGCCGTCCCGTGCATTGTAGACCTCGAGGGCGCGAAGATCCTTCCGCGCAGCGTCAAGGGCGATCGCCCCGACGCCATGCACTCGGCGGAACGGGTGAGACGGGACGCCGATCCCGCCGGCGTCGCGGATCTTCTGCAACGTCTCGATGAGGGGCAGACGAGGCGGAATCAGTTCGCGGATCCCAAGCGCCAAGCAGTGTCCCTCCCGGACACTGACTTCCTCGGCGGGGATCAATGTGAACCCGTCGAACTTGGCGGCTTTCATGTCGGCGGGCATTCGGTAGGTGTTGTGGTCGCTCACCACGATCCCTGTGAGACCCTTTTCCTTGGCCACCTTGACGAGTTCGTGGAGTTCCCCGCGCCCGTCGGGGGAATACTTGGAATGGATGTGACAGTCGATGCGGGCGGCTCCGGGAAGTTCCATGGGAGTTCGCCGCAACCCGAACATCGGCTTAAGCCTACTGAGCGGGCGTCCCTGCAGCGTCCGAGTCCTTTCCTGGTAGCCCGCTATCATATACGGGTCATGTGCAACTGTTGCCGCGTGACGAGTTGGGCCCGTGCGGCCGTTCTGGTGCTTGCAGTGTTATTGGCAGGCTGCCTCCAGACGCAGCAAGAGGATGCCGACGCACGACGAGTCGGGGGCGCACTACCTTCGTTCCCGGCCATCCTGGACCCCGAGATCGTGATCGAAGACCGACCCCTTCTGACCGAGCGCGTCCGCGCACGTGAGATCGACGTCGCGACGGACCCATACAACCCGCTCCATATGGCGGCCGTCATGATGGTGCCCTACCCGACCCAGTACGAGCTGGCCCCCTACGATTCCATGCAGTGGACTGGCATCGCCCTGAGCGACGACGGCGGAGAGACCTGGGATTACGAACCGATCCGCGGCTACCCCGGCGACACCGAGGTCGGTCCCTTCCCTGGTGCTTGGGCCCTTGGCGACGGCGTCCTGAACTTCCAAGCCGACGGCAGTCTCCTCTTGGGTGTCCTTCCGATCCGCTACCCCGTCATCATCTCGATCGGCGTCGCAGAATTCCCCTGGGGCTCCCGCGACCCGACGTTCGTCGCCGAGTTCGCAAGCGGCGCGACCGGCGTCGACGGCGCCCACGACGTGCCCACGTCGCAGGTCGGACCGCATGTCGACAAGGAACAGTTCACCATCGATCCCTACACGGGCCACGTGTACGCCGCCTACGCCGAACGGTGGCAGCAAAGCTCCGAGGCGCGACAAATGTTCGCCAAAAGCACCGACGGCGGACGCACCTGGAACGACCCGATCCCGATCTCCGCGCCCGAACCGCACTACATCGGCTCGATGCAGCACCAAATGGGAGGTTGGCCCGTCGTGACCGTCGACGGTCATCTCCTCATCCTGTGGTGCGAGCTACGCTCGGGCTCGTTCTATGTCAGCGACGCGGATGGAAACGGGTTCGCCGCGCCGCGGCTGATTGAACAGAACGCCGGCTCGTGGTTGCCTTCGGTCGACGTCGACCGCACCGGGGGACCGAACCATGGCACGATCTATGCCTCCCTGATGGACGACCGCAACGGCGACGGGGACGTGTTCCTCCACGTGTCACGCGACAACGGAAAGACCTGGGAGCCGTCGGTCCGCGTGAACCAAGACACGGTGGGCAACGGCATGGATCTTCGCATGCCGGAACTCGTCGTCGAACCCGACGGCGCGGTCTCGATCATCTACATGGCGGAAGTGGCCGACAGCGCGTACCACGCGTACGTGGCGCGCTCCGTCGACAGCGGACACACGTTCACCGAATACCAAGTGAGCTCCGAACCGACGAGCGCCACGTCGATGAACAACCAGCCTTCGTTCCTCACCCATTTGGG
The DNA here is from genome assembly GCA_964408365.1 of uncultured Halobacteriales archaeon. Taxonomy (GTDB): domain Archaea; phylum Thermoplasmatota; class E2; order JACPAO01; family JACPAO01; genus JACPAO01. Next base: position 3,162 of record CAYOZB010000001.1, on the reverse strand, counting down.
CGATTACCTCGGCATCTCCTACAACGACCAAGGCGTCGTCGCGGTGTGGCAGGACGGCCGAAAGAGCACCGCCGACACGCCCTATTCGGAAGCGTGGATGGTCGAATTGCCGACGCGCGTCGCCGGTTCCCCCTGATGGGGAGAGCAAGGAACTCGTTCATCGGGCCCTTGGTGTGGCGTGGGACGAAACGGCATTTAGCTTACGAACACAAGAATTTTACAAATTAGTAAATTAGTAAGCTGCCAAACGATTCCATACGCCGCACTGAGCCCCCGCGGGCGACACGAGCGACGCCTGGATGGACATCCGGTCTACGCGCGCCGACGCTGGCTCAACCCTGCTCGAGGATCGGCAACGTCAGATGCGTCGGCATCTCGGGCGTCCCTTCGTGGATCGTGATCATCGGCGCGTACCGGCTCTGGTGGTCCACCGCGTTCCCGGCCCCAAGCACCAGGACGAGCCGCTGACCCGGTTGGACGACCTGGGCGATGTCCGTGAGTTCGATCTGGATGTGCGTCGCCTTGCTGGTCGGGAACGGTTTCTCCGTGTAGATGTCGTCGACGAAGAGGAGATCCGCCGCGCCGAAACTGATGAGGGCCGGACCCTGCGCGTCGGTGTCGTCGCAGGGTTGTTCCCCCGCGTGCTCGAGCACCAGGAACGCGTTGACGATCCCGCCCGGTTCGTCCGTCGAGATCGTGAGATCGAGCGTCGGGATGCCCGCGATGAGGAACGGGTCGCCGGTCGCGTCCATCCGGTACACGAGGCGAACGGGTTCCGCCGCGTCGGCGGCGTCGTCGCAGAGGAAGTTCTTCGGCCACTGCCAACCGCCTTCCCCGAGGACGGGCGCGCTTGTGCCTTCAGGCATGGGTGCCGCCCTGTACGATCGTTCCTTCCCGGGGGCGTCGGCGGCGAGCCCCGTGTCGGTGAGGTTGAAGTTGCGCGCTTGTGACTCGGGCGGGGGCCAGGCGTCGCTTTCGTGCCACACGCCGTTGCCGCGGTTGGGGTAGACGCCGGGTTCGAGCGTGTCCTGCCAATACGCCTTTCCGAGATGGATGGGAGGTTCGCCGATCCCTTTGAGCCAGAAGTCGAACCAAGGAACCATGACCGTCCCTTCGAAGCCACCGTCGCCCTCGACGGAGGGCAGCGCGTGCGGCCAGGGTCCGGTGATGTATTCGAACGGCGCCCCGGTCACTTGGTACCACACGTGGGCGCCTTCGAAATATTGGTCGTCGTAGTAGCCGTCCGTGTACAGGAGCGGCGTGCGAATGTCAGCGAGCCGTTCGCGCAGGTCGCGTTCCTTGAAGAACGCGGCGTCCCGCATGCTCGTCGTCGGCTCCAGTTGGAGTTGCGCGAACGCTTGTGCGACGTCGGGGCAGAGCCGGCCCACGTCGCCTTCGGCGATCCTCGCCAGCGTGCCTTGAACGTGGCCTGCCTGGTCATCGCCTTGCAACCGAGGCGCGGCCGCGATGCCGGTGAACGCTCCTCCGAGTTGCGCCGGCAGTTGGTTCCACAACGCGCCTTGGGGCGTCGCCATCATCGTGAACAGGTCCGGCACCGGAGCGACTGCGATGGCGGCCTTCAACGCCGGCGGGTTCTCCACGGCGGCCTGCAATGTGGTGGTGCCGCGGTAGGATCCTCCGAAGAAGCCCACGTAGCCGCTGCCCCAGGGTTGCTCGGCCGCCCACTCGACGAGGATCACCTGGTCGCGTTGCTCGTCGGCGCCGAAGAAGTCCAGGCAGCCGCCCGAGTTCCCGGTGCCTCGCACGCTAAACTTGGCGACCGCGTACCCGTTCTCGACCCACACGTCGGCTTCGCTGTCGTCCGACTCCGTTGAGAGGTACGGACTGGAGTTGATGAGGATCGGCGCAAGGACGCCCTCGGGGAGTTTGGGCCGGAGCAGGAACCCGTCGAGGAGGGTGCCGTCGAACGAAGGTGCCGTGACGTGTTCAAGAGGCAACGCCTCGAAGGGTCCCTTGAGGTCGCTGGGCCAGATCGAGCCGTCGCGCGGCGGGTAGGATCCCTTGAACGGCTCGTCGGAAATGGTTGGGGGCTCGGGCGTCGGCTTGGGTCCCAGGCAACCTGCAACCAAGATCACGGTCAGGGACACGAACAGGCTGCGGCGGAACTGCACACCCTTCCTAGGGGCGTTGGGGTTGATGAACCCAGGGCCGCCGGTTCTCGGAATTTCGGCGTTCTTTGGGTTCGTCGCCGTTGGGACATGCAAACGCGGCAACCAAACTCGGCTAATTAGGCCCCCTCCAAACTCTTGTCCAACCCTTGGATCCGGAAGTGCCATATACTGATTCAATCAGTACTGAATATAGACGGAGCGCAATCGGATGATTGCGCGCGGGAAGCATGTGACGATCCTTCCCCATGCCGTAGATGGCATGGGTTGCGAGCGACCGCCGATCCGGCCGAGTGTCGTGCTCGACGTGCTGGAGCTACCTGATACGGATTCCGGCCGCCTCGCGACTGCCTGGCTACGGAACCGCACGATCCTGGTGTACTATGACGAATACGAAGAACAAATCGAAGTCCGCAGCGTCTCTGCCACGCGACGACGATTGGCGCCCTAGGTGCCATCAACACTCGCCTCCGCGCGACATGGTTGAAGTGGTGTTGCGTTTCAATTACCCACGCGGCGCGCTTCCGGCACGCGGTTTTCGCTGTGCAAGCTGCGGACACGAGTCATTGCGCGCCGAAGACGTCGAGGCGCTTCAGCAGCTCGCGCGTACCCTCGGCATGTACGGGATGGATCGCATGCAAACGCGGCGACTCCTCCGGACTGGCGGAAGCCTCGCCGTCACCCTCGATCCCGGACTGCTCAAGGAGGTCATCGGTGAGGCCAAGGCCGGCACGCAGGTCAAGGTCGGCCGCGACGGAAACCGAATCGTGATCGAGGCGGCCGACTAAGCTACCGTATCTTGGCGCCGACCTTGAGCCCCATCCGGTCCGGCAACAATACGCTCACGATGGCGCCGTCATCGGCGCCGAAGAGCATGCCTTGGGATTCGACACCGCGGATGTTCGCGGGGGCGAGGTTCGCGATCATGGCGACGTTCTTCCCAATGAGTTCGTCCGGTTTGTAGTGCGCGCGCATCCCCGCGACGAGCTGTCGCGTTTCGCCGTTGCCGATGTCGATCTTCACGATGAACAGT